>NZ_CP023747.1:4247500-4557500 GCF_008704995.1 Streptomyces nodosus
AACCGTGATTCCGGGAGTAGTGGCGAGCGAAACCGGATGAGGCTAAACCTATGGCGTGTGAGACCCGGCAGGGGTTGCGTTGTGGGGGTTGTGGGATCTCTTTGTCACGGTCTGCCGGCCGTGAGACGAGTCAGAAACCGTTGATGTAGACGAAGGACATGCGAAAGGTCCGGCGTAGAGGGTAAGACCCCCGTAGTCGAAACGTCAGCGGCTCGTTGGAGAGACACCCAAGTAGCACGGGGCCCGAGAAATCCCGTGTGAATCTGGCGGGACCACCCGCTAAGCCTAAATATTCCCTGGTGACCGATAGCGGATAGTACCGTGAGGGAATGGTGAAAAGTACCCCGGGAGGGGAGTGAAATAGTACCTGAAACCGTGTGCCTACAAGCCGTGGGAGCGTCGGAATGTGCTTGCACATTCTCGTGACTGCGTGCCTTTTGAAGAATGAGCCTGCGAGTTTGCGGTGTGTTGCGAGGTTAACCCGGGTGGGGTAGCCGTAGCGAAAGCGAGTCCGAACAGGGCGTTTGAGTAGCATGCCCAAGACCCGAAGCGGAGTGATCTAGCCATGGGCAGGTTGAAGCGGAGGTAAGACTTCGTGGAGGACCGAACCCACCAGGGTTGAAAACCTGGGGGATGACCTGTGGTTAGGGGTGAAAGGCCAATCAAACTCCGTGATAGCTGGTTCTCCCCGAAATGCATTTAGGTGCAGCGTCGTGTGTTTCTTGCCGGAGGTAGAGCACTGGATAGGCGATGGGCCCTACCGGGTTACTGACCTTAGCCAAACTCCGAATGCCGGTAAGTGAGAGCGCGGCAGTGAGACTGTGGGGGATAAGCTCCATGGTCGAGAGGGAAACAGCCCAGAGCATCGACTAAGGCCCCTAAGCGTACGCTAAGTGGGAAAGGATGTGGAGTCGCACAGACAACCAGGAGGTTGGCTTAGAAGCAGCCACCCTTGAAAGAGTGCGTAATAGCTCACTGGTCTAGTGATTCCGCGCCGACAATGTAGCGGGGCTCAAGCGTACCGCCGAAGTCGTGTCATTGCAGCATAAGGGCCAACGCCTGCTGTGATGGGTAGGGGAGCGTCGTCTGCCGGGTGAAGCAGCACCGGAAGGTAGTTGTGGACGGTTGACGAGTGAGAATGCAGGCATGAGTAGCGATTCACACGTGGGAAACGTGTGCGCCGATTGACTAAGGGTTCCTGGGTCAAGCTGATCTGCCCAGGGTAAGTCGGGACCTAAGGCGAGGCCGACAGGCGTAGTCGATGGATAACCGGTTGATATTCCGGTACCCGCTGTGGAGCGTCAAACATTGAATCCAGTGATGCTAAGGCCGTGAAGCCGTTCCGGACCCTTCGGGGAAAGGAAAGTGGTGGAGCCGCTGAACCAAGTTGGTAGTAGGTGAGTGATGGGGTGACGCAGGAAGGTAGTCCATCCCGGGTGGTGGTTGTCCCGGGGTAAGGGTGTAGCCCGGTGTGTAGGTAAATCCGCACACCTTGTGGGTGAGACCTGATGCCGAGCCGATTGTGGTGAAGTGGATGATCCTATGCTGTCGAGAAAAGCCTCTAGCGAGTTTCATGGCGGCCCGTACCCTAAACCGACTCAGGTGGTCAGGTAGAGAATACCGAGGCGTTCGGGTGAACTATGGTTAAGGAATTCGGCAAAATGCCCCCGTAACTTCGGGAGAAGGGGGGCCACTTCTGGTGATGATCTATACGGTCTGAGCTGGGGGTGGCCGCAGAGACCAGCGAGAAGCGACTGTTTACTAAAAACACAGGTCCGTGCGAAGCCGTAAGGCGATGTATACGGACTGACGCCTGCCCGGTGCTGGAACGTTAAGGGGACCGGTTAGCTCACTTTCGGGTGGGCGAAGCTGAGAACTTAAGCGCCAGTAAACGGCGGTGGTAACTATAACCATCCTAAGGTAGCGAAATTCCTTGTCGGGTAAGTTCCGACCTGCACGAATGGCGTAACGACTTCTCGACTGTCTCAACCATAGGCCCGGTGAAATTGCACTACGAGTAAAGATGCTCGTTTCGCGCAGCAGGACGGAAAGACCCCGGGACCTTTACTACAGTTTGATATTGGTGTTCGGTTCGGCTTGTGTAGGATAGCTGGGAGACTTTGAAGCGGCCACGCCAGTGGTTGTGGAGTCGTCGTTGAAATACCAGTCTGGTCGTGCTGGATGTCTAACCCGGGTCCGTGATCCGGATCGGGGACAGTGTCTGATGGGTAGTTTAACTGGGGCGGTTGCCTCCTAAAGGGTAACGGAGGCGCCCAAAGGTTCCCTCAGCCTGGTTGGCAATCAGGTGTTGAGTGTAAGTGCACAAGGGAGCTTGACTGTGAGACCGACGGGTCGAGCAGGGACGAAAGTCGGGACTAGTGATCCGGCGGTGGCTTGTGGAAGCGCCGTCGCTCAACGGATAAAAGGTACCCCGGGGATAACAGGCTGATCTTCCCCAAGAGTCCATATCGACGGGATGGTTTGGCACCTCGATGTCGGCTCGTCGCATCCTGGGGCTGGAGTCGGTCCCAAGGGTTGGGCTGTTCGCCCATTAAAGCGGTACGCGAGCTGGGTTTAGAACGTCGTGAGACAGTTCGGTCCCTATCCGCTGTGCGCGTAGGAGTCTTGAGAAGGGCTGTCCCTAGTACGAGAGGACCGGGACGGACGAACCTCTGGTGTGCCAGTTGTTCTGCCAAGGGCATGGCTGGTTGGCTACGTTCGGGAGGGATAACCGCTGAAAGCATCTAAGCGGGAAGCCTGCTTCGAGATGAGGACTCCCACCCACTTGATGGGGTAAGGCTCCCAGTAGACGACTGGGTTGATAGGCCAGATCTGGAAGCATCGTGAGGTGTGGAGGTGACTGGTACTAATAGGCCGAGGGCTTGTCCTCAGTTGCTCGCGTTCACTGTGTTGGTTCTGAAACCACGAACAATCGCACCCTGACGGGTGGTCGGGTTGTGTGTTTCATAGTGTTTCGGTGGTCATAGCGTGAGGGAAACGCCCGGTTACATTCCGA
The DNA here is from genome assembly GCF_008704995.1 of Streptomyces nodosus. Lineage (NCBI taxonomy): Bacteria > Bacillati > Actinomycetota > Actinomycetes > Kitasatosporales > Streptomycetaceae > Streptomyces > Streptomyces nodosus. The sequence goes on from NZ_CP023747.1 coordinate 4,250,517, forward strand.
ACCCGGAAGCTAAGCCTCAGAGCGCCGATGGTACTGCAGGGGGGACCCTGTGGGAGAGTAGGACGCCGCCGAACAAATTGTGGGAAAACCCCGCACCGTATGGTGCGGGGTTTTCTGCGTTTTCGGCTCGTCTAGGCTCGTACCCATGCGCTACGACCTCGTCATCTTCGACAACGACGGCGTTCTCGTCGACAGTGAGGTCTTTTCAACCTGCTGGTGAGCTGGCGTGATGCAGGGTGAGGACAGCTTGGACCAGGCCCGTGATGCGGGTGGTCGAGCAGCGGAGTTTGCGAAGGAGTCGCCAGTTCTTGAGGGTAGCCATGGCTTGTTCGACGAGGGCACGGATTTTGGCCTGGGATCGGTTCACGGCCTGCTGACCTGTGGAAAGTGTCTCCCATCGGCCGCGGAACGGAACCCGGACCGTACCGCGGGCGCCCTGGTAGCCCTTGTCCGCCCAGCAAGGGATTCGGGCCTGGTCGAGGGCGTTGATGATGCCGTGTTCGCGGGCCGCCCGAACGTCGTGAACGGCTCCTGGCAGTGCGGGCGAGGCCCATAGCAGCCGGCCGAACGGATCGGCGATGACCTGCACGTTCATGCCGTGCTTCTTATGCTTCCCCGAGTAGAAGGGCCGGTCGGCGGCGATCCGGTCGATGGGGAGGAGCGTCCCGTCGAGCAGGACGTACGCTTTCGTCGAAGCAGCCCGGACGGCCTCGTCGAGGGTCGGTGCCAGTGCGGCCAGCAGGTCGACGGCCTCGCTGATGTAGCGGTAGACCGTGCTCGTCCCGACCCCGAAACCCGCCGCGAGCTGGGCGTACGTGGTTCCGTTCCGCAGATGCGCCAACACCAGCAGGGCTTGACGGCCGACCGGGAGCCGGCGCCAGCGGCTCTTGATCCGACGATGGTGTTCTCGCAGGCGAGCAGCGAGGAAGGACAGGGATCGACTGGACACGTCCAGCCCACACGGGTAGACAAGCATGCGAAGCCTCTGGTGGGTACCGGGTGATCTTGGTCGTGAACCCGTCTACCAGGGGCTTCACTCATCTGTCGACCCAACTGACCAGCTCACGAGGCAAGTTGGCAAAGGCTCAGTGAGCCCATCTCCAACCGGCTGCTGGCCGCGTATCTGACCGAGCTCGGGCACCCGACCACCTACGAGGACTCCATCCGCGACTACATGGGGTCCGCGATGCACCGGGTCCATGACCTGGTCCTGGAGCGTACGGGAGAGCGGCTGCCGGCCGACTTCGACGATGTCTTCCACACACGGGTCTTCGCCGCCTTCGAGCGGGAGCTGAAGCCCGTCACCGGGGTCGTGGACGTGCTGGCCGCGCTGTCCGCGGACGGTGTGCCCTTCTGTGTGGCGTCCTCCGGGAGCCATGAGCGGATCCGCGTCGGACACCGTACGACCGGACTCGACCAGTGGTTCGACGACGAGCGAATCTTCAGCTCCCAGGACGTGGGCCGGGGCAAGCCGGCACCGGACCTGTTCCTGTACGCCGCCGAGCGGATGGGGATCGCCCTCGACCAGTGCCTGGTCATCGAGGACAGCCCGCTCGGTGTGCAGGCGGCCGTGGCCGCGGGGATGGAGGTGTACGGGTTCACCGCGATGACGCCCGCGGCAAAGCTGACCGGCGCCTCCCGACTCTTCGCCGGCATGGGTGAGTTGGCCGACCTGCTGAGCTGAACGAAACTCGTCCTCGCCGGGATGTATCCCCGTCCCGGACCCCGCCCCTACGCTCGCCGCCATGACAGATGGCAGACGGCGCGGCAGGGCCTCTCTGGCGTTCGGCTTCTTCGCCCAGGGCGTGGCCTTCGCTCTGCTGGTGACCCGGATCCCCGCCGTCCAGGCGCGGTACGGGGTGTCGGACGCCCTGCTCCCCCTCTTCCTCGCCGCCGTGCCGATCCTGGCCGGGCTGGGCAGCGTGACGACCGAGCAGCTCGTCAAGCGGGTCCGGCCCAGCCGACTGCTCCGCTGGTCGCAGCCCGTGGTGCTGCTCTCCCTCCTCGGCGTAGGGGCCGGGACGAACCTGGTCGCGCTGGCGATCGCACTGGCCGCGTTCGGGCTGGCGGTGGGCGCCCTGGACGCCTCCATGAACATGCTCGGGGTGAGTCTCCAGCGGGCTTACGGGCGCAGCATCATGCTCGGCTTCCACGCCGCGTACAGCCTCGGCGGGATCCTCGGCGCCTCGCTCGCCTGGGCGGGGGCGCACTGGCATCTGGCGCTGTGGGTGTCGTATCTGCCCGTGGTCGCGGTGCTGTTGCCGGCCACCCTGCTCGGCAGCCGCTGGTACGTCGACGGAGGCGATCCCGCTCCGGACGTCCGGGAGGCCGAGCGCCGACCCGTGGTGTTCCGGCTGCTGCTGCCGCTCTGCCTGGTGATGACCTTCGCCTATATCGGGGACTCCACCGTCTCCAACTGGAGCGCCAAGTATCTGCAGGACACCCTCGGCGGCTCGGAGCAACTGGCGACCGTTCCCTACAACGTCTATATGGTCACCACACTGCTCGGACGGTCCATCGGGGACCTCGGGGTGCGGCGGTTCGGGGCCGTGACCGTCGTGCGGATCGGGGTGCTGCTGGCGGCAGTCGGGTTCGCCGTGGTGGCGGGGGCGCCCGGGGCATGGGTCGGGATGCTCGGGTTCACCCTGCTGGGCCTGGGGCTGTGCGTGCTGGTGCCACAGACCTTCGCCGCTGCCGGACGGCTGTTCCCCGGGGCGTCGGACACGGCCGTCGCCCGCCTCAACATCTTCAACTACGTGGGCTTCCTCATAGGCTCGCCGCTGGTGGGCGCGCTCGGGGACGCCTGGAGCTACCGCGGCGCCATGCTCGTACCGATGGTGCTGGTCCTGGTGACACTGGTGTACGCCCGTTCGTTCGCACCTCGATCGGACCGCTACCGTGACGGACATGAGCGGCCGCGCACAGCTGATGTGGGACGAGGCAGTAACGGGCTATGACTTCGGCCCCGGCCACCCGATGGACCCGGTGCGCCTCGCGCTGACCAGGAGGCTGGTCGACGCCTTCGGGCTCGACCGGGCCGTCGAGGTGGTCGCCGCGAAGCCCGCAGGAGACTCGACGCTGCGTCTGGTGCACCGCGAGGACTATGTGCGGGCCGTGAAGGCCGCCTCCGCCGACCCCGCGTCGGCCGATGCGTCCTACGGGCTGGGCACCCTGGACGACCCCGCCTTCGCCGGGATGCACGAGGTGTCCGCCCTGATCGCCGGGCAGTCGGTGGCCGCGGCCGAGGCCGTGTGGCACGGGGACGCCCTGCATGCGGTGAACTTCGCCGGCGGGCTGCACCATGCGATGCCCGGCGGCGCCTCCGGGTTCTGCATCTACAACGACGCCTCGCTCGCCATCGCCCGGCTGCTGGAGCTGGGCGCCGAACGGATCGCCTATGTGGACGTGGACGTGCACCACGGGGACGGGGTGCAGACGGCGTTCTGGGAGGATCCCCGGGTGCTCACCGTCTCCCTGCACGAGCATCCGCGGACCCTGTTCCCGCAGACCGGGTGGCCCGAGGAGACGGGTGCCCCGGACGCGGAGGGCAGCGCGGTGAACGTGGCGCTGCCGGCCGGCACGGGGGACGCGGGATGGGTGCGGGCCTTCCACGCCGTGGTGCCGGAACTGCTCGCCGACTTCCGGCCGCAGGTCCTGGTCACCCAGCACGGTGCCGACACCCATGTCGAGGACCCCCTCGCCCATCTCGCCGTCTCGCTGGACGCGCAGCGGGCGGTGCAGATCGCCTGCCACGACCTGGCGCACCAGTACGCCGACGGGCGCTGGATCGCGCTGGGCGGCGGCGGATACGCGGTCGTGGACGTGGTGCCGCGCTCCTGGACGCATCTGGTCGCCATCGCGGCGGACCGGCCGATCACCCCGGAGACCGTGATCCCGGAGAGCTGGCGGCAGGAGGTCTACGCCCGCACACGCCAGTTGGCACCGATGCGGATGACGGACGGGGGTTGGCCGGTATCGTTCGCGCACTGGGAGTCGGGGTACGACCCCGCGAACCGGCTCGATCAGGCGGTGCGCGCGGCACGCAGGGCGGCCTTCCCGCTGCGCGGGTTGCTGGCGTAGCCGTTTCGCCGTGTACCGCGGCTCCGGGGAGAGCCTCGTGGACGCCCGGTCGGCGGCGGGATGTGTCGTTCTCACCTCGATGAAGGGCCGCTGTGTCGACATAACGACTTAGTTCGGTCTACGTATCTGCGGCCTCGATGGCGTACGGGGACTCGCATCGCCGGGGAAGCCGGGAGCTGGGAAACCGGTGGTGAATCCGGCGCACGGAGGTACTCGCCGCTCCCGGTCCGCGCCGTGCTCACCACCGCCGCGGAGTTCCGCGGGCCGCTGCCGGAGTCGGCGACCGGAGAGCAAGTCGGGGGCTGCGGTGCTGGTCAGCCGGGGTCCGGCGCCGGTGGCCCGGTCGCCGCGGGGGTCCCGTGCTCCGCGCCGGGCAGGTGGAGGGGTGGTGTCCGTCGTCTTCCCCCTGGATGACGCGGTGCGGTCCGCTTACTGCCGACCGCCTACTCGCTATGTACTCAATCGGGCGTGTCTGTCACAGTAGGCCGCCGATGCCATCCCCTCTTCCCCACTCGCACCACCCGCCCCTACATTGGGGAGTGAGCACGCAACGACGAAGAGTCACCGGAAGGGGAAGCCGGTGCCCGTCGAGTGCGGAAGGTGCAGGTGTGTCATGGCTGCAGCTGGCGAGAGGCCTCTCAACGAGGTTCAGTTCCTGACCGTGGCGGAAGTCGCCTCGGTGATGCGAGTGTCGAAGATGACCGTGTACCGGCTGGTGCACAGCGGCCATCTGCCGGCGATCCGGGTGGGAAGGTCCTTCCGGGTGCCGGAGCAAGCGGTTCACGAGTATCTCCGCGAGAGCTATGTGGGGGTGGAGACGGCCTGACGGCGGCCCGGCGGGGTCCCCGCAGGACCCCCCGGGCACCTCGATTACGACCTCAGCGCTCGGGCGGGTAGGCTAGCCCCTCGTAGGTCGTATGGGCCCATGGCGCCCAGCACCGAGTGATGAGAAGTGAGCGAGGGTAGTCGTGGGCTCTGTTATCAAGAAGCGGCGCAAGCGGATGGCGAAGAAGAAGCACCGCAAGCTGCTCAAGCGCACTCGCGTCCAGCGTCGCAACAAGAAGTAGGACGCGGCCCCTCAGGGGCCGCCCCTGCTTCGCGCGCGGATGTGCGTTGTGGCCCCCCACCCTCGGTGGGGGGCCTTCGCCGTCTCTGGACGACACGGCGCATCGAGCAGCCGTCACAGCGCGACGCCGAGCCGCTAAGTTGGCCGCGGACGAGGAACGCGGCAGGCTGAGAACAGAGCCGTGTCCATGACTGGACGGCACGGGAAGAGAGGCGCTGATCTTGGGCAAGGTCGTGCTCGTGACCGGGGTGGCCCGCCGGCTCGGTGGCCGGTTCGTACGACGGATCCAGCGTGACCCGGAGGTCGACCGCGTCGTCGCGGTGGACGCGGTCCCGCCCGAGCAGCAGCTGGGCGGCGCCGACTTCGTGCGGGCCGACATCCGTCAGCCCACCATCGCCCGGGTGCTCGCGGAGCACTCCGTCGACACGGTCGTCCACCTGGACGTGACCGGCACCCCGCTGGGCAGCGGCAGTCGGACCACGGTCAAGGAGACCAATGTCATCGGCACCATGCAACTGCTGGGCGCCTGCCAGAAGTCCCCGACGGTCAAACGGCTGGTGGTCAAGTCCAGTACGAATGTGTACGGGTCGGCACCGCGTGATCCGGCCGTCTTCACCGAGACCACTCCGCCCAAGTCCCTGCCCAGCGGCGGCTTCGCCAAGGACGCCGTCGAGGTCGAGGGCTATGTACGGGGCTTCGCCCGGCGTCGGCCCGATGTCGCCGTCTGTGTGCTGCGGTTCGCCAACATCCTGGGCCCGTACGCCGATTCGCCGCTCGCCTCGTACTTCTCGCTGCCGGTGCTGCCCACCGTTCTCGGCTACGACCCGCGGTTGCAGTTCGTGCACGAGGACGATGTGATCGAGGTGCTGCGGATCGGCGCGCACGAGGCACGGCGCGGCACGCTCAACAGCGGCACGTTCAATGTGGCCGGCGACGGGGTGCTGCTGCTGTCGCAGTGCGCACGGCGCCTGGGGCGGCCCACCGTGCCCCTGCTGCTGCCCGTGGTCACCTGGGCCGGTTCGACGATGCGCACGCTGGGCATGACGGACTTCTCCCCCGAGCAGATCCGGCTGCTCACCCATGGCCGGGTCGTGGAGACGGTCCAGCTGCACGAGACGCTCGGATACCGGCCCGAGTACACCACCGCGGAGACCTTCGCGGACTTCGCGGACAGCCGGGGGAGGGGACTGCTGCCGCCGGAAACCCTCGCGGGGGCCGTCGACCGGATCGCTGCGCTGCCCGCCCTGGGCGGCGGCCACCTCCCGACGCAGAGCGCCAACTGAGGAGCGCATCAACGATGGCGGACGCCAAGGTCATTCCGTTCGACGACGACCGGTCCCGCGGGGCTTCCGGGCAGCGGTCACAGCGCCGCCGGAGCACGGGGAGCCGGGGCACGGGCGAGCCCGCGGCGGTCCATGAGGTCCAGTTCCCGGCCGGCGGGGAGAACCCACAGGATGATGGTTCGGTGACGGGTGACGACAAGGCGGCGGCCGCCGGCAAAGAGGGCGGTCTCGACCGGCGTATCGCCGGGGGCCTGGCCTTTCTGCGGCGGCGTCTGACCGGCGACTACGAGGTCGACGACTTCGGCTATGACGAGGAACTCACCGACCAGGTCCTGATGTCGTTGCTGCGCCCGCTGTACGAGAAATACTTCCGGGTCGAGGTCAAGGGCATCGAGAACATCCCGTCGAGGGGCGGGGCGCTGATCGTCGCCAACCACTCGGGCACACTGCCGCTGGACGGCCTGATGATGCAGGTCGCCGTGCACGACCACCACCCGGCCGACCGCCATCTGCGGCTGCTGGCGGCCGATCTGGTCTTTGTGCTGCCGGTGGTCAATGAACTGGCCCGCAAGGCCGGCCACACGCTGGCCTGCACGGAGGACGCCCAGCGGCTGCTCGAGCGGGGCGAGGTGGTCGGGGTGATGCCGGAGGGCTTCAAGGGCATCGGAAAGCCCTTCGGCGAGCGTTACAAGCTGCAGCGCTTCGGCCGCGGCGGCTTCGTCTCCACGGCCCTGCGCGCCGGAGCGCCCATCATCCCGTGCTCGATCGTGGGCGCCGAGGAGATCTACCCGATGATCGGGAACGCGAAGACCCTCGCCCGGCTGCTGGGCTTCCCCTACTTCCCGATCACCCCGACGTTCCCCTGGCTGGGGCCGCTGGGTGCGATCCCGCTGCCGACGAAGTGGACGATCCAGTTCGGGGAGCCGATCTCCACGGACGGCTATCCGCCGGAGGCCGCCGAGGACCCGATGCTGATGTTCAATCTGACGGATCAGGTCAGGGAGCAGATCCAGCACACGCTGTACAAGCTGCTGGTGCAGCGGCGCTCGGTGTTCTTCTGAGGCCGCGGCCCGGGTACGACGGTGGGGGCGCCCCTGGTGACAGGAGCGCCCCCACCGTCGTATCTGCTGCTGTGAGCCCTACTCGGCTACGTGGCTACTTGGTGTCCTCGCTGTCGATGCCCAGCCCCGGCAGGAGGCCGGGGAGCAGCGGCGGCAGCGTCACATTCGGTCCGGACGACGGGCTCTTGCTCCCCGAGGGGGAGGCTCCGGTGCTCTCCTTCGGCGGGTCCAGCAGATCGCCGGTGTTGCCGCCGAGCAGTCCGTCGCCGCTGCTGGTCGACGCGGACGGCTCGGGGGTGCCGCTGCTGTGGCTGCCGGTGGAGGGTTCTCCGCCGGCGCTGGGCGTGGGGCTGTCCGTGCCGGGGGAGCCGCCGGTGGTGTCCGAGGCGGTGGGGCTGGAGGGCCGGTCGGAGCCGCTCTGCGACGGGGGCTGCGGCAGCAGCGACCGCAGCGGGGCGACCTCCTGGTCTATGGCGTCGAAGACCGACGACACCTGCTGACTGACGTCGCCGAGCTGGACGGGCAGCCGGTCGCGCAGGGCGCCCCAGGTCTCGCGGTGGGACTGGGAGAAGGCGGAGAGTGCCTGGATGGGGGCGAGCGAGCCGTCCCGCTCATAGGCCTCGTGCAGCAGGCGGTGGCCTTCGGACGCGTCGTGCTGCATGCCGGACAGGGTCCGGCGGATCTCGCCCAGGGACTCATGGTCGAGGTCACCGGAACGGCCGCGCTCCATCAGTCGCCGGGCCTCGTTCAGCCGGGTCGACGCCTGGTCGAGGTAGAGCCGTCCGCGGCCGTCGTCCCCATGGGCCATGCCGAGCTTGACGTCCTCGATGCCGCGTTTGAGCCCGTAGAGCGAGTCACCGGGCAGGGCGTCCGAGCTGGCAGCGGCCACTCCGCCGAAGGAGGCCGCGGCCACACCGACACTGAGCCCGCCCGCGGCGAGGCCCTTGGTGAGCCGGGTGCGCGGTCGCAGCTTTCCCAACGGGTTCGCCCGGTGGGCGCCGCGGCCCCGGGGGGACCGCTCGCCCGGCTCCTGCCCCCGCCCTTGCGCGGACGACGCGGCGCCCGCCAGCTGGCCGGGCACCGACGCTCTGGCCGCTTCGCCCCGTGTGGCCGTGCCCTCCTGCAGCATGGCCTCCATCGCGGCCACCAGCTGCGCACGCTGGACGACCTTCACCTCGGGGTCGAGCTCCGGTCGGGGCAGCTCGTCGAGACGGGTCGCGAGGGCCAGCAGTCCGGCCTGCTCGGTGCCTTCCGGAGCAGTGGGGGCCGGCGCCCGAGCCGCTTCTTCGGGCCGCTCGGCCGCCGTGCCCCGGTCGTCGGACTGCTCCTCCAGGGCCTGGGCGAAGGCGTTCGCCCGCCGGTGCGCCGATACGTTCGCGATCACTGGCGGCACCTCCTCTCATCATGACGGTCGACTCCCCAGGGGGTCCTGAGGGTTGCACGCCCTGACCATGTCCACACGATCGGGTGGTCGGGGAGGGCCGGGGTGTGACCACAGGGAGCCTGTATCCCGCACAACGAGCGGCGCGGCACTTGGGTTACGGACGACGGATGATCTGACCGCGAATTCAACGACCCTGTACCTACGGTGAGTTGGGCGTGGCGGTGGGTGTGCGACCGGGGCGTGGCAGAGCGCTGCGGCAGGGTGCGGTGCGGCAGGGTGCGGACGGGGGCCACGGAGGCGGGGGTTCAGCGGGCGTCTTCGGGCAGCAGCCGGGCGAGCGTACGGACGGCGCGGTACTGGAGGGTCTTGATCGCGCCCTCGTTCTTGCCCATCACCCGGGCGGTCTCAGCGACCGAGAGGCCCTGGAGGAAGCGGAGCGTGACGCACTCCTGCTGCTGGGGGTTGAGCCGGCGCACGGCGTCGAGCAGGGCCGCGTTGGAGAGGGATTCCAGGACGGAGTCCTCGGGGGAGCGCTCGACCTCGTTGGCGTCGAGCATCTCGCCGGTGGTGACCTCCAGCCGGAAGCGGCTGGACTTGAAGTGGTCGGCGACGAGGTTGCGGGCGATGGTGACGAGCCAGGCGCCGAAGTCGCGCCCCTGCCAGGTGAAGGTGCCGATCCGGCGCAGGGCGCGCAGAAAGGTCTCACTGGTGAGGTCCTCGGCCGTCGCCCGGCCGCCCACCCGGTAGTAGATGTAGCGGTAGACGGTGTCGCTGTACTGGTCGTACAGGCGCCCGAAGGCTTCGGCCTCGCCGGCCTGGGCGCGCTCCACGAGTTCCATCATGCGGGCGCTGTCGCTGTCCGCGGCCGGACGGCGTGCGGTGGTGGCGGCCGAGCCGGAGCGGGCCCGTCGGCCGCCGACCGCGGCACTGCTCTCGGCCAGTGCGTAGCACGGGCCGAGCGGTGCGGCGGTGGCGAAGGCGGGGACGGCGGACGCGGTGGGGACGAAGCCGCGCAACAGGTTCAGGACCGTTGCGCGCAGCGTAGCCAGGCCCGAGGCGTCAACCCCGACGTGTGGGTACACGGGACTCCCAGAGGCAGAGCTTCCATCACGTGCAGTGCGGGACCGTTCACCCGTCGTGGCGACGGAGGGGTACCGGTATGCGTCTGAGGAGAATAACGCTTAGTGCAGGCGGCGCTACACCCAGTTGCTCAAATCGTCGAATCCATCGCCTCTGTGGTCCGTTGACGCTCACTCAAGTGCCGCAGAATGACCGTTTGTTGACCGATTCAGTTCGCCTTCCGTCTGGGTGCGGGGCGTGTTGTGCCGGGCGGGTGTGGGGGAACGGCGGGAAAACGCGGGGCGGGACCGGTGGGACGAGGGCGTCCGGCAGAGGGGTGCACGGGGTCGCACGGACCGTGCGCACCCGGGGCGTGGCGCGACCGGACCAGGGTCCCCCGGCGTCACGCGCAGTGACGATGGCGTGGGGCGGCGGGTGCCGGACGGGCGGCCGGAACGCGTGCGTGCCGCGGAGGTGAGGGCGAGAGGGCCGGTGTGGGCTCGACTGCGGTCTCGGGGCGCGGGGCGGGTGTGCGCGACGGTGATCGCGGGGTGTACGGCGGGTGTGCGCGGCTGCGATCACGGGGCGCATGCGGGTGTGCGCGGCTGCGATCGCGGGTGGTGTCCGGGGCGGACGAGCGTGCGGTCACGATCGTGACCGCGGAAGTCTCCGGACGTGCGGCCACGGCCGTCCGGGACGGGAGGGCCCGGAGCCGCGGTCCGCCGGGGAGGAGCCGGGCTCCGGTCAGCGGCGGCGGCGGTGCAGGGCGATGGCTGCCGCGGTGCCGCCGGCCACCGCGCCCACGCCGGCCGCCGCCGGGATGCCCACCTTCGCCGCCTTGCGGGCGGTGCGGTAGTCGCGCAGCCGCCAGTCGCTGGCGCGGGCGTGCTTGCGGAGCTTGGGATCGGGGTTGATCGCGTACGGGTGCCCCACCAGCGACAGCATCGGGATGTCGTTGTGGGAGTCGCTGTACGCCGCGCAGCGCAGGAGGTCCAGCTTCTCCGCCGCGGCCAGCGCGCGGACCGCCTCCGCCTTCGCCGGGCCGTGCAGCGGCTCGCCCACCAGTCGGCCGGTGTAGACGCCGTCGACCGACTCCGCCACCGTGCCCAGGGCCCCGGTCAGGCCCAGCCGGCGGGCGATCACCGTGGCGATCTCCACGGGCGCGGCCGTGACCAGCCACACCTTCTGGCCCGCGTCCAGGTGCGCCTGTGCCAGCGCCCGCGTACCTGGCCAGATCCGCTCGGCCATGTACTCGTCGTAGATCTCCTCGCCGATCGACATCAGCTCGGAGACGCGGTGGCCCTTCACGATCGACAGGGCCGAGTCCCGCGCGTCCTGCATGTGGTCGGGGTCCTCCACCCCGGCCAGCCGGAACCACGCCTGCTGCCAGGCGAACTTCGCCAGGTCGCGCGTCTCGAAGAACTTCCGCTTGTACAGGCCCCGGCCGAAGTGGAACAGCGCGGCGCCCTGCATCACGGTGTTGTCCAGGTCGAAGAACGCGGCGGCCTTGTCGTCGCCGAGCACCGGGAAGGGTTCCGGTTCGGGGACGTTCTGCGGGGCAGTGTCCTGCGAGGACTTGCGCGCGGCCTCCGCCGAGGCCTCGCCTGCCAACACGCTCCGCGCCGTGGCGGAGCGCCTACGGGGGGTGAGCCATCCGAGAGCGGCCATGTCGTGAGCATAGCCAGTCTGTTCGGTGGTTCCGGAGTCGAGAGGTTGGCAGGCCGTGAACTCTGCGCGACGGGGTCGTTAAAGAACTCGTCGCACCGGCGTGGCGGCGGGATGCCGGGAGGGTGTCCCGGGTTATGGCACCCGGTGCTCCCGGGACGCTCCCAGGGCGCTTCCGGAGGCCCGGCGGGGCGAGAATGGCCGTATGAGTCGCATCTTTCGACGCAAGGGCGCCCAGGGGCCCCAGGACCGGCTTGTCACCCTCATCCGCAAGCCCGGGTGTCATCTGTGTGATGACGCACAGATCGTCATCGAGAAGGTCTGCGGTGAGCTCGGCGTCCCCTGGGAGCAGAAGGACATCACCGAGGACGAGGAGCTTCACCGGCTGTACTGGGAGCAGATCCCCGTCGTGCTGGTGGACGGCGAACAGCACACCTTCTGGCGGGTGGGGGAGGAGCGCCTGCGCAAGGCCCTGAGCTAGTCCCCGGCGCCGGGCCGGAGGGAGCCGCTCGGGCCTGCCCCCGGGTCGGTCTCCGCCCCCCCCGTGGGGACGTCTGTCGCGGCCCGACCGAACGGTCCAAGAATTCGTAAAGTCGCTTAGGATCGTCGGGCGACTGGTCGCGGGGGCATGGAACATTGAGGAGCGTGTGCGATTTTGCCCCCAGAAGTTAAGGAACGTGGGCGCGTCTGCACGGGTTCCGTACCAGGGCACAGAGGGCGCGTGACCCCGGTCACGTTGGCCGGGCAAATCGGACACCATCTTTGTGCACGCGTTCACAAAGACATAGCCTGCATTCGACGGGGCGGTCCGGGGACGTGTGACCGCCTACAGCCCCGCTCTACCCGCAGGAGCACCGTGGCAACTGGCCGAACTCACCGACCGGCGACCCGCAGCCGAGGGATTCCCGAGGCCACCGTCGCCCGGCTTCCGCTGTACCTCCGAGCACTGACCGCACTGTCGGAGCGCTCGGTGCCCACGGTCTCCTCCGAGGAGCTGGCCGCGGCCGCGGGGGTCAACTCCGCGAAGCTGCGCAAGGACTTCTCCTACCTGGGCTCCTACGGGACCCGGGGCGTGGGGTACGACGTCGAGTATCTCGTGTACCAGATCTCCCGCGAACTCGGCCTCACCCAGGACTGGCCGGTTGTGATCGTAGGTATCGGTAACCTCGGTGCGGCGCTGGCCAACTACGGCGGGTTCGCGTCGCGCGGCTTCCGGGTCGCGGCGCTCATCGACGCCGACCCGGCATTGGCCGGAAAGCCGGTGGCCGGCATTCCGGTCCAGCACACCGATGACCTGGAAAAGATCATCAAGGACAACGGTGTCTCCATCGGCGTCATCGCCACCCCCGCCGGAGCCGCACAGCAGGTCTGCGACCGGCTGGTGAGCGCGGGAGTGACCTCCATCCTGAACTTCGCACCGACCGTGCTGTCCGTCCCGGACGGCGTCGATGTGCGCAAGGTCGATCTCTCCATCGAACTTCAGATCCTCGCCTTCCACGAGCAGCGCAAGGCCGGCGAGGAGGCCCTGACGGACGGCCTGCCGGCCTCCGCCGCCACGGCTCAGGAGTCCACCGACCAGGGGCCCGACGGGGACGTCCCCGCCGTGATGCCGGCATGAGTCTCCTCGTCGTCGGGCTGAGCCACCGCAGCGCTCCGGTCAGCGTCCTGGAGCGGGCCGCGCTGACCGCGGACGCCCAGGCCAAGCTGCTCCAGGACACGGTCGCCGCCGAGCCGGCCACCGAGGCCGCGGTGCTCGCCACCTGCAACCGCATCGAGCTGTACGCCGATGTGGACAAGTTCCACGCGGGCGTCGCCGAGCTGTCCACCCTCCTCGCCCAGCACAGCGGGGTCGGCCTGGACGAGCTGACGCCCCATCTGTATGTGCACTACGAGGACCGGGCCGTCCACCATCTGTTCTCGGTGGCCTGCGGTCTGGACTCGATGGTCGTGGGCGAGGGCCAGATCCTCGGCCAGATCAAGGACTCGCTGGCCGTCTCGCAGGAGCTGCACACCGCCGGACGGCTGCTGAACGACCTGTTCCAGCAGTCGCTGCGGGTCGGCAAGCGCGCCCACTCCGAGACGGACATCGACCGCGCCGGCCAGTCCCTGGTGACCTTCGGCCTGGAACAGCTGGCCTCCGGCACACCGGTGGAGACCTGGGCCGCTGGTCGGCGTGCCCTGGTGATGGGCGCCGGCTCCATGTCCTCCCTGGCCGCCGCGACCCTCGCGCGCGCCGGGGTCGCCGAGGTCGTGATCGCCAACCGCACCCTGGCACGTGCCGAGCGCCTCGCGCAGATCCTCACCGAACAGGACGGCACGGTCGTATCGGCGCGCGCGGTGCCGATGGACTCGGTGCCCGCCGAGCTGACACGTGCCGACCTGGTGGTCTCCTGTACCGGCGCCACCGGCCTGGTCCTCACCGCGGAGGCGATCGAGGAGGCGCTCGAGGGCCGCGTGCCTGCCCCCGGCACCCCGAGCACCGCCGGGACCGTACGCACCGCCGACGCACGCACCGCCGCGGCCCCCACGACGGACCCGGCCGGCGGCACCGGCCTCGACACCGAGGACGGCTGTCCGCTCGACCTGTCGGCCGTCCAGGGGACCGCCGGCTTCTCGGTGGCGGGCGAGGCCGCGGTCGCCGGGATGGCCGCCGCGGACCTGGAACAGCACGCGGCCTGGGTGGACAAGGGCGCCGGGGAGCGCGTTGTCCGTGTGTCCGGCGCCGCCGTGGCCGACCCCGAGGCCGAGGCCGAAGTGATCAGCGCGCTCGCCGCGACCGCCGCCTCGGTGGGCCGGATCCCCGAGCACCGCCGCCCCGAGCCCGTCCCGGAGGCTCCCCGCCCCGCACCCGTGCTGGCGCTGCTGGACCTCGCGATGCCCAGGGACGTCGACGCGGCCGCGCACCGGCTGCCCGGGGTGCGTCTGGTCGACATCGAGACGCTCGCCGGGGCCTCCGCCGACGCGCCCATGGCCGCCGACGTCGATCAGGTCCGCGGGATCGTCTCCGACGAGGTCGCCGCGTTCGGCGCCGCCCTGCGCGCGGCGCACATCACGCCGACCGTGGTGGCGCTGCGCTCGATGGCCGCCGATGTGGTGGCGGGCGAGATCGCTCGCCTGGAGGGGCGGCTGCCGGGCCTCGACACCAAGCACCGGGCCGAGATCACGCAGACCGTGCGGCGTGTCGTGGACAAGCTGCTGCACTCGCCGACGGTACGGGTCAAGCAGCTGGCCGCCGAGCCCGGAGGCGCCGGGTACGCGGACGCGCTGCGCACGCTCTTCGACCTCGACCCCGAGACGGTCGCCTCCGTCTCCCGGACCGAGGACGCCGCGAGCGCCGACACCGCCGACAACGGGGTCACCCCCGAGAGCACAGAGAACACCGAGAACACCGAGAACCGAGGGCGAGCATGACTGAGCAGGCACTGAGGCTCGGGACCAGGGGCAGCAAGCTGGCCGTGGCCCAGTCCGGGCTGGTCGCGGACGCAGTGAGCCAGGTGACCGGACGGCCCGTGGAGCTTGTGAAGATCACGACGTACGGCGACACCTCCCGTGAGCAGCTCTCCCAGATCGGCGGCACCGGTGTGTTCGTGACGGCCCTGCGTGACGCGCTGCTGCGCGGCGAGGTCGACTTCGCGGTGCACTCCCTCAAGGACCTGCCGACCGTGCAGCCCGAGGAGCTGGCGCTGGCCGCCGTGCCGCTGCGCGAGGACCCGCGTGATGTGCTCGTCGCCCGCGACGGCCTGAAACTCACCGACCTGCCCAGCGGGGCGCGCGTGGGCACCGGTTCGGCGCGCCGTATGGCACAGCTGAACGCATACGCCCGTAACCACGGCCTGGACATCGAGACGGTCCCGATCCGCGGCAACGTCGACACCCGGATCGGGTACGTCCGCAGCGGTGAGCTGGACGCCGTGATCCTCGCCGCGGCCGGACTGAACCGCGTCGGGAGGATCGGGGAAGCGACCGACTTCATCCCGGTCGACACGATTCTGCCCGCCCCCGGCCAGGGGGCCCTGGCGGTCGAGTGCGTCGCGCACGACGCGGACCTCATCGCCTCGCTCGCCATGCTCGACGACCCGCTCACCCGGATCGCCGTGACTGCCGAGCGGTCCCTGCTCAACGCCCTGGAGGCCGGTTGCACCGCCCCCGTGGGCGCGCTGGCCGACCTTCCCCCGGTTCTCGACTTCGCTCGAGACGGGGAGGGCTCCCAGGCCGACGGGCAGATTGTCAAGGAAATGCGCCTGCGCGGCGTCGTCGGCACGGCCGACGGCTCCACGCTGGTGCAGCTGTCCACCACCGGTCCCGTGCCCGAGACGCACGACCAGGCGATGGCGCTCGGTCGCGAACTCGCCGCCGAGATGCTTGCCAAGGGCGCGGCCGGTCTGATGGGGGAGCGAGCACATTGAGCCCCACCGCCTTTCCCGCCGGCCTCGAACACGGGCACGTCACCTTCCTGGGTGCCGGACCCGGGGATCCGGGACTCCTCACCTTGCGCGCCGTCGAGGCGCTGGCGAACGCGGACGTCCTCGTCGGAGAGCACGAGGTGCTCGACGTGGTGCGTACCCACGCCAGAGCGGGCGCCGCCGTTCTGCACACGGACCCGGACCCCTCCACGGGTGTGTATCCGGGCACGGGCACGCCTCAGTCGCCGGTAGTTGACGGCGCGTCAACAACCGCTGGCGTCCCTGCGTTGAGGGATGCCGCACATCTTTCCATGGAGGCCGCGCGGGGCGGCAAGCGGGTCGTCCGTGCGGTGTCCGGGGACCCCGGGCTGGACGCCTACGCCGCCGAGGAGATGCTGGCGTGCGCCGCCGCGGGCGTTCCGTTCGAGGTCGTGCCGGGCGTGGCGACCGCCGTGGGCGTGCCCGCCTACGCCGGGGTTCCGCTGCGGGACGCGCACGGCGCGGACGTACGGTTCGTGGATGCGCGGACCGCTTCGGACCGCTGCTGGACCGAGGTCGGCGCCTCCGACGGGACCGTGGTGGTCTCCACGACCCTGGACTCGGTGGCGGCCGCCGCCGGGGAGCTGGTGGCCGCGGGCCGTAAGCCGGACACCCCGATGACGGTGACGATCGCCGGTACGACGACGCGGCAGCGCACCTGGACCGCCACCCTCGGTTCGATCGCCCAGACGCTGAAGCAGGCGAAGGTCCTGCCGTCCCCGCAGGGCGGCCGGCCGGTGATAGTCGTGGTCGGTGAGCGTTCCGCCGCCGCCCAGCGCGACCGGCTGTCGTGGTTCGAGAGCAAGCCGCTGTTCGGCTGGCAGGTCCTCGTGCCGCGTACGAAGGAGCAGGCGGCGTCGCTCTCCGACCAGCTGCGGTCCTACGGGGCCGTGCCGCACGAGGTGCCGACGATCGCCGTCGAGCCGCCGCGCACGCCCCAGCAGATGGAGCGGGCCGTCAAGGGCCTGGTGACCGGCCGCTACGAGTGGATCGCGTTCACCTCGGTCAACGCGGTGAAGGCGGTCCGGGAGAAGTTCGAGGAGTACGGCCTCGACGCACGGGCCTTCGCGGGCATCAAGGTGGCCGCGGTCGGCGAGCAGACGGCGAAGGCGCTGGTCGCCTTCGGCGTGAAGCCGGACCTGATCCCCTCCGGCGAGCAGTCGGCGGCCGGCCTGCTGGAGGACTGGCCGCCCTACGACCCGGTGTTCGACCCGATCGACCGGGTGTTCCTGCCGCGCGCCGACATCGCCACCGAGACCCTGGTCGCCGGCCTGATCGAGCTGGGCTGGGAGGTCGACGACGTCACGGCGTACCGGACGGTCCGCGCCTCGCCCCCGCCGGCCGAGACCCGGGAGGCGATCAAGGGCGGCGGCTTCGACGCGGTGCTCTTCACCTCGTCGTCGACGGTCCGGAACCTGGTGGGCATCGCGGGCAAGCCGCACAATGTGACGGTGATCGCGTGTATCGGCCCCGCCACGGCGAAGACGGCGGAGGAACACGGCCTGAGGGTGGACGTCATGGCCCCCGAGCCGTCGGTCCACAAGCTGGCCGAGGCCCTGGCGGACTTCGGCATGCGCCGCAGGACCGCGGCCCTGGAGGCCGGCGACCCGGTGACCCGCCCGAGCGAACGCCGCCCGGGCGCGCGGAGGCGACGCGCGTCGACCTGACCTGCGCCGGCCGCGTGGCCCGCACCCGAGTTCACGGGTGCGGGCCACGCGCGGTTCACGCCGTCAGCGCGAGGCATACGGCAGGAAGGCCGCCCGGGCGGCGGGAAAGGCTCCTCGAAGGCCGCCGCCTGACCACCGCCTTGTTCACCTGAGGGGGAGCGGACCCCTCTGCCGGGGCCGACTGGGCGTCGGTAAAGGCAGGGGGGAGGCGGGCGTAGCGTAGGAGGCATGACGAAGTACGGATCCTTCCCCGGTTCCCGTCCCCGGCGGCTGCGTACCACGCCCGTCATGCGCCGGATGGTCGCCGAGACCCGGCTGCACCCGGCCGACCTCATCCTTCCCGCGTTCGTGCGGGAGGGGGTCGCCGAGCCCGTGCCGATCGCGGCGATGCCCGGCGTGGTGCAGCACACCAGGGACAGCCTGAAGAAGGCGGCGGCCGAGGCGGTGGCGGCCGGTATCTCCGGGATCATGCTCTTCGGGGTGCCCGAGGAGTCGAAGAAGGACGCTCTCGGCACGCCGGGGACCGACCCGGAGGGGATCCTCCAGGTCGCCATCCGTGATGTGCGGGCCGAGGTCGGGGACGAGCTGCTCGTCATGTCCGACCTGTGCCTGGACGAGACCACCGACCACGGGCACTGCGGTGTGCTCGACGCCGAGGGGCGGGTGGACAACGACGCCACGCTGGAGCGCTACGCCGAGATGGCGCAGGTGCAGGCGGACGCCGGTGCGCATGTCGTGGGGCCCAGCGGCATGATGGACGGGCAGATCGGGGTCGTCCGGGACGCCCTCGACCAGATCGGCCGGGAGGACGTCGCGATCCTCGCCTACACCGCGAAGTACTCCTCCGCGTTCTACGGGCCGTTCCGGGAGGCCGTCGGCTCCTCCCTGAAGGGCGACCGCAAGACGTACCAGCAGGACCCCGCCAACTGGCGCGAGTCGCTGCGGGAACTCGCCCTCGACCTGGAGGAGGGCGCCGATATGGTGATGGTCAAGCCGGCCGGTCCCTACCTCGACATCCTGGCCAGGGTCGCCGACGCCGTCGATGTGCCGGTGGCCGCCTACCAGATCTCCGGCGAGTACTCGATGGTCGAGGCCGCCGCGGAGAAGGGCTGGGTCGACCGCGACCGCGCGATCCTGGAGACCCTGACCGGCATCAAGCGGGCGGGTGCCCGCACCATCCTCACGTACTGGGCCACCGAGGTGGCTCAGAAGCTGCGTTAGCCGCCGACCCCCGCGGTCACCCCTCCGTGCCGAACCAGGTCTCGGCGAGCGTGTCGAGGCGTGGTTCGGGTGGGGTGGGGAGTTCGTGGAGGCAAAGAGGGAAGTCGCTGTACACATGCAGCAGCGTGTACGCGAGCAACTGGTCCGGGTCGTACGGGGCGCGGCCGTAGGCCTGGTAGAAGCGGCGGAACCGGCGCGGGTCGCCGCGGGTCAGGAACAGGCCCACGCTCACGAAGTCGTAGGCCGGGTCGCCGATCATCGCCGGTTCGAAGTCGAACAGACCGGTCAGCCGCCGGCCGCCGCGCAGGTCGACGGTCAGATGGTCCCGCATGAACTCCGTGTGCAGCAGGGCCAGTTCGGTGGAGGCGGGCAGGGGTACGGAGTCCAGGAAGCCGGGGATCCGGCTCAGCCAGGGCTCGGGCACCGCATTGGCGCGATGATGGGCGAGCGCCCGGGACCGCCGGTGGCTCAGGAACGAGCCCCAGTCCGAAGGGCCCACGACGTCCGTCAGCGCCTTGAAGTCCATTGCGTGCAGCGCGGCGAGCGTCTCGGCGGACTCCGTGACGATCCGGTCCCGGTCCGCCGCCTCGAGCCGCGGCCAGGCTTCGGCGAGGCTCAGTCCGGGCAGCCGGGACATCAGGACGAAGCGCCAGCCGCCCGCATACTCGTCGGTGGCGAGCAACCGCGGGGTGGGAAGCGGAAGCCGGCCCCAGAGATGCTCCAGCACCCGTGCCTCCCTGAGGGACCGTGTGGTGTCGAAGCGCGGATACAGCTTCAGCACCAGGTCGCCCCCGATGGCGTACACCGGCAGGGAGCCCTCGTCGAAACGCCGTACCGCCAGCCCCACCAGGCCCAGCCGGTCGCACAGATCCAGCACGGCAGGACGCAGTACCGCCTCGTCCGAGACAAGGGCGTCCAACTCGTCGATCGTGTCCACGCTCGGCAGCATGGGCGGCATGCTAGGGCTCTCGACGGGTGCCCGCAGGGCGATATGAGATGTTGCGCCGGGCACCGGTGTCCCTAAGGTGCGTGAACGAGGTGTTTTCGAGCGGCGCACCCCTCGGTGTTCTCCGGTTACCGGGGTGCGCCCGTCCACACAAGGAGCCGCCGCCGTGACCTCAACCGCCCGTGTGAGCAGCCGTCCGCAACCGCCCGCCTTCGCGGCCCGGGTCGCCTCGACCGGCGGTTCCCCCGTACGGGACATCCTGGCCGTCACCGAGCGCCCCGAGGTCGTCAACTTCGCGGGCGGGCTGCCCGCTCCCGAGCTGTTCGACGCGGAGGGCGTGGCCGCCGCGTTCGGGGCCGTGCTGAGCGAGACCTCGCAGCGGGCGCTGCAGTACGCGACGACCGAGGGCGAGCCCGCGCTGCGCGCCGCGCTCGCCGACCGCACCACCGAGCGCGGCCTGGCGACCGGACCCGACGATCTGCTCGTCACCACCGGCTCGCAGCAGGCGCTGTCGCTGATCGCCACCGCCCTGCTGGAGCCCGGGGACACCGTGCTCGTCGAGAACCCCTGCTATCTCGCGGCCCTCCAGGTGTTCGGCTTCGCGGGCGCCCGGATCGTCCCCGTGCCCGGTGACGGGGACGGCCTGGACCCGGAGGCCCTGGAGGAACTGGTGGCCCGGGAGCGCCCCAAGCTGCTCTATACGGTCCCCACCTTCCAGAACCCCACCGGCCGCACCCTGCCCGCCGGGCGCCGCGCCGCGATCGCCCGCGTCGCCGCCCGGCTCGGGCTGTGGATCGTCGAGGACGACCCGTACGGCGAACTCCGCTTCGAGGGCGAGCGGGTGCCGTGGATCGCCGCCCACGAGGACGCCGGCGACCGTGCCGTGCTGCTCGGCTCCTTCTCCAAGGTGATGGCCCCCGGACTGCGGCTCGGCTGGCTGCGGGCCCCGGCGGCGCTGCGGAGGGCCTGCGCGGTCGCCAAGCAGGCCGCCGACCTGCACACCCCGACCGTCAACCAGCTGGCCGCGGCGCGCTATCTGGCCGACCGGGACCTGGACGCCCATGTGGCGCGGGTCGCCGCCGCGTACCGCGAGCGCCGGGACGCCCTGCTCGCCGGTCTCCCGGACGCGCTGCCCGAGGGCTCGTCCTGGAACCGTCCCGAGGGCGGCATGTTCCTCTGGGTCCGGCTCCCCGAGGCGTACGACACCACCGCCCTGCTGCCGCAGGTGGTACGGCGGGACGTCGCGTACGTCCCCGGCGCGCCCTTCTACGCGGCCACCCCCGAGACCTCGACGATGCGGCTCTGTTTCGTCACCCACACCCCGGACGAGATCGCCGAGGGCCTGCGACGCCTCGGGGAGGGGCTGCGCCGGTCACAGCACTAGCTCAGTCCCACCAGAAGGACCACACCGGCCGGTTCAGAACCTCGTGCCCGGCGTACTCGCGCAGGGTGGGGTGGTGCCCCTGGGTGATGTTGTCCGGGCAGAACGCGAAGTGTTCGGCGGCCACCGCCTCGGCCTCGGCGGGGGTGGTGGGCGGCGCCGCGACCGAGAGGACCAGCTGGTCGAAGCCGAGCGCGACGACCCGTATGCCGAAGCGGTCCTCCCAGGAGCGCAGCACCGCGCAGAGACGCGCCACGTCGTTCTCGTGGTTCAGCGGGCCGCACCAGCCGATCGCCGCCGGGATGTCGGCGGAGCGGCGGGCCGGGACCAGGGCGAGGCGCGGCTCCGTGGGCCAGGAGCCGGACCCCAGGAGGACATCGGCGACCTCGGCGGCACGGGCGCCGGGCTCGGCCTCCCGTCGGGACGCGGCGGCGAGCCCGGGCCACCTGAGGCCGAACGGGGCCAGGAACTCCGGGAGTTCGTCGTCCTCGTCGCCCCAGAACGCGGCCAGCACCTCCGCGGCGTCATGGTCCCCCGGATACGACATCTCCCCGGGCATCAACTCCCACCGCTCGGGTCCGCCTTGGCTGCCGCCCGTCTCGACGAGCACCGGAAGCAGCCCCACGCGCGCACCGGGGGCGCCCAGCCGCGCCCAGTCGCCCGGGGCTGCCGGGGGCCCGGCGTGCCACAGCAGAGGCTCGTGCCACGGGCCGTCGTCCGTCGCGTCGATCAGTCTCCCGGGCGGGAGCTCGAGCCCGAGCGCCCGCCCGCTCGGATCGGTCGCCAGCCGGGGCAGAGGATTGGGGAGTGTCGCCATGCCCGCGACTGTAGGGACTCCCACTGACAACCGCCCCGGCCGGCGGGCTCACCAGGTGAGGGCGTCGGCCGCGTTGGTCTGCCAGTACGTGGCGGTCAGGGTGCTGTCGTAGTACACACCCTTCGCGGGCAGCGACACGATGGCCGTGGGGCCTCCGTCGCTGTGCGGGGTGCGTCCCTGGAAGAGGACGGTCAGCCGGTGGCCCGTGGTGCCGTTCTCCCCGCTGCCGTCGGCGGAGGAGAGGCGCACGCCCGCATAGCCGGACTCGCCGGGGGCGAGCGTGACCACGGCCTGCGGCCGGCTCTCCTCGAAGCCGCCCGGCGCCCACTGCATCTCGTCGAACCGCAGCACGGGGTAGTACGGCAGGGAGCAGGTCCGCGATCCGGTGTTCTTGACGGTGATCAGCATGTGGTTGAGGGGACGGGACACCTCCTGGGCGGTGACCTGGGTGTTGGCGCCGTTGCAGAGGACGGGGGCCGTGTCCGATGTCCCGCGGGCCGTATTGGAGCCGGTGGCACCGCCTGTGGAGCCCTTGCCCTTGCCCTGGCCGGTGCTGGTGCCGGTGCCGGTGCCCGCTCCCGTGCCCGTGTGGGACGCCGCGTTCGAGCCGTGCGCGACCGAGGAACCCGGGTTCGAGCCGGTGCCCGGGGTCTCGGTGTTCTGTGCGGCGGGGCTCCGGTCGGGGGAGGAGGCGGCGGGGGTGGTCGCCCTGCCCTCGTCCTGGGTGCCGGTGCCGTTCTGGCACGCCGTGAGGGTCAGCGCCGCGAGCGCGACCGTGGTGGCGAGCAGACCGGTACGGGGGAGGGTGGCGCGAAAAGTACGCATGACCGGATTACCTCGTTCACAGTTGGTGGTGACGGATGCCGCTCGGCCGGTCGGCGGGAGCGGCGTGCTTGGATGACAGGAAGCCTGCGGGGCGATCCGTCCCAGCCGCCACGACCGAGGGACGAACAGGGACGCTGGAACGCTCGCAACGGCTCTGAGCTGGGAGAACAAGGTGTCCCTGGAACGCCGGGCCGGGACATGGGAGGCGGAGGAATGGTGTCGGGGGCGGAAGCGGCGGAGTTATTCGGGCAGTTGTTGAGGGAGTTGAAGGAGCGGTCCGGGCTGAGCTACGGACTGCTGGCCAAGCGGCTCCACATGAGTACGTCGACGCTGCACCGCTACTGCAACGGGGAGGTCGTACCGAGCGACTACGCGCCCGTGGAGCGGCTGGCCCGGCTCTGCAAGGCCTCGCCCGAGGAACTGGTCGAGCTGCACCGCAGATGGGTGCTGGCCGACGCGGTGCGGGAGAGGCGGAGCAGGACGGCCGCGGTACGGGAGCAGCGTCCCGTCGAGCCGGACGCGGGCGCCGCGCCGGGCCCGGGGCAGGAGCGGACGGCCGTGGGCGCGGCAGGTGGTACCGGAGAACCGGCTTCCGAGCCCGGCGGTGCCCTGGAACCAGGCTCCGAGACCGGCGGTACCGCCGAAACAGGCCCCGAGCCCGGGAACACGGGAGGAGCAGGGACTGAATCCGGTGGTGCCGGGGCGCCGGCACCACCGGAGCCCGCCCGGGGAGCCGGAGCCGAGGGTTCCGACGAGGAACGGACCGTCCCTGCGGGGCCGGGCACCGGGGCACGTCCCGGCACCCGCCGTCGTCTCCGCGCCGCGGTGCTGGTCCCGGTCGGTGCCCTCGTCGTCCTGGGCGCCGCCGTGCTCGCCTGGAACCCCCTCTCCGGCACCGACGGCAGCGGCGCCGAGGGCCCCGTGGGAGCGACGCCGGCGGTGGACGGGCGCGGGGCGGCGACGGACGGCGGCGGCACGGACGGCGCCACGGCTCCCGCGGCGTCGCGGTCCGGCGGCGAGACCGCGGACAAGGCGGCCGGAGGCGACAAGAGGACCGGCGCGGACCGCAGCGCCGGCCCGGGTACCGGCTCCCCGACCCCGGGCACCGGCCGGGAGACCCCCCGAAGCGACCCGGCCCCCGCCGTGCCGCTGACGGTCAACACCCGCCCGTACGCCTGGGAAAACCCGTGCAGCCAGCACTATCTGATCGACCGCACGCCGCAGTGGGTGTCCTCGCCGCCGCCCACCGAACAGGAAGCCCCGGGCTGGGTGTCGGCGCTCGGCGCGGTGTCGTCCGGGGAGCAGTATGTGGTGCTCACCGTGCAGGGCACCGGCAGTCAGACCGTGGTCCTGGAGGACCTGAAGGTCCGGGTGCAGGCGTCCGGTGCGCCCCTGGCCTGGAACGACTACGCCATGGGCGTCGGCTGCGGCGGTGGTGTGGGGACCCACGCCTTCGGCGTGGACCTGGACGAGGGCCGTCCGGCCGCGGTGCCCGTCGCGGGGCAGCGCGGCTTCCCGTTCAAGGTGAGCGAGTCCGACCCGGAGGTCTTCCGGGTCCGGGCCCGCACCGCCGCGCACGATGTGCGCTGGTATCTGGAGCTGGAGTGGTCCAGCGGCGCACGGCACGGCACCGTCCGGATCGACGACCACGGCAAGCCCTTCCGGACCAGCGGGAACACCGGACGGCCGGGGTATGACTACCCGCTCGGCGGGGTGGAGTGGATCACCCGGCAGGAAGGCTGACGGAACCCCGGCCGGAAGGCTGACGGAACCCCGGCCGGAAGGCCGAAGGAAAGAGCCCCGCACCCCGGGAACCGGCCCGGGGTGCGGGGCTCTTCGCGTCGGCGGCGCGGGGTCAGAGACGCTCGGGCGTCCTGATGCCCAGCAGGGCCATGCCCTGGTGCAGGGTGCGGGCCGTGATGTCGCACAGGAAGAGGCGGTTCTCCACCTGCTCGGGCGTCTCGGCCTTCAGCACCGGGCACTTGTCGTAGAAGGACGTGTACAGCGACGCCAACTGGTACAGATACGCGGCCAGCTTGTGCGGGGCGTACTCCGCCGCTGTCTCCGCGACCGTCTCCGCGAACTGGTCCGCGTGCAGGCCCAGCGCGCGCTCCGCGTCGGCCAGCGCCAGCTCCGGGTGCGCGGCCGGACGTACCTCGCCGGCCTTGCGGAGGATCGACTGGATACGGGCGTAGGCGTACTGGAGGTAGACGGAGGTGTCGCCGTGCAGCGAGACCATCTGGTCGAGGTCGAACTTGTAGTCGCGGCTCGCCGAGGTGGACAGGTCCGCGTACTTCACCGCGCCGATGCCCACCTGGGCGCCGCGCTCGGTGATCTCCTGCTCGGACAGGTCCTGAGCCTTCTCCCGGACGACGGCGGAGGCGCGCTCGATCGCCTCGTCGAGGAGGTCGACCAGCCGGACCGTCTCGCCCTCACGCGTCTTGAAGGGCTTGCCGTCCTTGCCGAGGACCGTGCCGAAGGCGAGCTG
Organism: Streptomyces nodosus; assembly: GCF_008704995.1. Taxonomy (NCBI): domain Bacteria; kingdom Bacillati; phylum Actinomycetota; class Actinomycetes; order Kitasatosporales; family Streptomycetaceae; genus Streptomyces; species Streptomyces nodosus. The sequence goes on from NZ_CP023747.1 coordinate 4,275,902, forward strand.
GATCGCCTTCACTCCGTCGCCCAGCCAGCCGGCCCGGCGGGCGGTCTCGAAGACCATCTTGAAGTGGAGCGCCTGGCGGGCGTCCACCACATAGAGGAGGGTGTCGGCCTTCAGACGGAAGACCCGGTCACGGATCGCCGACAGGTCGGTGGCCGCATAGCCGAAGCCGCCGTCCGACTTCTGCACGATCAGCGGGACCGGGTTGCCGTCCGGGCCCCTGATGTCGTCGAAGAAGACGCACAGGGCGCCCTCGGAGCGGACCGCCACACCGGACTCCTCCAGCAGCCGGCAGGTCTCCTGGAGCATCTCGTTGTAGCCGGACTCGCCGACGATGTCGGGGTCGCGGATCTCCATGTCCAGCTTCTCGAAGACGGAGAAGAAGTAGATCTTCGACTCGTCGACGAACTTCTGCCACATGGCGAGCGTGTGCGGGTCACCGGCCTGGAGGTCGACCACCCGGCGGCGGGCACGCGTCTTGAACTCCTCGTCGGAGTCGAAGAGCCTGCGGGCCGCCTTGTAGAGGCGGTCGAGGTTCGACATCGCCTCCTCGCCGGTGACCTCGGCGGCCTTGTGGTCCAGCTCGTGCGGGTGCTCGTCCAGGTACTGGATGAGCATGCCGAACTGGGTGCCCCAGTCGCCGATGTGGTGGCGCCTGACCACGCTCTCGCCGGTGAACTCCAGAAGCTTGACCACCGAGTCGCCGATCACCGCGGAGCGCAGATGGCCGACGTGCATCTCCTTGGCCACGTTCGGCTGGGCGTAGTCGATGACCGTGGTGCCCGGGTCCTCGGCGTACGGCACGCCGAGGCGGCCCTCGGGGTCGGCGGCGCGGGCGGCGAGGTTGGCGGTGATCGCCCGGTCGGTGACCGTGATGTTGAGGAAGCCGGGTCCCGAGACCTCGACGTCCTCGATCAGATCGCCGGTGACCACCTTCTCCACGACTTGGGCCGCCAGCTCACGCGGGTTGGCCTTCGCCTTCTTGGCGAGCGCCAGGATCCCGTTGGCCTGGTAGTCCGCCCGGTCGCTTCGTCGCAGCAGCGGGTCCGCGGCGGCCTGGGGCAGCTTGGCCGTGAGGGCGGTCGCGAGGCGCTGGTGGACGGAGGCGGTGAGGGACGTGACCGAGGCCATGGAGTGGGTGCCGTTCTCCTCGTGGGTACGGATAGACGTGGCCAGTATCCCATGGGGGTAAAGCGGTTTTTCCGGGCTCGGGCCCGGCAGTGGGCCCCGGACCGGTCCGTATGCGGCGGGCAAGGGTTTGAAAAGCCGTTTTCGTGGATGCGGGGGTGGCGGTGACAATGGAGCGGTCAGCCGTGTGACCGTGCCGGCTGCTTCGAGGAAACGTCGAGGAAAAAAGGACGTGCCGATCGTGGCTCAGAGCACCGAGACCATCGACTGGGTCTCCCGTTTCGCGGATGAGGTCATCGAGGAGTCGGAGCGTCGGGCCCCGGGCAAACCGGTCGTCGTCGCGTCCGGACTCTCCCCTTCGGGCCCCATCCACCTGGGGAATCTGCGGGAGGTCATGACGCCCCACCTCGTCGCCGACGAGATCCGGCGTCGCGGTCGCCAGGTGCGCCATCTGATCTCCTGGGACGACTACGACCGGTACCGCAAGGTGCCCGCCGGGATCGCCGGGGTCGACGAGTCCTGGGCCGAGCACATCGGCAAGCCGCTGACGTCCGTGCCGGCCCCCGAGGGCTCGCCGCACCCCAACTGGTCCGAGCACTTCAAGGCCGCCATGGTCGCCTCGCTCGCCGAGATGGGTGTGGAGTTCGACGGCATCAGCCAGACCGAGCAGTACACCTCCGGTGTGTACCGGGAGCAGATCCTGCACGCCATGCGGCACCGGGCGGACATCGACGCCGTCCTCGCCCAGTACCGGACCAAGCCCAAGGCGGCCAAGAAGCAGCAGAAGCCCCTCGACGAGGCGGAGCTGGAGGCCGCGGAGGGCTCGGGGGCCGCCTCGGAGGACGACGGCAGCTCCGGGTCCGCCGGGTACTTCCCGTACAAGCCCTACTGCGGGAGCTGCGAGAAGGACCTCACCACCGTCACCGCGTACGACGACGACACCACCGAGCTGTCGTACGTCTGCACCGCGTGCGGTTTCTCCGAGACGGTGCGGCTGAGCGAGTTCAACCGCGGCAAGCTGGTCTGGAAGGTCGACTGGCCCATGCGGTGGGCGTACGAGGGCGTGATCTTCGAGCCGAGCGGTGTCGACCACTCCTCCCCGGGCTCCAGCTTCCAGGTGGGCGGTCAGATCGTCGGGATCTTCGGCGGCGAGCAGCCCATCGGGCCGATGTACGCCTTCGTGGGCATCAGCGGCATGGCCAAGATGTCCAGCAGCAAGGGCGGGGTCCCCACCCCGGCCGACGCGCTGAAGATCATGGAGCCGCAGCTGCTGCGCTGGCTGTACGCCCGCCGCAGGCCCAACCAGTCCTTCAAGATCGCCTTCGACCAGGAGATCCAGCGGCTCTACGACGAGTGGGACAAGTTGGGGGCCAAGGTCGCCGACGACTCCGCGCTGCCGGGTGACGTGGCCGCCTACACCCGGGCCACCGGCACGGCCGCCGGTCCGCTGCCCGCCACCGCGCGTCCGCTGCCGTACCGCACGCTGGCGTCCGTCGCCGACATCACCGCGGGCCACCAGGACCAGGCGCTGCGCATCCTGTCCGACCTCGACCCGGCCCACCCGCTCGCCTCGCTCGAGGAGGCCCGGCCGCGGTACGACAGGGCCGAGGCCTGGATCAACACCTATGTCCCGGCGGACCAGCGCACCATCGTCCGCGAGGAGCCGGACGTCGATCTGCTGAAGTCCCTCGACGAGAAGGCGCAGCACTCGCTGCGGCTGCTGCTCGACGGTCTCGACGAGCACTGGTCGCTGGACGGGCTCACCCACCATGTGTACGGCGTGCCCAAGGTGCAGGCCGGGTTCTCCGCCGACGCCACGCCCAAGGAGCTGCCGCCGGAGATCAAGACCGCCCAGCGGTCGTTCTTCGCGCTCCTCTACCACCTGCTCGTCGGCCGGGACACCGGTCCGCGGCTGCCCACCCTGCTGCTCGCGGTGGGGCAGGACCGGGTGCGCAGGCTGCTCGGGGAGTGATCCCACGCGTGAGGCCCCCGTACGGGAACGTACGGGGGCCTCACGCATGTGGTGGTGGGCTTCACCCGGTCACGCGATGTGGTCCTCCTCCAGTTCCGCCGTGTGGCGGTTGGTGAAGCGGTTGACCATGCGCTTGGCGTCCTCCGGGGCGAGGGTGCGGCCGAACTCCGCCTCGACGTTGTCACCGAACTCCCGGGGAGTCGGGTAGCTGCCGTTGATCGACTTCTTGAAGACCTGGTAGTGGTCGTCCTCGTTCGGTTCCGTGCCGCCGCCCCCGCCGAGCTCGCGGGTGCGGGCACCGGAGACGGGGATGGGGAAGCTGCCGGTCTCCTCCGGGGAGGGCTCCTGGACGGGCTGCTGCTGGTACTCCGGATGCTGGAACTCCGGCTGCTGCGGCTGCTCCTGGAACTGCTGCACCTCTTCCCGGAACTGCTGCATCTGCTCCTGGTACTGCTGCGGCTCCGCCGGGTACTGCTCCTGCTCCTCGTACCAGCTCAGGTGCTCCTCCTCGGGACCGTAGGAGGGCTCCGGTTCGTACGCGGCGTCGTAGCCGCCCTGGTATTCGCTCTGGGGAGGGGTGTTGAACCAGGGGCTGTGCTCGGGGTCCGGCGCCTGGGCGGGCTGCTCGGGTCCCTGGCCGCCGTCGAGCGGGGGGTGCGGTTCGGCCGCCGGCGCCACCGCCTCCCGCGCGAGGGGCGCCGGGTCGGCGGCACGGTCGGCCGGGGCCGCTTCCAGTTGCGGCGCCGGAGGCACCAGGGCCGTCTCGATGCCCGCCGCGGCCAGGCCCGCCGGGGCCGTGTTGGCCAGCGGGACGCCGTACCGCGCCAGCCTCAGCGGCATCAGCGCCTCCACCGGGGCCTTGCGGCGCCAGGCGCGGCCGAAGCGGGAGCGCAGCCTGGCCTGATAGACCAGACGCTCCTGTTCCAGCTTGATGACCTGGTCGTAGGAGCGGAGCTCCCACAGCTTCATACGGCGCCAGAGCAGAAAGGTGGGCAGGGGCGAGAGCAGCCAGCGGGTCAGGCGGACGCCCTCCATGTGCTTGTCCGCCGTGATGTCCGCGATCCGGCCGATCGCATGGCGGGCCGCCTCGACCGCGACCACGAAAAGCACCGGGATCACCGCGTGCATGCCCACGCCCAGCGGGTCCGGCCAGGCCGCGGCGCCGTTGAACGCGATCGTCGCCATGGTCAGCAGCCATGCCGTCTGGCGCAGCAGGGGGAAGGGGATGCGGATCCAGGTCAGCAGCAGATCCAGGGCCAGCAGGACACAGATGCCCGCGTCGATGCCGATCGGGAAGACATAACTGAAGTTCCCGAAGCCCTTCTGGATGGCCAGCGCGCGAACGGCCGCGTACGAACCCGCGAAGCCGATCCCGGCGATGACGACTGCACCGGCGACGACCACACCGATGAGAACCCGGTGCATCCGAGTCAGTTTGATCGGCCCGGCCACCTGTACTCCCCTCCCCGCACGTGTTGTTGCGCGCAACAGGGTTGCACACGTGTTCGGCGGGCGAGTGGCCGGTGGGGTACGAGCCCGGTCCGCGCGGGACCGGGCTCGGGCGTTTTCCCTGGTGGCGCCGTTACGTTCAGTTCTTCGCGTCGGCCGACTTCGACGAAGAGGACTCCGCGGAGGAGGACTTCGACGGGGAAGCGCTCTCCGACGCACTCCTCGAGGCGCTCGGGGACGCGCCCTTGGAGGCCGGCGCGGAGGGCGAGGCGCTCGTCGACGCGCCCGCGTCGCCGCCCTTGTTCGCCTCCGACACCGCGGCGACGACCTCCTTGACGGCCTTCTCGGCCGCCTTCGTCAAGGCGTCGGCGTCGGGCGCGCCGTCACCGGCCAGACCCGCACCGTTGTAGTCGAGGGTGACGACGACGTTCTCCACGCGCGCCACGACCGTCTGCTGCTTGAAGGTGCCTTCCTTCTTCTTCAGGTCGTAGCGCACGGTGGTCGCCTGGTCGCCCGCGCCCGTCAGCGGCTCCGATTTGGTGGACCCGGCCCCGTCGACGGACGCGGCCTCGTGCACCTGCTTGTCGTAGTACTGCTGCGCCTGCTTGTCGGCCTCGCCACGCGCGGCGTCCGACTCGAAGCGCAGCAGGGAGACATTGAGCCAGCGGAACTGGGAGCCCTTGACGCCGTTGTCCTTCAGGCTGTCCCAGGAGCAGCCGACACGGGCCTCCGGATCGTCGGAGGCGCCCTGCTTGCCGGACTTCGCCTCCGGGACCAGATCGCCCAGGGTCTTCTTGGAGAGCACGGTGCACGGCTTGGGCAGCGTCGTGTAGACGGCCGGCCGTATGGAGTCCGCCGAGGCGCTCGCGCTCTGCGAGGGGCGCGCGGACGGGCTCTGCTGCGTGGTGGAGCTGCCCGTGGGGGAACCGGAGTCCGAGGAGCACCCGGCGGCGACGAGCACCGCGGGAACGGCGGCCGCGCAGACGAGGACGCGGCGAAGGCGGGAGGTCCGGCGGGACGGCCGGTACTCGTCCCGAGCGTGCTGGTCTCGCTGGTTCCGCTGGTCTCGCTGTGCAGGTCGGTGCATGGTTCCTTCACTCATGACGCTCGTGGATCGTGCGGTCGGATCGGGTCCGAGGGGCCACGGTACGCGGTGCGGAGACATGCGGTGCCGGGTCGGGGCCGGTCGCCGGGACCGGCCGGGGGCGGCGGTCAGCCGAGCGAACCGGCCAGCCGATCGGCCAGTTTTCGGGCCTTGTCCTGCATGTCCTTGCTGTCCGGGGCGTCCGTGGCGGTGGCCGGCTGCTCGTCGTACTGGATGGTCACGATCACATTGGACGTGCGGAACACCACAGTCACGGTGCGCTGCCGGGAGCTGCTCAGCTGGTCGTCGAGGAACGCCTCGTCCCCGAGGTCGTCGAGCGCGCGGGGCTGGAGGTCGGCCGGGGTCCCGGAGACGGAGGGGCTCGCGGGAGCCGAGGGGGTGCTGGAGGCGGTGGCGGAGGCGGACGCCTCGCCGCCGGGCGCGGGGTGCCGCGTGGAGGCGGAGGGCGAGCCGGAGGGCGTGCTGCTCGCGCCGTCCGTGCCGGCGCCGTCGGGGGACGTGGAGCCCGCACGAGGCTCGGGCAGATCCGCGGCGGTCTCCTTGACGGCATAGACCTCATGGGCGCGGCTGTCGTCGGAGACCGTGTTGTCGTACGACACCACACGCTCGAAGTCGACATACAGATGGTCCGTGGCGCCGGTCGACTCGGCCTTCCAACGGCAGCCCGAGCGGCGGTCGTTGTTGTAGGTGGGCACCGCCGTGCCCGCGTACGCCTTGTCGCGCTGCTCCTGGTCGGTCACCTGCCGGATGCCCGGCAGCAGCGAGCCGAGGGTGTCATGGCTCACCGCGCCGCAGGCGTCGGCGAGCGTGCGGTACTTGCCGGGCTGGGCGCCGCTGGCGTCCGCGGGGGCACCGCCGGCCTTGGAGTCCTCCGCGGCGCCGCCACTCTGGGAGCTGCCGGTGCAGGCGGCCAGCAGGGCCGCGAGGAGGACGACGGCGCCCGGTACGTACGCCTTCCGCTGCACGGTGAGGCTCCTCTCGACGGTTCCGCGACGGTTCCGCGACGGAGCCGTGGGGTGCGGAGTGGCCGGCTGGACGGATCCGCCGGTTATTCGGTTGCCGCCGGGGGCGGCTCCTTGCAGACAATGTGTATCGCACGCACTGCCGTGGACGCCGGTCCGTTGTCCTTTACGTCGACCTTGGCGCCGGTTTTTGCGATAGCAGACTTTTGACGCGTTTCAGGGGAGTGGGGGGCATATGTCATATGTAGAGGTGCCGGGGGCGAAGGTCCCGATCCGTATGTGGACGGACCCGGCGGGCGTCGAGGACGTCGCGATGCGGCAGTTGCGGAACGTCGCGACGCTGCCGTGGATCGAGGGCCTCGCGGTCATGCCGGACGTGCACTACGGCAAGGGGGCGACCGTCGGCTCGGTCATCGCCATGCGGGACGCGGTGTGCCCGGCGGCGGTGGGGGTGGACATCGGCTGCGGGATGTCGGCGGTGCGGACGTCGCTCACGGCCGACGACCTGCCGGGGGATCTGTCCCGGCTGCGGTCCGCGATCGAGCGGGCCATCCCGGTCGGGCGGGGGATGCACGACGATCCGGTCGACCCCGGCCGCTTCCACGGCATGCCCACCTCAGGATGGGACGACTTCTGGGGGCGGTTCGACTCGGTGGCCGACGCGGTGAAGTTCCGCGCGGAGCGTGCGACCAGGCAGATGGGCACGCTCGGTTCGGGCAATCACTTCGTGGAGGTGTGCGTGGACACCGAGGGGGCGGTGTGGCTGATGCTGCACTCCGGCTCCCGCAACATCGGCAAGGAACTCGCCGAGCACCACATCGGCGTGGCGCAGCGGCTCCCGCACAACCAGGGGCTGATCGACCGTGACCTCGCCGTCTTCGTCGCGGGCACACCGCAGATGGCGGCGTACCGCAACGACCTGTACTGGGCGCAGGAGTACGCCCGGTACAACCGCACGCTGATGATGGCCCTGCTGAAGGACGTGATCCGCAAGGAGTTCAGAAAGGCGAAGCCGGCCTTCGAGCGGGAGATCTCCTGCCATCACAACTATGTGTCCGAGGAGCGGTACGAGGGCATGGATCTGCTGGTGACCCGCAAGGGCGCGATCCGGGCGGGTGCCGGCGACTACGGGATCATCCCGGGCTCGATGGGCACCGGCTCGTACATCGTGAAGGGCCTCGGCAACGAGAAGGCGTTCAACTCGGCCTCGCACGGCGCGGGCCGCCGGATGAGCCGCAGCGCGGCCAAGCGCCGCTTCACCGCGAAGGACCTGGAGGAGCAGACCCGGGGCGTGGAGTGCCGCAAGGATTCGGGGGTCGTGGACGAGATCCCGGGTGCCTACAAGCCGATCCGGCAGGTCATCGACCAGCAGCGCGACCTGGTCGAGGTCGTGGCCGAACTCAAGCAGGTCGTCTGTGTGAAGGGCTGACGCGCTCCGCCGTCGCGGGCGGGCCGGAACGGGGCGGAACCGGTCAGCCCGCCGCGCAGTCCTCCTGATGCAGACAGGTCAACTTTCCATGGAGGGACGGCTGATGAACCGAGCACGCGGAAGCGGGACGCTCCGGGCCGCCGGGCTGCTGCTGGTCGTGGGGACGCTGCTCGTGGGGTGTTCGCAGGGCTACAACGACAAGCGGGGCAAGGGCGATGCGCCGGTGAAGGGCAAGGCCGGGGACAACACGCCCGTGGAGGTCTACAACTTCCCGGACGGCTTCGGGAATCTCGCCACCAAGTGCGTCGGGCACGGGTTCCGGGCGTATGTGACCACCAACGCCGACGCCCCGTCGAACGTGCAGATCGTGGAGGACAAGGCGTGCGCCGGCTGAGCACCGCGGTCGCCGCGGCCGGCGTCTGCGCCGCACTCCTGCTCGGCGTCAGCGGCTGCTCCCGGCAGCACTACGAGGAGCGCGGCAAGGCGGACGCCCCGGTGCTGGGCAGGGCGGGGGAGGACTCCCCCGCCGAGGCCTACAACTTCCCGGACGGGTTCGGGAACCTCGCCACCAAGTGCGTGGGGGACGGCAAGCGGGGCTATGCCACCACGTCCTTCGTGCAGTCCAAGGACGAGGACGACGTCAGGATCCTCCCCGCGAACGCCGTCATCGTCGATGATCCTTCGTGCCGGTCGCGCTGAACACCGGGCGACCGGCCCGCCGTCACCTGGTGCGCCGTCACTTCGCGTGGCGTACGGCGTAGATCATCACGAACGCCACCACATGGATGCCGAAGAGGAAGTACGCGAGGTAGTACCAGACATACCGCTCGCGCTTCTTCTCCAGCGACAGGCGGTCCCGGTCCGCGGTGTCCTCGGGCTCGGCCGCCGGGGTCGGTTCGGTCATCGTGCCTCCCGGTGGACCTTGGTGTTCGACGCCTGGGCCCGGGGGCGGACCACCAGGAGGTCGATATTGACGTGGCTGGGGCGGGTGACCGCCCAGCCGATCGTGTCGGCCACATCCTCCGCCGTCAGCGGCTCGGCGACGCCCTCGTACACCTTGGCCGCCTTCTCCGCGTCGCCGCCGAAGCGGGTCAGCGCGAACTCGTCCGTCCGTACCATCCCGGGGGCGATCTCGATCACCCGGACCGGGGTGCCGACGATCTCCAGCCGGAGGGTCTCGGCGAGGACGTGCTCGGCGTGCTTCGCGGCGACATAGCCCGCGCCGCCCTCGTACGTCCCGTGGCCCGCGGTGGAGGAGACGACCACCACCGTGCCGTCACCGCTCGCCGTCAGCGCGGGGAGCAGGGCCTGGGTGACGTTCAGGGTGCCGAGGACGTTCGTCTCGTACATCCGGCGCCAGTGCTCGGGGTCGCCGGTGGCGACCGGGTCGGCGCCCAGCGCACCGCCCGCGTTGTTGACCAGGACCCCGATCGTCCGGAAGGCGGTGGCGAAGGTCTCGACCGCCGCCCGGTCCGTGACGTCCAGCGCATATGCCGTCGCCGAGTGACCGGCCGTGGTGAGTTCCTCGGCGAGCGCCTCGATACGGTCCTTGCGGCGGGCCGTGAGCACCACGCGATGGCCCGCCTCGGCGAGCCGTCGGGCCGTCGCGGCGCCGATGCCGCTGCTCGCGCCGGTGACCACGGCGATGCGGGAGGCGGCGGCGGGTTCGGCGGCGGTCATGAGGCTGCTCCTCGGGCGGCGGTTCGGCGATGCGTGCGGCGGGCTCGGCGCTGTGCGGGTGCGCACGGTCGGTCGAGTGGCCTCCGCCCAGGATAGTGCGGGCGGTCCGGGGCCCGGCGGATGCGTCCGAGAGGCCGTAGCCCTGACCGGGAGCGGTCAGCGGCCCCGGGGTGCCCACATGATCACGGCCATCCCGGCCAGACAGATCAGCGCGCCGGTCACGTCCCAGCGGTCCGGGCGGTAGCCGTCCGCGATCGCGCCCCAGGCCAGGGAGCCGGCCACGAAGACCCCGCCGTACGCGGCGAGGACCCGGCCGAAGTGGGAGTCCGGCTGAAAGGTGGCGACGAAGCCGTAGACGCCGAGGGCCAGGACGCCCGCGCCGATCCACAGCCGCCCCCGGCCTTCGCGCAGGCCTTGCCAGACGAGCCAGGCGCCGCCGATCTCGAAGAGGGCGGCCACGACGAAGAGGGCGGCGGAACGGAGGATCTGCATGCGGTCACCCTCGCACGGGGGTCCGTGGAATACGGGGCGGGGTGGCTCCGTTCTCCGGGTATAGTTGAATCGTAAACAACCTGGAGGGTGTGAGCGAGCATGCAGTTCGGGATCTTCAGCGTCGGGGACGTCACTCCGGACCCGACCACGGGACGGACGCCGACCGAGCGCGAGCGGATCAAGGCCATGGTCGCCATCGCGCTCAAGGCCGAGGAGGTCGGCCTCGACGTCTTCGCCACGGGCGAGCACCACAACCCGCCGTTCGTGCCGTCCTCGCCGACCACGATGCTCGGCTATGTCGCGGCGAGGACGGAGCGGCTGATCCTCTCCACGTCCACCACCCTGATCACCACCAACGACCCGGTGAAGATCGCCGAGGACTTCGCGATGCTCCAGCACCTCGCGGACGGGCGGACGGACCTGATGATGGGGCGCGGCAACACCGGCCCCGTCTACCCCTGGTTCGGCCAGGACATCCGCCAGGGCATCAACCTCGCGGTCGAGAACTACGCGCTGCTGCACCGGCTGTGGCGGGAGGACGTGGTGGACTGGGAGGGCACCTTCCGCACGCCGCTGCAGGGCTTCACCTCCACCCCGCGCCCGCTGGACGGCGTGCCGCCGTTCGTCTGGCACGGCTCCATCCGCTCCCCGGAGATCGCCGAACAGGCCGCGTACTACGGCGACGGCTTCTTCCACAACAACATCTTCTGGCCCGCCGACCACACCGAGCGCATGGTCGCGCTCTACCGGGAGCGCTACGCCCACTACGGGCACGGCGCCGCGGAGCAGGCCGTCGTGGGACTGGGCGGTCAGGTGTTCATGCGGAGGAACTCCCAGGACGCGATGCGCGAGTTCCGGCCGTACTTCGACAACGCGCCGGTGTACGGGCACGGGCCGTCCCTGGAGGAGTTCACCGACCGGACGCCGCTGACCGTCGGCTCGCCGCAGCAGGTCATCGAGAAGACGCTGTCCTTCCGGAAGTACGCCGGCGACTACCAGCGCCAGCTGTTCCTGATGGACCATGCGGGGCTGCCGCTGAAGACCGTGCTGGAGCAGATCGACCTGCTCGGCGAGCAGGTCGTGCCGGTGCTGCGCGAGGAGTTCGCCAAGGGCCGCCCGGCGCATGTGCCGGAGGCGCCGACCCATCGCTCGCTGCTCGCGGCCGCGGAGGCCCGGGGCGGTGCCGAGGGGGCGAAGGAAGGTTCCGAGGAGGTGGGCGTCGCATGAGACTGGTCGTCGTCTCGGCGGGGCTGAGCGTCCCGTCCTCCACCCGGCTGCTCGCCGATCGGCTGGCCGCCGCGGTGGACCGGCGCCATCCCGTCGACCTCCAGGTCGTCGAACTGCGTGACCTGGCCGTGGAGATCGCGCACCACTTCACCAACGGGTTCCCCGGCGGAGCGCTCGGTGCGGCGCTGGACGCGGTGACGGGGGCGGACGGACTGATCGTCGTCACACCGGTGTTCTCGGCCTCGTACAGCGGTCTGTTCAAGTCGTTCTTCGATGTGATCGACAAGGACGCGCTGGCGGGCAAGCCGGTCCTGGTCGCGGCGACCGGCGGCAGCGCCCGGCACTCGCTGGTCCTGGACCACGCCCTGCGTCCGCTCTTCTCCTATCTGCGGGCCCTGATCGTCCCGACCGGCGTCTACGCGGCCTCCGAGGACTGGGGCGCCGAGGGGCTCGCCGAACGGATCGAACGGGCGGCGGGCGAGCTGGCGCGGCTGATGGGCGCGGGCACCGCGCCGGAGCCGGCCGGCTCCGGGGCGCGGGAGTCCGCGGGGCCGGTGCCTGCGGCGGCCGTACCGTCGCAGCCGGAGCACGGAGCCGAGTCCGTACCGTCTGTACCGTCCGTACCGCACACCGCCGGGCCGGAGCGGCAGGGCGCGGACGAACGCGGCGCGACGCGCTCCCACGGCTTCCGGGTGATCCCCTTCGAGGAACAGCTGGCCGCGCTGCGGAAGTAGAAGGACAAGAGCGGAGAAGGGCGGGCCGGGCGGCTCCGTGCGGTGGCGCCCGGGCGTGGGTGAGGGGTGGGCCGCCACCGTCGTACCGTTCCGGCCCACCCCTCCCGTCACCCGGCCTCGCCCTGGGACGGCGGGTCGGGAGCCTCGAGGGCGGCGTCGGCCTCCGGCCCCTTCGGGAGCCCGGCCGTCGTGCCGTACCTGTGCAGATGTCTTCCGGGGCGATCGCGGTGCCCGGCGGAGGTCCGGCGGGATCAGGAGGCCTCTCGATCCCGCGCGGTGACGCTCGGTGACGCTCCCCAACGCGTCGGCCGGCACCCCGCGACCGCTCCGTTCAGGTCCCGTCGCCGTGACCCTCCGCGGCGTGCCCCCGAGGGCGGGACGCGGCGACGTGACATAGCCGACACACTGGCCCCACCAGGTAAGTCGCCACGCCGGGAGCGGTGAGAGAGGGGTAAGAAGGCTCCTGCGGCTCCGCTCATCCGGTCGGGCACGGCTGTGACCTTGGCAGACTGGTGGGGTGACCCAGACCGTGCTGCTCGCCGAGGACGACCGTGCCATCCGCCATGCCCTGGAACGCGCGCTGACGCTGGAGGGTTACCAGGTGACCGCCGTGGCCGACGGCGTGGAGGCCCTCGCCCAGGCCCACCGCACCCAGCCCGATGTGCTGGTGCTCGATGTGATGATGCCCGGCATCGACGGCCTCCAGGTGTGCCGGGTGCTGCGCGCCGAGGGGGACCGCACCCCGATCCTGATGCTCACCGCGCTGGTGGAGACCGCCGACCGGATCGCGGGCCTGGACGCGGGCGCCGACGACTATGTCGTCAAGCCGTTCGACGTCGAGGAGGTCTTCGCCCGGCTGAGGGCCCTGCTGCGCCGTACCAACGGCTCCGCCGCCTTCGAGATGCCCAAGGAGGAGGAGAAGGTACCCAGCGGCCAGGTGTCCGTCGCCGGGCTGCGCATGGATGTGCAGGCGCGCCGCGCCTGGCGCGGCGCGCGGGAGCTGGAGCTCACCAGGACCGAGTTCGACCTGCTGGAACTGCTCGCCCGCAACACCGGCATCGTCCTCGACCACGCCACCATCTACGACCGCATCTGGGGCTACGACTTCGGCCCGGGATCCAAGAACCTCGCCGTCTACGTGGGTTATCTGCGGCGCAAGCTCGACGAGCCGGGAGCCCCGGCGCTCATCCACACGGTGCGCGGCGTGGGGTACGTCCTGAGGGAGGACTAGTGCCTCCGCCGTCCCGCCCGGCCACCGGCGCCGGCCCCGACACCGGGTTCTGGCTGCGCCGGTGGCAGCGGCTGCCGCGCGGGCTGCGCCGCCGGCTGCGGCTGCGGTCCAGGCTGCGGCGGATGTCGTCGCTGCGGACCACCTTCACCGTGTCGTTCGCGGCCGTGGCCGCCGGGGTCACCGTCCTGGTCGGCTTTCTGAGCTACGACGCCGCCGCCCGCCTGGTCCGGGTGGACCAGCAGACCGTCTTCGCGCAGGTCGTGGCCGATCTGCGGGACCAGGTCAGTCAGAAGCCGCTGCGGCCGGAGGACTTCGCGGTCTCCGACAAGGACCACGACACCCCGCGCGACGACATCATCCGGCCCAGCCGCACGGTGGTGCAGGTCCTCGGCCCCGGCGGGAAGCTCGTCGACCACTCCAACCCCCCGCTGCCCGTGGGCGCCGACGACCGGGGGATCGCCGAGGCCACCCGCTCGGGCAAGCTGGTGGAACACGCGAACGTCAGCGTCGGCGGCGACGTCTACCGGGTCGCCACCGTCGCGCTCGGCCGCGGCAGGGGTGCGGTGCAGGTCGCCCAGGAGCTCAGCAGCACCGAGGACCTGCTGCGCAGCCTTCAGCAGCGGACCGTCCTGCTGGTCGGCGCGGTCGTCCTGGCGTCCGGGCTGTTCGGCTGGTGGCTGGCCCGGCGGATCACCCGGCGGCTGGTGCGGCTGACCGGCGCCGCCGAGGACGTGGCGCGCACCCGGCGGCTCGGCATCCAGGTGCCGGTCACCGGAAACGACGAGGTGGCCCGCCTCGGCCGCTCCTTCGACCGGATGCTCGGGCGGCTGGCCCAGTCCGAGGAGGACCAGCGGCGCCTGGTGCAGGACGCGGGCCATGAGCTCCTTACCCCGCTGACGTCCCTGCGGACGAACATCTCGCTGCTGGGCCGTATCGACGAGCTGCCCTCCGCCGCCCGTGAGGAACTGGTCGCCGACCTCGCCGAGGAGTCCAGGGAGCTGACCGACCTGGTCAATGAGCTGGTCGCGCTGGCGGCCGGGCAGTCGGACACCGAACCGGTGCAGCGGCTGACGCTCGCCGATGTGGTGGAGGACGCGGCGACGATCGCCCGGCGCCGCACCGGCCGGGAGATCGTCGTCCGGGCCGGCGGGGACACCACGGTCGACGGACGGGCCACGGCGCTCCAGCGTGCGGTGTCCAACCTGCTGGAGAACGCGGCGAAGTTCGACCGGGAGGGCGGGGCGCCGATCGAGGCCGTCGTCACGGGTCCGCGGCACCCGCTCCAGCTGGAGGACTCCGACGAGCCGGACACCGGGCCGCCGCTGGGCAGTGTGCGGGTCGAGGTCATGGACCGGGGGCCCGGTCTCGAGGACGGCGACCGGCTCCGTATCTTCGACCGCTTCTACCGCGCCGCGGACGCGAGGAGCCTGCCCGGCTCGGGGCTCGGCCTCTCGATCGTGCGGGAGGTGGCGATCTCGCACGGGGGAGCGGCGTTCGCCCACCGGCGTGCCGGCGGCGGTTCGGTCATCGGCTTCACGGTCGGCGGGGGAGCCGCCGGCAGGCGCGAGTAGCGGGGCCCCGGATCGGCCCGGCCCCGGGTCGGTTCGGCCCCGGGTCGGCCCGGCCCGTGTGCCGTGCCGGACCCCGAGGCGATCCCCGGTCAGCCCACATGCACCCGGGGCCGTCTGCTCCGGTCCGGTTCCGCCTCCCGCAGCACCTCCCGGGTGACGGGGGCGACCTCACCCTGGCCGAAGAGGAAGAAGCGCAGGAAGTTGGCGAACGGGTTGCCCTCGGTCCACTCGAAATAGATGTGCGGGATGCGGCCGGTGGTGTCGCGGACGTGCAGCAGCAGGGCGGCGAGGGCGTTGGGGATGGAGGACGACTCCAGGGTGAGCACCCGGTAGCGGTCGTGCACCACCTCGCCGCGTACGGTCATGCCGGTCTCGAACTCCGAGGGGTCGCCGACCGTCACCTCCACGAAGACGAAGTCCTCCTGCGGGGGCAGGTCGTGGTCGGCCCTGATCTGCTCGACCTTCGCCCGGTACTGGGCGGCGTCCCGGGCATGGGGCTCGTTGGCGATGAAGCGGATACGGCGGCTGGCGATGTCCCGGACGAAGCGTTCCGCCATCGAGTCCACGGTCACACTGGTCACCCGCAGTTCGAACGCACGGGCGAGCCGGGACAGCAGCGAGACCAGGATGATCCCGGTGATGAAGCAGGCGCCGATCTTCACCCCGTCCGGCCGCTCGATCACATTGACGACCGTGGTGTACAGGAACACCGCAGAGATCACCGCGAAGGCGACGGTCCAGCGCCGCTGGCGGGCCCTGCGGGACGCGATGGTCACCGCGATCGCCGCGGAGCTGATCAGCACCAGCACACCGGTGGCGTAGGCACCGCCCTGGGCGTCGACGCTGGCGTCGAAGATCCAGGTGACCAGGAAGGCGATCAGGATGAAGACGATGACCATGGGCCGCACCGCGCGCGCCCAGTGCGGGGCCATTCCGTAGCGCGGCAGATAGCGGGGCATCAGATTGAGCAGCCCGGCCATCGCGGAGGCGCCCGCGAACCACAGGATCGCGATCGTGGAGATGTCGTACACCGTGCCGAAGGTGTTGCCGAGGTACTGGTGCGCCAGATAGGCCAGCGCCCGCCCGTTGGCCCGGCCGCCCGGCTGGAACTCCCTGGCCGGGATCAGCAGCGTGGTGATGAAGCTGGTGGCGATCAGAAAGCAGCTCATCACGGCGGCGGCGGTGGTCAGCAGCTTACGGGTGTCCCGGATACGGCCCCTGGGGTTCTCCTCGGTGTCGTCCGGGGCGCCCCGCACATGGGGCATCACGGCGACGCCGGTCTCGAAACCGGACAGTCCGAGGGCCAGCTTGGGGAAGACGATCAGTGCCAGGCCGATCATCACAAAGACATTTCCGTGCTGGACGGTCAGGGCGCCGCTCCAGTCGGCGATCACATGCCGCGTCGTGAGCACATGCCACAGCCCCACCGCCACGACCACGGCGTTCAGCGCGAGATAGATCCCGACCAGGGTGACCGCGACGCCGATCGCCTCCAGAAAGCCCTTCAGGAACACCGCGCCCAGCAGGGCGATCAGCAGCAGGGTGATCAGCATCTGATGGCCGTGCAGCAGCGCGGTGAGATGGGGGTTCTCCACCAGGTGGGTGGAGGCGTCGGCGGCGGACAGCGTGATGGTGATCAGGAAGTCGGTGGCGGCGAAGCCGAGCAGGGTCAGCACGAAGAGCTTGCCCTGCCAGAAGGTGAGCAGCCGCTCCAGCATGGCGATGGAGCCCTGGCCGTGGGGGCTCTCCTCGGCCACCCGTCGATAGACCGGCAGGGCGCCGGCCAGGGTGACGATCACCAGGACGATGGTGGCGAGGGGCGAGAGCAGCCCGGCCGCGAGCGCCGCGATGCCGGGCTGGTAGCCGAGGGTGGAGAAGTAGTCGACACCGGTCAGGCACATCACCCGCCACCAGCGCTGTCCCTGGTGCGGAGGTTCGGGCCGGGCGTGCGGTCCCTGCGGGGAGCCCAGGTCGGACAGCCCCTGCAGCATCCACGCACGCAACCGGCTCGAACGGGCGTGCTCCGTGGCGGCCATCGGCGTGCTCTCCTGGCGTACGACTCCGGTAGGGCTCGGGTACGGCTCTGCGAACGGTTCCGGACATCGGGGAGACCGCGGTTCCAGCCTAGGCAGAGAGTGTTGCCGGGGCCCGTGGACCACGATCGCGGGAGCGGCCGGCGACCTCGGTCCGATATGAAGCGAAGGTAAGAAAACGGCCCCCGCGGTCACTTGGGCTACCTGCGGTCATTACGCACCGTGACCGCCTTTCGGGTATTTTCGCTGCTGCATTGCGGTGACAGACGGGTCGCCGCCCGATGGGTTACGTGGAAGCCTCGAAAGGGCGCGCCGGGGGGATCCGTCCGTGGGGGATCTGTCGCACGACAGGAGACAACCGTGAAATCCTCACTCCGCACCCGTTCCAGCCGTGCCGTCGTCGTCGCCGTGGCCTCCGCCGCGCTGCTGGCGCCTGCGGCGTCCGTGGCCTTCGCCGACGACGCGTCGGTACCCGCGCCGTCCGTGACCAAGCAGGCGGACAACCCGGAACCGAAGACGCCCCAGATCTCGATGGCCACCATCGCCATCAAGACCGACAAGGCCGAGGTGAGGTACGGCGAGGCGGTGACCTTCACCGGCCGCACCACGGGCCTGAAGACGGGGAGCGCTCTCGTCCTCCAGCGCCATGACGGTGCCCGGTGGGTGGACCTGAAGGACCGCGCCATCGTCAAGGAGGGCGACAGCTACACGCTGATCTCCAAGCTCACCGAGAAGGGCAACCAGCGGTACCGGGTGAGCGACGGCAAGATCTACTCGCCCGAGGTCACGGTCTACGTGAAGTGACCTGACCGACGCTGAGGAAGGGGCGCCCTGGGCCCGGGGCGCCCCTTTCCTCTTTTCCTCTTTCTCCTTCTCCAGGAACTGCCGGGACCGAGGGGCCGCTGCTCCCGCTCCGGTCACTGCGCGTTCTTGTCTCCCTGCTGGGCGCGCTGGGCGGACTTCCACAGCCAGAGCGCCAGAGAACCACCGACGAGCAGTCCGGTGAGTGCCCCGGCGAGGGTGCTGGGGTTCGACATGTCGATGCCGAGTGCGCCGCGCCAGACCACGGCCACCAGGCCGAGGAGACACAGCGCGACCCAGGCGTAGAGCCACGGTGCGATGTAGACCCGCCGCCGGGGCGGCGCGGGCGGCTCGGCCAGCTGTGCCTCCGGCCCCATGACCACGGCCTCCGGGCGCTTGTAGTACACGAAGGGCCCCCACGCCCCGCACGGCTCCCATCCCTCGGGCGCCAGCCGTTCGGCGAACTCCTCGCGGTGCCGGTGGCCCACCGTCTCGCGGCGGTAGGCCCAGCGCATGGGCGCCTGCCGGTCGCGGCGGCAGACGAAGCGGCCGAGCCGGTCGAGTCGTTCGACCTCCCAGCCCTGGGCGCCGAAGTGGTCCAGCAGCCGCAGGTCCTTGAACGCGTCGGCGGTCCACACCCAGGTGTCCGCCTCGGCCTCCGGTTCGTCCGCGGTGCCGGTGCTCCCCCGTGCGGCCAGCTGCGCCGCCAGCTCCTCGACCGGGCCGAACTCCTCCTCCACCGGGCGCGCCGCCTCCTTCGCGTACGCGCTCAGTTCCTGTACGAGCGCCTCGACGCGCCCCTGCGGCATGCCCCGCTCCGACAGCAGCGCGGACAGCCTCTCGAAGTAGGTGGCCGTATCGCTCATGCGCCGTTCTCCCCCTTCTTGTTCAGCAGCTCCTCGACGATGCGGTGAAAGCCCAGCCAGGCGTCGCTCTGGTCGCGCAGGCCCTGGCGGCCCTCCTGGGTCAACCGGTAGTAGCGCCGCCCCGGGCCGCGCTCGGCGGCCCGGAACTCCGCCTCCACCAGGCCGGCTTCCTCCAGCCGGTTGAGGACGGGATACAGCGTGCCCCCCTTGATCTGCCCGAGGCCGGCCTCGTCGAGACGCCTCGCGATCTCGTAGCCATAGCTCTCGCCGCCGGTCAGACAGGACAGCACCAGCAGATCAAGAACTCCCTTGAGCCAGCTGGCCCTCTTGTCGATCGCCATACATAGATTGGATCACTTGTTAGTTAGCTATGCAACCTATATGGCCGAGCAAACGCCCGGCCGGCAAGTGAGGTCAGTACGCCGCAGCGGCCGCTGCCGGGCGGTTCCGCGCTCCGGGCGCTCGTGGCGGACGGCGGCCGAGCGCCGGATGCGTAAGAGAGAAGGGCGGGGTCCTTCGGACCCCGCCCGAGACAGCGAAACCCCGGCTCAGGGCCAGACCAGGCAGTACGCCTGATGTCCCGCCTCATGCAGCCGGTGGCTGAAGTCCTGCCATTCGTGGAGCAGTCGGTAGACGTTGAAGGCGTCGCGGGGGCCGCCGCGGTCCGGGACCGTGGACCAGATGAAGGCGGCCGCGCCCACTGCCTCCTCGCCGATGTCGCGCAGCGGGTCCACCACCGTCATGGGGAGCTTGACCACCGCGTAGTCGGGGTGCAGGACCACCAGTTCCAGGGGCGGGACCTTGTGCAGCGGGACGCCCTCTATGCCGGTGAGGACCATCGCCGCCATCGTCTCCGGCTTGATCTTGGTGAACATGCCGCCCATGCCGAGCTCGTCACCGCCGAGTTCCTCGGGGCGCATCGAGATCGGGACGCGGGCCGCCGTGGCACCGTCCGGCGCGCCGAAGTACTTGTAGGTCACCCCCACCCGGCCACCATTCCCGCTCCCTGTCCTGAGCTGGTCGAACACACGATCCCCACGATCCATACGCGTCGGGCGGTCGTTCCGCTCAGGCTCACGTCGCGAAAGCTGTGCACCCTGCGAGCCCGGTGTCTCGGTCGTCTCCTCCGCGTCGCGTCGGTGCCTTCCCCGCCGGGCACGCCGAGGACCCAGGTCGTCGGTCCCCTCGCCCAGTCCGCCACCGCGATGCATATCTCCACCCGACTGCTTTTCTAGGACGCGTGGCCCTGGCCGCGCAACCCGATCATCGTGTCAGTGACCTCCCCCACGGCCGCTCGCCGAAACGTGCGCGGAAACACCTGTCCGCGGGAACTTCGCGGCCTCTGACACCATGGCCAGTGTGACCTATCAGTACGAAGCCCCAGTTTCGCAGACTCTTTTCGAGCGCGCGTCGGCCGTCACGCCCGGCGGCGTGAACTCTCCGGTGCGCGCCTTCCGCGCCGTGGGCGGTACGCCCCGGTTCATGGTGTCCGGCAGCGGTCCCTATCTGACCGATGCCGACGGACGCGAATATGTCGATCTCGTTTGTTCATGGGGACCCATGATCCTCGGGCATTCCCATCCGGAGGTGATCGCGGCCGTACAGGAAGCCGTCTCGCGCGGTACGTCCTTCGGCACTCCGGGTGAGGGCGAGGTCGCACTCGCCGAGGAGATCGTCGCCCGGGTCGAGCCCGTCGAGCAGGTACGGCTCGTCTCCAGCGGGACGGAGGCCACCATGTCGGCCATCCGGCTCGCCCGCGGGTTCACCCGGCGGGCCAAGGTAATCAAGTTCGCCGGGTGCTACCACGGGCATGTCGACTCGTTGCTCGCCGCCGCCGGCAGTGGTGTGGCCACCTTCGCGCTCCCCGACACCCCCGGTGTCACCGGGGCACAGGCCGGCGACACCATCGTGCTGCCGTACAACGACCTCGACGCCGTCCGGGCCGCCTTCGCCGCCCACCCCGGCGAGATCGCCTGCGTGATCACCGAGGCCTCACCCGGGAACATGGGGGTCGTGCCGCCGCTGCCGGGGTTCAACCAGGGCCTCAAGGACATCTGCGCGGAGAACGGCGCCTTGTACATCTCCGACGAGGTCATGACCGGTTTCCGCACCAGCAGGGCCGGCTGGTACGGCGTCGACGGGGTGAAGCCGGACCTGATGACCTTCGGCAAGGTCATGGGCGGCGGCTTCCCCGCCGCAGCCTTCGGCGGACGCAAGGACGTCATGGCGCACCTCGCCCCGGCGGGCCCCGTCTACCAGGCCGGCACCCTGTCCGGGAACCCGGTCGCCACCGCCGCCGGGCTGGCCCAGCTGCGGCTCCTTGACGACGCGGCGTACGACACGGTGAACGCGGTCTCCGAGGAGATCCGCACCCTGGTCACGGAGGCTCTCGCCAAGGAGGGCGTCGCCCACCAACTGCAGTCCGCCTCCAACATGTTCTCGGTGTTCTTCACCGACCGCCCGGTGCGTGACTACGAGGACGCCAGGAGGCAGGAGTCCTTCCGGTTCACGGCCTTCTTCCACTCCCTTCTCTCCCAGGGCGTCTATCTGCCGCCCTCGTCCTTCGAGTCCTGGTTCGTCTCCACGGCCCATGACGAGCGGGCGATCCAGCGAATCGCCGACGCCCTTCCGGCGGCGGCCCGTGCGGCAGCGGAGGCCACGGCAGCATGAGTGACATCACCGTCGTCCATCTGATGCGGCATGGCGAGGTCGCCAACCCCGAGGGGGTCCTCTACGGGCGGCTGCCCGGCTACCACCTCTCCGAACTGGGGCGGCAGATGGCCGAGCGGGTGGCCGAGCACCTCGCCCCCCGGGACATCACCCATGTCGTCGCCTCCCCGCTGGAGCGGGCGCAGGAGACGGCGGCCCCGATCGCCAAGACGCACGGGCTGGACGTGGACGTGGACCGGCGGCTGATCGAGGCCGACAACGTCTTCCAGGGCAAGACCTTCGGGGTCGGGGACGGGGCGCTGCGGCGGCCGGAGAACTGGAAGCACCTGGTCAACCCGTTCAAGCCGTCCTGGGGCGAGCCGTATGTGGAGCAGGTCGTCCGGATGATGGGGGCACTGGACGCCGCCAAGGACGCGGCGCGCGGTCATGAGGCCGTGTGCGTCAGCCATCAGCTGCCGATCTGGATCGTGCGCAGCTTCGTGGAGAAGCGGCGGCTGTGGCACGACCCCCGCAAGCGGCAGTGCACGCTGGCCTCCCTGACCACGTTCACGTACCAGGGGGACAAGATCGTGTCGGTGGGCTACACCGAACCGGCCCGCGATCTGGTGCCGGCTCATCTGCTCGCGGGCGCCAAGCCGGTGAAGGGGAAGAACAAGGCGTTCGGGGCCTGACGGACCGGCGTCCACGGTGTGCCGCCGTGTGCGCCGGACCGTGCTCCGAGGCATGCGACGGACGGCGTGCGTGCCGGGACGTGCGCCGTGAGCGGTACGGCACCGGTCTGCGCCGCACGTGCGCCATGTCACAGGGCGTAGACGGCCCCCTCATGTCACCGTATTTTCGCCGAATCCCCTCCCCGCCTCCGGGTTCCCCGGAACCGCCGCGTCCATCGTGCCCTCTCAAAGAGTGACCACAGACGGCGCGATGGGCGCGATGAAATGGGGACGGGAATGCGGGACGTCAGCCGACGGGGACTGATCGGGCTGGGGGCGGGGGCCGCGGCCGCGATGGGACTGACCGCATGCGGATCAGGCCGGCAGGACGCGGCGCCGGCCGACGGCGCAGGCAGAGAGAGTCCCCGTGCCTCCAGCAGTCCCACGGTCACCGCGCGTCCGCTCGGCGACGGATCCACCACCGACACCGGCAAGCAGCCGAACCAGCCGGGAACGCCCGTTCCGCTGGAGCCCGGTGAGACCCCGCCGCAGTTCGTGGTGTTCTCCTGGGACGGCGCCGGGGAGGTGGGTAACGGGCTCTTCCCGCGCTTCCTGGACCTCGCCAAGGAACACGGCGCGTATATGACCTTCTTCCTCTCCGGGCTCTATCTGCTGCCGGAGTCCAAGAAGCGTATGTATCTTCCGCCGAACAACCAGCCCGGCGCCTCCGACATCGGATATCTGACGGATGGCCACATCCGCTCCACACTTCGCAACGTCCGCCGCGCCTGGCTGGAAGGCCATGAGATCGGCACGCATTTCAACGGCCATTTCTGCTCCGGTTTCGGAACGGTCGAGCACTGGACGCCCAAACAGTGGAGCAGCGAGATAGAACAGGCCAAGAGCTTTGTCAAGGAGTGGCGCACCAACACCGGGTTCACCGATCTGCCGGCGCTGCCCTTCGACTACGACAAGGAGCTGATCGGCGCCCGTACGCCCTGTCTCCTCGGTCAGAACAATCTGCTGCCCACCGCCCGTCGGCTGGGCTGGCGCTATGACGCCTCCTCGCCCGGCGGTCGGCAGGTCTGGCCGGAGAAGCGACAGGGGGTGTGGGACTTCCCGCTCCAGCTGATCCCGTTCCCCGGGCACAGCTTCGAGGTGCTGTCGATGGACTACAACATGCTCGCCAACCAGTCGCTCAACACCACCCGGGCGCCCGCCCACAACTACCCGGGGTGGCGCGAGCAGGCGGCGAACTCCTATATATCCGGGTTCAAGCGGGCGTATGAGACAAATCGCGCACCCTTCTTCATAGGCAACCACTTCGAGCAGTGGAACGGCGGCATCTACATGGACGCCGTCGAGAAGGCGTTCAAGCACATCGCGCGCGAGAAGGAGAAGGGCGGCGATGTGCGGCTGGTCTCCTTCCGCCAGTTCACCGACTGGCTCGATGTGCAGCGGCCCGAGGTGCTGAGCAAGCTCCGGTCGCTGGACGTGGGCGAACGCCCCGCAGGCGGCTGGAAGGCGCTCTTCGCGGACTCCGGCAAGGGGGCGCCGTCAGGCTCGTCGAAGGCGGCCTGAAATGCGGGTTTCCACCCGCAAGGGGGGTGCGCAAGATCCCCGGAACGGACATGCGAAACTTTTCACATGTGTGCCGACTGCCGCGCCCCGCAGCGCCTGAACCGCACCCGTGGCCATGCCCGCCGACGCGCCGCCCTGGCTGCCGCCGGGGCCGCCGTCGCCGCGCTCGTCCTCACCGCCTGCGGTTCCGGCGGCACCTCCGGGGGATCCGGCAGCACCAACTTCATCACCGGCGCGGACGGCATCGCGACCGTCAAGAAGGGTGAGCGCACCGCCGCCCCCGATCTGTCCGGCACGACCATCGACGGCAAGAAGCTCGATGTCGCCGACTACAAGGGCAAGGTCGTCGTCCTCAACGTCTGGGGCTCCTGGTGCCCGCCGTGCCGCGCCGAGGCCCCGAACTTCGTCAAGGTCGCCGAGGAGACGGCGGGCAAGGGCGTCCAGTTCGTCGGCATCAACACCCGTGACACCGACACCCAGCCGGCCCGCGCCTTCGAGAAGCAGTACGGGGTCACCTACCCGAGCCTGTACGACCCGACCGGGAAGCTGATGCTCCGGTTCGAGAAGGGCACGCTCAACCCGCAGGCCATCCCCTCCACACTGATCATCGACCGGGACGGAAAGATCGCCGCGCGCACGCTGCAGGCCCTCAGCGAGGACAAGCTGCGCGAGATGATCGATCCGGTCGTCGCGGAGAAGTGACATGAACGCGGTGTCCACGCTGGCGGCCACGGGCAGCAACGCCACAGTGCTCAACGGAGCCCTGCTGGTGGCCCTGCCCATCGCGCTCCTCGGCGGTCTGGTCTCCTTCTTCTCCCCCTGCGTCCTGCCGCTGGTCCCCGGCTATCTGTCCTATGTCACCGGCGTGACCGGTACCGACCTGGCGGAGGCCCGGCGCGGACGGATGGTCGCGGGCGCCTCCCTCTTCGTGCTCGGCTTCACCGCCGTGTTCGTCTCCAGCGGGGCGCTGTTCGGCTTCTTCGGCTCGACGCTCCAGGAACACCGGGACGTCCTGTCCAAGGTGCTCGGTGTGCTCATGATCCTCATGGGTGTGTTCTTCATGGGCCTGATGCCCTGGTTCACCCAACGTGAGTTCCGCTTCCACCGGCGGCCCGTGACCGGTCTGGTCGGCGCGCCCCTGCTGGGCGCGCTGTTCGGCATCGGCTGGACCCCGTGCATCGGCCCGACCCTCTCCTCCGTGCTGGTGCTCTCCTCCGACCAGGGCAGCGCGGGCCGCGGGGCGATCCTGACGATCGCCTACTGCCTCGGCCTCGGGGTGCCCTTCGTGCTGGCCGCGGTCGCCTTCCGCAAGGCGCTCGGCGCCTTCGCCTGGATCAAGAGCCACTATCTCTGGGTGATGCGGATCGGCGGCACCATGATGATCGTGACCGGGCTGCTGCTGCTGACCGGTGTCTGGGACGGCATCGTGCAGCAGATGCAGAGCTGGTCCGACGGCTTCCTGGTGGGGATCTGACCCATGAGCGACACACGGAGCACCGACGTGCACAGCGAGACGACGACGGACACCACCGGCGACCCCCGCCTCGACGAGGCCGGCGCGCAGCTGTCCACCGCGCCCGCCGAGACGGCCATGCCCGGCTCCTTCGGCGGCCCCCGCGCCCCCGGCGCCAAGGGCGGGCTCATCTGGACCGCGCGCGAGATCATCGGCTGGAGCCGCTGGTTCTGGCGGCAGCTGACCTCCATGCGGGTCGCGCTGCTGCTGCTGTTCCTGCTCTCGCTCGGCGCGATCCCCGGCTCGCTGATCCCGCAGACCGGCACCGATGTGCTCAAGGTGGAGGACTTCAAGCGCGCGCACAGCGTGCTCGGCCCGCTCTACGACCGGCTCGGGCTGTTCCATGTCTACAGCTCGGTGTGGTTCTCCGCGATCTACATCCTGCTGTTCGTCTCGCTCATCGGCTGCATCGTCCCCCGCACTTGGCAGTTCGTCGGCCAGCTCAGGGGCCGTCCGCCGGCCGCGCCCAAGCGGCTGACCCGGCTGCCCGCGTATGCGACCTGGCGCACGGACGCCGAACCGGAGCAGGTCCGCGAGACCGCGCTCGAGGTGCTCGGGCGGCGCCGGTTCCGCGCCCGTCTCTCCGGTGACGCGGTCGCCGCGGAGAAGGGCTATCTGCGCGAGTTCGGCAATCTGGTCTTCCATGTCGCGCTGATCGTGATGCTGGTCGCCTTCGCCTGGGGCCAGCTCTTCAAGTCCGAGGGCAACAAGCTGATCGTCGAGGGCGACGGCTTCTCCAACACCCTCACCCAGTACGACGACATCAAGTACGGCAGCCTCTTCACCGACGACGACCTGGTGCCCTTCAGCTTCGACCTGAAGAACTTCACCGGCACCTATGAGCGCACCGGCCCCAACAAGGGGACCCCGCGCACCTATCAGGCGGACGTCACCTACAGCGTGGGCGCCTACGGCAAGGAGAAGAAGGCCACCGTCAAGGTCAACCGGCCGCTGGAGATCGGCGACGCCAAGGTCTACCTGGTCAGCCACGGGTATGCGCCCGTGGTCACGGTGCGGGACGGCAAGGGCGCGGTCGTCTTCCACGCCGCCGTGCCGCTGCTGCCCCTGGACTCCAATGTGACCTCCCAGGGCGCGATCAAGGTGATGGACGGCTATCGGAACGCCCAGGGCCAGCGGGACCAGCTCGGCTTTCTCGCGCTCTTCGTGCCGACCTTCGCCGGTGCTGGCAAGGGCGACATGTTCTCCCAGTTCCCCGCGCTGGACTTCCCGGTGCTGGCGCTGAACGCGTACCACGGGGACCTGGGCGTCGACGCGGGCCTCCCGCAGAACGTCTACCAGCTGGACACCAAGAACCTGAAGCAGTTCAAGGACGCCAAGGGCAACATCCTCAAGGACCGCCTGCTGCCCGGCGAGACCATGAAGCTGCCCGGCGGCAACGGCTCCATCACCTTCGAGAAGGACATCAAGGAATGGGCCGGCTTCCAGGTCGTGCAGCAGCCCGGCAGCGGCTGGGCGCTCGGCGGCGCGCTCGCCGCGATCTTCGGCCTGGCCGCCTCGCTGTTCATCCAGCGCCGCCGTGTCTGGGTGCGCGCCACGACCGGCGCCGACGGGGTCACCGTCGTGGAGATGGCGGGCCTCGGCCGCAGCGAGTCCGCGAAGCTGCCCGAGGAACTGGGTGACCTGGCCGCACTCGTCCACGACCGGGCACCCACGAAGACCGACGACCCGGATGACCCGGACGATCCAGACGCCGACCCCGATCAGGAGCCGGGCGCCCCATCTCCCGAACCCGCCGCCGAAGGGGCCGAGCAGAAGTGATCCTCGCCACCGCCACCAACGAACAACTCGCGCACACCAGCAACACGCTGATCTACTCCTCGATGGCCGTCTACACCCTGGCCTTCTTCGCGCACATCGCCGAATGGCTCTTCGGCAGCCGCAGCAAGGTCGCCCGCACGGCCGACGCGCTCACCACCGGCGCCCCGAAGAAGGCGCAGGCGCCCGCCGTCACGGTCAAGAAGGCCGGGGGCACCGCGGTGCTGGAGCGGCCGACGGTCGTCACCCGCGCCGCGTCCGGCACCCGTGAGGTGCCGGACGGCCCCGGCGCCCACGGCGGCGACGAACAGGGCGACCTCTACGGCCGGATCGCCGTGTCGCTCACCGCGCTGGCCTTTCTGATCGAGCTCGGCGGCGTCATCGCCCGCGCGGCCTCCGTGCAGCGGGCGCCGTGGGGCAACATGTACGAGTTCAACATCACCTTCTCCACGGTCGCCGTCGGTGTGTATCTCACCCTGCTGACCCTGAAGAAGAATGTGCGCTGGCTGGGCCTTCCGCTGGTCACCACGGTCCTGCTCGACCTCGGTCTCGCGGTCACCGTGCTGTACACGGCGAGCGACCAGCTGGTCCCGGCCCTGCACTCGTACTGGCTGTACATCCATGTCTCGACGGCGATCTTCTGCGGCGCGGTCTTCTATGTCGGCGCGGTCGGCACGGTCCTCTATCTGTTCAAGGACTCCTACGAGAACAAGCTCCAGAGCGGCGGCAAGCCCGGCCGCTTCGCCACCTCGGTCCTGGAGCGGCTGCCCGCCTCGGCCTCGCTCGACAAGTTCTCCTACCGCGTCAACGCCGCCGTCTTCCCGCTGTGGACCTTCACGATCATCGCGGGCGCCATCTGGGCCGGTGACGCCTGGGGTCGCTACTGGGGCTGGGACCCCAAGGAGACCTGGTCCTTCATCACCTGGGTCGCCTATGCCGGATATCTGCACGCCCGTGCCACGGCCGGTTGGAAGGGCCGCAAGGCCGCCTATATCGCGCTGATCGCGTTCGCCTGCTGGCTGTTCAACTACTACGGCGTCAACATCTTCGTCTCCGGCAAGCACTCGTACGCGGGCGTGTAGCCCCGGCCCGTGCCGTCACGGCCGGTTTCCAGCCGACCTCGGTCGGTGGAAGCCGGCCGTCGTCGTCTCGGCACTCCACGCCTGTGACCAGGGCGATCCCACACATGCGGAACGTCCGTCCGAGAGTCAGGCTGGAATCATGAGCGATCCCATCGAAGGGGGTCATGTCGAGCGGCGGGGAGATCTTCGCGTACGGCACTATCTGCTGCGGCTGCCCCGGCCGGTGGAGGAGGTCTGGCCCGCCCTGGCCAGCGCGGCGGGACTGCGGAACTGGCTGGCCGCCGCGGACCCCTTCGAACCACGGCTCGGCGGCGCGGTGGGACTCCGGCTCCCGGACGGCCCGGCCCGGGGCCGCATCACGGCCTGGGACGTGGAACGGATCGCCGAGTACACGGTGGAGGGCCGGGGCCGTATCCGCTTCCATCTGGAACCGGACCCGCCCACGGGCACCACGGTGCGCTTCACCCATGAGACCCGGGTGGACCGGGACCCGGGCTGGCGCGCCCGCTTCGAACGCCTGCTCGTCCATCTGAGCGGCGGCGACGATCTGGGCGGCGCCGGCTGAACCGGGGCGGCACCGCATCGTCGTACAGATCGCGGAGGTCCGTCAGTCGGCGGTGGGCTCCTCGCCCCGTTCCCGGCGCCGCAGCTCGTCCTCGCGGCGGCGCAGATCGGCCTCCCAGTCCTTCAGGAGCGACTCGTCCTTCTTGTTCTCCTCCTTGAGGGACTTCAGGAACTCGGGGTTGTCGTCGGGCGCGACCCAGGTGGTGGTGTGGTTGCGGTGCCACTCGGAGGGTGTGGAGCCGGTCGCCGGGGTCTGACGCACCTTGCCGACGAGCAGCCAGAGGATCGGGCCGACCAGCACCTCGCCGAAGAGCAGGATGATGATCAGCCAGACCACCTTGGGCAGCCCCCGCACCTGCTCCTCGGGGGTGTTCAGGCAGTCGATGAAGGCATATATCAACAGAGCCAGGACCAGTAGGAAGGGCAGATACCGGAGCATGGTGGTGCGATCCCCCAGGAGACGGCGTCGGGGCACGGAACGGGCCCCGGTGACGGGGCAAGGGTAGCCCTTGCCCGATACTGGACCGCATGGCTTACGACGATCTTCGCTCCCTGCTCCGGGCGCTGGAGCGCGAGGGAGACCTCAAGCGCATCAAGGCCGAGGTCGACCCCTTTCTGGAGGTCGGGGAGATCGTCGACCGGGTGCAGAAGTCCGGGGGGCCCGCGCTGCTCTTCGAGAACGTGCGCGGGTCGAGCATGCCGCTCGCCATGAATGTGTTCGGGACCGACCGGCGCCTCCTCAAGTCCCTCGGCCTGAAGTCCTACGACGAGATCTCCGGCAAGATCGGCGGGCTGCTGAAGCCCGAACTGCCGCACGGGTTCGTCGGGGTGCGCGAGGCCTTCGGGAAGCTCGGCGCGATGACCCATGTGCCGCCCAGGAAGGTCAAGGCCGAGAGCGCGCCCGTGCAGGAGGTCGTGCTGCACGGCGAGGACGTCGATCTGGACGCCCTGCCCGCCCTGTTCACCTGGCCGAAGGACGGCGGCTCCTTCTTCAATCTCGGGCTCACCCACACCAAGGACCCGGAGACCGGGATCCGCAACCTCGGTCTGTACCGCCTCCAGCGCCATGACCGGCGCACCATCGGCATGCACTGGCAGATCCACAAGGACAGCCGCAATCACTACCAGGTGGCGGCCCGGCGCGGCGAGCGGCTCCCGGTCGCCATCGCCTTCGGATGCCCGCCCGCCGTGACCTACGCCTCCACCGCCCCGCTGCCCGGGGACATCGACGAGTACCTCTTCGCCGGGTTCATCGCGGGCCGGCGGATCGAGATGGTCGACTGCAAGACGGTGCCGCTCCAGGTGCCGGCCGCCGCCGAGGTGGTCCTGGAGGGCTGGCTGGAGCCCGGGCAGATGCTGCCGGAGGGGCCCTTCGGCGACCACACCGGCTTCTACACCCCGCAGGAGCCCTTCCCCGCGCTGACGATCGACTGCGTCACCATGCGCAGGCGCCCCCTGCTCCAGTCGATCGTCGTGGGACGCCCCCCGACGGAGGACGGCCCCCTCGGCCGGGCCACCGAGCGGTTCTTCCTCCCGCTGCTCAAGATCATCGTGCCGGACATCGTGGACTACCACCTGCCCGAGGCGGGCGGCTTCCACAACTGCGCGATCGTGTCGATCGACAAGAAGTACCCCAAGCACGCCCAGAAGGTGATGCACGCCGTCTGGGGCGCGCACATGATGTCCCTGACCAAGCTGATCGTGGTCGTGGACTCCGACTGCGACGTCCACGATCTGCACGAGGTCGCCTGGCGCGCCCTCGGCAACACCGACTACGCCCGTGACCTCACGGTCGTCGAAGGTCCCGTCGATCATCTGGACCATGCCTCCTACCAGCAGTTCTGGGGCGGCAAGGCGGGTATCGACGCGACGAGGAAATGGCCCGAGGAGGGCTACACCAGGGACGGCGGTTGGCCCGACATGGTCCTCTCGGACCCGGAGACCGCCGAACGAGTGACGCGACGCTGGAAGGAGTACGGACTGTGACGCGTACGGACACGCCGGGAGCCGTGAGCGCGGGGACGGGAACGCCCCGACGCCGCGGGGCCGAGCCGGGGTACGGCCGGTGAGCAGCGCCTCCGCGGCGATCCCGCAGCCGGGACGCACCCGGGCCTTTCTGCGCCTGGTGATGATCGAGCACTCCGTCTTCGCACTGCCCTTCGCCTACATCGCCGCGCTGACCGCGATGTTCGAGTGGGACCGCTCCGTCCACTGGGGCCGGCTGCTGCTGGTCACGGTCGCCATGGTGGGCCTGCGGACCTTCGCCATGGCGGCGAACCGGATCATCGACCGCGAGATCGACGCCCGTAACCCGCGCACGGCCCATCGCGAGCTGGTCACCGGCGCGATGACGGTGCGGCACGCCTGGACCGGCGCGCTGGTCGCCCTGGTCTTCTTCCTGGGCGCCGCCGCCCTGCTCAACCCGCTCTGTCTGGCCCTGGCGCCCATCGCGGTGATCCCGATGGTGGTCTATCCGTACGGCAAGCGGTTCACCAACTTCCCGCAGGCCATCCTGGGCCTGGCCCAGTCGATGGGCCCGGTCGGCGGCTGGCTGGCGATCAGCGGTGAGTGGTCCTGGGACGCGGTGATCCTCGGCCTCGCGGTGGGCATCTGGATCGGCGGCTTCGACCTGATCTACGCCTGCCAGGACGTGGAGACGGACCGCAGGATCGGCGTGATGTCGGTACCGGCCCGCTTCGGCATCCCCGCGGCGATCTGGGGCGCCCGGGTGTGCCACACGATTGTGACGGCGCTGTTCGTCTGGTACGCCCTCGCCACCGGCGCCGGCTTCTTCTTCTGGCTGGGCCTGGTGATCGTGGCGGGCGCCTTCGTGTACGAGCACAGCATCGTCCGCCCCCATGATCTGAGCCGGGTGAACCGGGCCTTCTTCAGCGTCAACGGGTTCATCGGCATCGCCCTGTTCGTGTGCGCCCTGCTCGACCTGCTGGTGCGGGGTCTGGCACTGTGAACGCGGATCCGGAAGGGCACGAGCGGCCCTGACCCCGGGGGCGGCGGAGGGGGACCCCTGGGCCGGTTCGTGCGGTGCGGTGCCGGATAGGCTCGGGGCGTGAACCCAGCCAAGCCAGGAGAGATGCCGCGTAGGCCTTGGATCGTGGGGGTCTCGGGCGCCTCGGGCACCCCCTACGCCGCTGCCGTGCTGCGGGCCCTGCTCGCCGCGGGGGAGAGCGTCGATCTGGTGGTCTCCCGTGCCTCGCGGCTCACCCTGCTCGACGAGACCCGGATCGCCTTCCGGGACGCCCACTGGCGGGACGATCTGCGGGAATGGCTGGAGCGTGGCGCCGACGGCAAGCCCGGCACCTTCACGGTCGACGTCGAAGGGGACCGCGTACGGCACTGGAGCGCCGGCGACCTGGCCGCGGGGCCGTCCTCCGGCTCGTACCCGGCGAAGGGGATGCTGATCGTGCCCGCGTCCACGGCCTGTGTGGCGGGGGTGGCCCTCGGGCTCTCGAAGGACCTGCTGCAACGGTCCGCGAGCGTCACCCTCAAGGAGCGGCGCCCGCTGGTCGTCGCCGTCCGGGAGACCCCGCTGAGCGGGGTGACCCTCAGGCAACTGGTGGCGCTGGACGAGGCGGGCGCGGTGGTCCTGCCCGCGTCACCGGCGTTCTACGCGGGAGCCACGCACATCCAGGACCTGGTGGACTTCGTCGCCGGACGGGTGCTGGACGCGGCAGGGGTGCCGCACGGGCTGTACCGCCGCTGGAAGGGCGAGCTCGGGGGAGGCTCCGGGGCCGACGAGTAGGCGCCGGGGGCGGGGGCTGCGCCTGGGGAGCGCCCGTCGGCGGTACGCCGTGCCGGGACGGTGACGCGCCCCGAATCATATGAAAGAAATAGAGGGCTTCGGCCCTATGTGCCTTGATTTCTATGCGTAAACTTGCGGGAACGCCGAACAATGAAAGGCTGCGGATCTATGGATGCCGTTGACAGGCAGCTCATCCAGGCCCTGCGCGAGAACGGTAGGGCCTCTTACGCCGAGCTCGGCCGGCTCGTGGGCCTCTCCGGGCCCAGCGTCACCGACCGTATCAACCGCCTGGAGGCGGCCGGAGTCATCACCGGCTACCGCGCCACGGTCGACGCCGCGTCCCTCGGGCTCGGGGTCACCGCCCTCATCGGCATCTCGCTCTCCGACGCCGCCGACCACGAGGACGTGGCGCTCCGTCTGAAGGACCTTCATGAGATCGAGGACTGCTGGTTCATCGCCGGTGAGGACTCGTTCATGCTCAAGGTGCGGTCCGACAACGTGGACGGTCTGGAGCGGACCATCCGCCGGCTCTCCGGCACCAAGGGTGTCTCCCGCACCCGGACCACGATCGTGCTCTCCACCAAGTGGGAGAACCGGGTGGGCGAACTGCCGTCCGGCCGGCGCTAGGCAATCCGGCGCGAAGTGCCGTACCGGGGTGTGCGGGTGGTGGCGTGCCGAGGCGCGCACGGGGGGCACCGCCCGCCCCCGGGGCCGAGGGGTACGGTGGGGCAGGTTCGTCCACAGGGAGAGGCAGAAGTATGGATGTCGGGCTCAAGCGCGAGCTGGAGGACAAGGTCCGGGCCGGTGAGCGGCTGACCCGCGAGGACGGCATCGCGCTGTACGAGTCGGACGACCTGGCCTGGTTGGGCGGCCTCGCACACGAGGTGCGCACCCGCAAGAACGGCGACGTGGTCCACTTCAACGTCAACCGTCATCTCAATATGACGAATGTGTGCACCGCGTCCTGCGCCTACTGCTCCTTCCAGCGCAAGCCGGGGGAGAAGGACGCGTACACGATGCGCATCGAGGAGGCCGTCCGCCTCGCCACGGCGATGGAGTCGGAGAACCTCACCGAGCTGCACATCGTCAACGGACTGCACCCCAACCTGCCGTGGCGTTACTACCCGCGCTCGCTGCGCGAGTTGAAGGCCGCGCTGCCGAACGTCTCGCTGAAGGCGTTCACTGCGACCGAGATCCATCACTTCGAGACCATCTCCGGTCTCACGGCCTCCGAGATCCTCGACGAACTGATCGACGCCGGCCTCGAGTCGCTGACCGGCGGTGGCGCCGAGATCTTCGACTGGGAGGTCCGGCAGCACATCGTCGACCACCGCACCCACTGGGAGGACTGGTCGCGCATCCACCGGCTGGCGCACGAGAAGGGTCTGAAGACCCCGTGCACCATGCTCTACGGTCATATCGAAGAGCCCCGGCACCGGGTGGACCATGTGCTGCGGCTGCGTGAACTCCAGGACGAGACCGGCGGCTTCCAGGTCTTCATCCCCCTGCGCTACCAGCACGACTTCGTGGACATGAAGGACGGCAAGGTCCGCAACCGCCTCCAGACGCGGACGCAGATGGCGACCGGCGCGGAGGCCCTGAAGACCTTCGCGGTCTCCCGGCTGCTCTTCGACAATGTCCCGCACGTCAAGGTGTTCTGGGTGATGCACGGGGTGCAGACCGCGCAACTCGCCCTCCAGCACGGTGCCGACGACATGGACGGCTCGGTCGTGGAGTACAAGATCACGCACGATGCGGACAACTTCGGCACGCCGAACAAGCTGACCCGCGAGGACCTGCTCGATCTGATCCGGGACGCGGGCTTCCGCCCGGTGGAGCGGAACACCCGCTACGAAATCATCCGTGAGTACGAGGGCCCGGACCCGGCGCGCCGGGACGAGCCCCAGCCCATGCGGGTCTGACCCGTCCCCGGACGGCGGGAGCAGGTCTTGAGCACATCGAGAGGTAATGGATAGCCTCCCGCCATGCCCCTTACGTTTGTGCTCGATCCGGCCATGACTCCCGCCCTCCGTGACGGCGTCCTCGATCTGTGGACGGAGGTGTCCCGTGCCGGTGGGGCGGTGGGCTTCGTCCCGCCGGTCACCCGCGAGGAGATCCGCCCGGAACTGCTGCGGCACCTCACGGCGATGGCCGAGGGCCGCGCCCGGCTGCTGGTCGGGCTCGACGAGGACGGGCGGGTGGCCGCGGCCGCGTTCCTCACCTTCAACACCCACCGGCTGATGACGCACTGGATGTGGCTCTACACGGTGATGGTGCACCCCCGCCATCAGGGCAAGGGGTACGGCCGTGACCTGATGGCCGCCGCCGAGGACGCGGCCCGCGGCTTCGAGGGCATCGAGGCGATACGGCTCACCTGCCGGGGCGGCCTCGGTCTGGAGCGGTTCTACGGCTCCTGCGGCTACAAGGAGGTCGGCCGGGTGCCCGGCGCGATCCGGGTGACGCCGGGGGACGACCGCGACGACATCGTCATGCTGCTGCCGCTGGGATGAGCGGGCGTCCGCGCACCCCCCTGCAGGAGCGAAGGCCCGGCGTGCTTCACTGGAATGTGACCTACGGGATCTCCCCGGACGCCCGGTTTCGCCCGAACAGGGGTGGCCCACGGAACGGAAGAGTGGATTGAGATGCTCCGCTACACGCTGATGCGCCTCGGTATTTTCGCGGGTTGCCTCGTGCTCACCTGGGGCCTCGTCTACTCGGGCCTCGTCCCGCGCGGCCTCGGTGACTCCAACGGCATCTGGGTGGTGCTGCTGGCCCTGGTGATCTCGGCCCCGATCAGCTTCGTGGTGCTCCGCAAGGAGCGCGACCGGGCGTCGTTGCAGGTCGTCGAGCGGGTGGAGCGGATGAAGGCCAACGTCGAGGCCAACCGCAGCCAGGAGGACCTGGCGGACGCCCCGGTGACCGCACCGCACCAGGCGTCCTAGTTCCGGCACCCGGCACCCGCGCCGGCCGCCTGCTCCAGGCTGGTCGGCGCGCGTTCCGTTCTCTGCGCACGCGCCGGACCGGCGGCCACGGACAGGTCCGTTCCCGGCCGCCCTGCGCCCCCGCCCGGCGCCCGCGTGCTTCCGGCCCTCCTCCGCGGCCGACCTCCCTGACCGGCCCGCCCGACCGTTCTCGTCGGCCGCGTCCGGTGTCCCTCGCCGCCCCTGTCCGAAGGCCGGCCGGGCGGCGGCTGGGCGCCCCCGGCTCCGGAGCGTCCCGGAGGCGGCGGCTGCACGCCCCCCCCGCTTCGGAGCGTCCCGGAACCCGCACCACCTCCTCGCTCCCGCGCCGTACGATCACGGTCCGACCGGCGGTGACCGCGAGCCGCGTACGCCGGTGAACGCCAGGGTGTGCCCCGCGCGTACCCCCCTGCAGCAGAGCGGTGCACAGCCGCTGGTCACAGGAGCTGCCCCATGCCCGACCCGTACTCGTCCGCGCCCGTCCCCGAGGACCCGGCCGATCTCGACCTCGATCACGACGGCGGGCCGGTGCTCGTGGAGCCGACCCTCCGGAGGCTGAACGGCGAGGTGCGCGAGGCGTATGTGCCCCCGCTGGCGTCCTGGGTGACCCATGGGTCGCTCGCCGACCTGCCGTTCGAGAATGCGAGGGCGGCCCCCGACCACCAGGTCTTCCGGCGCCGTGACCCGGACGGGGCATGGACCGATGTGACGGCGGCCCGGTTCGCCGAGGAGGTGCTGGCCGTCGCGAAGGGGCTGATCGCCGAGGGCCTGATGCCCGGCGACCGGCTCGCGATCATGGCGCGGACCACCTATGAGTGGACGCTGCTGGACTTCGCGGCCTGGGCGGCGGGCCTGGTCACGGTCCCCGTGTATCCCACCTCCTCGGTCTTCCAGACCCGCTGGATCCTCCAGGACTCCGGTGCCGCGGCCCTGGTGACGGAGAAGGCCCGCCAGGCGGCGGCCCTCGGCCCCGAACGCGACCGGCTGCCCGATCTGCGCCATGTGTGGGTGATGGGCAAGGGGCACGTCGAGCGGCTCGCGGAACTGGGCCGGTCGGTGCCGGACCAGGAGGTGGCCGTGCGCCGGGGCGTCCTGGGCCCGGACACTCCGGCCACGATCGTCTACACCTCGGGCACCACGGGCCGCCCCAAGGGCTGTGCGCTGACGCACGGGAACTTCCTGGCGGAGGTCGACAACGCGATCGAGCTCCTCGCCCCGGTGTTCGGGCCGAAGGACGACTATGTGCCCTCCACCCTGCTGTTCCTGCCGCTGTCGCACGTCTTCGGCCGGATGGTGTCGATCGCCTGCGTCCGCGCGCGGGTGTGCCTGGGCCACGCGCCCAGCATGAAGGCGGAGGACCTGCTGGCCGATCTGGCGAGCTTCCGGCCGACCTTTCTGCTGGCCATCCCGTACATGCTGGAGAAGGTCTACAACAACGCCCGGGCGGTGGCCGAGCGCGGTGGTCGGACGGCGTTGTTCGACCGCGCGGCTGATGTGGCCCGCCGCTACGGCGAGGCGCTGGAGGCCCGACGGCACGGTACGGGACCCGGCCCCAACCGGGCCCTGAAGACGGCCCGCGCCTTCTACTCCCCGCTGGTCCACCGTGGCATCCGCAACGCCCTGGGCGGACGCCTCCGCCAGGTCATCTGCGGTGGCTCCCCCCTGGGCCGCGAGCTCGCCGCCTTCTATGCGGGCATGGGCGTGGAGATCTTCGAAGGCTACGGGCTGACGGAGACCACCGGAGCGGCCACCGTGACGCCCCCGCTCAGACCCCGTCTGGGCACGGTGGGATGGCCCCTGCCCGGGATGGCGGTCCGTATCGCGGCGGACGGCGAGGTGCTGCTGTCCGGTCCTCAGGTGTTCCGCGGCTACTGGAACCCCCATGCCGGCGGGGTGGTTCCCGCCGCCCCCGACGGCTGGTTCCCGACGGGCGACCTCGGCCGTCTGGACGACGAGGGCTATCTGACGATCACCGGCCGGAAGAAGGAGATCCTGATCACCGCAGGGGGGAAGAACGTGGCCCCCGCGCCCCTGGAGGACCGGCTGCGCTCCCATCCGCTGGTCTCCCACTGCATGGTCCTGGGTGACCGCCGCCCCTATGTGAGCGCTCTGATCACCCTGGACCCGGAGGGCATCGTCCACTGGTGCCGGATGAACGGACGGCCCCCGCTGTGGCCGCAGCACCTGGTGGACGACGACGCGCTGCACACGGTCCTGCAACGCGCGGTGGACGAGGCCAACAAGCTGGTCTCCCGCCCCGAGTCCATCCGCCGCTTCACCGTCCTCCCGGTGGACTTCACGGAACGGGACGGCCACCTGACCCCCTCGCTGAAGCTCCGCCGGGACGCCATCCTCCGCGACTTCGCCCCCCATGTGGAGTCCCTCTACCGCTGACCGTCGGGACGGGGCGGGGCGGCGCGGGACAGCGCCATGTGGGGGTGTTCGGGAGGTCACCGAGCGCGAAAGGAGATAAGCATGGAGTGAGGATGGCTGACATGACAAGGGAGAACCGCGGATGACCACTGGCGGCGAAGCAATCCGGTGCCCGTTCGACTTCAGTGAGGCCCTGGAGTTCGATCCCTCGCTCGCGGCGCTCATGTCCCGCGAGTCCATCACCCGGATCCGGCTCCCCTACGGCGATGCCGACGCCTGGCTGGTCACCGGGTTCGAGGGGGTGCGGCAGGTGACCACGGACCAGCGGTTCAGCCGGGCGGGGATCACCGGGTCCGACTATCCGAGGCTGACCCCGGAGCCCATCGTCTCCCCGGAGTCGATCAATGTGCTGGATCCGCCGGACAGCAGCCGGTTGCGGCACCTGGCGTCGCAGGGCTTCACCCAGCGTCATGTCGACCGGATGCGGCGCAGAATCGTCCGGCTGGCGGACACCCTGCTGGACGAGATGGAGGAGCTGGGGCCGCCGGCCGATCTGACCCAGCACCTCTCCAACCCGCTGCCCCGGCAGACCATCTTCGATGTGCTGGGCATCCCGCAGGACGACTGGCCCCGTATGCAGCAGTACGTCCACCAGCTGCTGGCCACCGGACCGGACAGCCGGGAGACCGCGGCCCGGGCCAAGGCCGAGATGCGGGAGTACTTCGCCGGACTGGTCGAACAGCGGCGGCGCGTCCCGGGCACGGACCTGATCAGTGCGATGGCCGCGGCCAAGGACGGCGAGGACGCGCTCGACGACCAGGAGCTGGCGGTCATGGCGCTGACGCTGGTGCTCAGCGGACAGGACACCGCCACCTGCCAGATCAGCAACATCGCCTATCTGCTGCTGACCCGTCCCGAGCTGATGGAGCACCTCAGGGACCGGCCGGAGGCCCTGACGGAGGTTCTGAACGAACTGCTCCGGGTCATCCCCTTCCGCAAGGGGGTCGGGATCCCCAGGGTGGCTCTGGAGGACGTGGAACTGGACGGCGTGCGCATCCGGGCGGGTGACTTCGTCCATGTGTCGTATCTGACGGCGAACCGTGACCCCGGGCGCTACCCGGACCCGCACTCCATCGACCCGGAGCGGCCGTCCGCGCCGCATATGACCTTCGGCTGGGGCGGACACCGGTGCATCGCCGTCCCGCTGGCCATGGCCGAGCTGGAGGTGGCCGTCGGCCGGCTGGTGGAGCGCTTCCCGGGGATGCGGCTCGCGGTGCCGCCGCAGGAGGTGCGCTGGGACACGGAGACGATCCGCCGCTTCCCGCTGGAACTGCCTGTGACCTGGTAGGTCCCCGAGGCGGCACTCCAGGGGATGACCGGGGCCAAAAAAGCAGGAGCCCCCTGCGCCGAAGGCGCGGGGCTCCTTGGGTACTGCTCTCCGTTCCGGATCAAAGCAGTCGGGCTCAGCGAGCCGACCGCCTGGAACCGGAGACCGAAACTCCGAGAGTGAGCTCAGATGGCGGTGACGTTCTCCGCCTGCGGGCCCTTGGGACCCTGGGTCACGTCGAAGCTCACCTGCTGGTTCTCCTCGAGCGAACGGAAGCCGTTCGCGTTGATCGCGGAGTAGTGGACGAAGACGTCGGGGCCGCCGCCTTCCTGGGCGATGAAACCAAAGCCCTTTTCGGCGTTGAACCACTTCACGGTTCCGGTAGCCATAAGCCCTCCTTGGGCCCAAAGGGTTGCCCTGCTCCAGAACCTGCAAGTGTGAAAACAGAAGCGCCGCACAACTGCATATGTCTGAAAACGACGAGAGCCCGCGGTTACATGCTCCGCAGGCTCTGTACTGCAAGGGAAACCAAACTGCAACTTGCGGCGAGCCTAGCACGCAGGCAGCCGGAAGCAATAGAGGTCAAGATCACTTCACCCGGACGTTTGAATGACACTGGGCTGATTGACATCTTGGTGTCGCATCGTAGTCCCCGGAGGTGCCCCGATCGGCCGGGGGGTCTCGGAAGTCGTCGCGGACCCGGGCCCGGGACGGTGCCGCACGGGGTCTAGTCTCGCGATGTGGACAATTCTCGCACTCGGCCGCGCGTCGGTCACATCCAGTTCCTGAACTGCCTGCCCCTCTACTGGGGGCTCGCGAGAACCGGCACCCTCCTGGACCTCGAGCTGACCAAGGACACCCCCGAGAAACTCAGCGAGAAGCTGGTGCAGGGCGAGCTGGACATCGGTCCGGTCACCCTCGTCGAGTTCCTCAAGCACGCCGACGAACTGGTCGCCTTTCCCGACATCGCGGTCGGCTGCGACGGCCCGGTGATGTCCTGTGTGATCGTCTCCCAGGTCCCGCTGGACCGGCTGGACGGGGCCAGGGTCGCCCTCGGCTCCACCTCGCGGACCTCCGTACGACTCGCCCAGCTGCTGCTCGCCGAGCGCTACGGGGTGGCGCCGGACTACTACACCTGCCCGCCCGACCTCAGCCTGATGATGCAGGAGGCGGAGGCGGCGGTGCTGATCGGCGACGCCGCGCTGCGCGCCAACCTCCACGACGGGCCCCGCTACGGCCTCACCGTGCACGACCTGGGCACGCTGTGGAAGGAGTGGACGGGGCTGCCCTTCGTCTTCGCGGTGTGGGCGGCGCGCCGCGACTACCTGGAGCGCGAGCCGTTCATCACCCGCAAGGTGCACGAGGCCTTTCTGTCCTCCCGCAATCTGTCCCTGGAGGAGGTCGGCAAGGTCGCCGAGCAGGCGGCGCGCTGGGAGGCCTTCGACGAGCGGGTCCTGGAGAAGTACTTCACCACGCTGGACTTCCGGTTCGGCGGCCCCCAGCTGACGGCGGTCGCCGAGTTCGCGCGGCGGGTCGGCCCGACGACCGGCTTTCCGGCCGATGTGAAGGTGGAGCTGTTGACGCCGTAGCAGAGCGCGCCCGACGCCCGGGCACGGTGCACGCCTCCCGCGCCGCCGCGGGACTACGCTGCTCGGGAACTCGTACGGGGGAAGGGGTGTGCGCCATGCAGCCGCTGGAGGCCGGTGAACCCGGCGAGGTGGGGCCCTACCGGCTGCTCGGCAGGCTCGGCTCCGGCGGGATGGGCCGGGTCTATCTGGGGCGCAGCGCCGGCGGGCGCACGGTCGCGGTCAAGATCGTGCATCCGCACTTCGCGCTGGACGAGGAGTTCCGCGCCCGCTTCCGCCGCGAGGTGGACGCCGCCCGGCGGGTCGGCGGCGCCTGGACCGCGCCGGTTCTGGACGCGGACCCCGACGCGCCGGTGCCCTGGGTCGCGACCGGGTATGCGGCCGGGCCGTCCCTGACCGCCGCGGTCACGGAGGTCGGTCCGCTCCCGCTCCCCTCCGTGCGAGCCCTGGGCGCGGGACTCGCGGAGGCCCTGACGGCGGTGCACGGCCTCGGGCTCGTCCACCGGGACGTCAAGCCGTCGAACATCCTGCTGACCCTGGACGGTCCGCTGCTCATCGACTTCGGCATCGCACGTGCCACGGACGGCACCGCGTCGCTGACGTCCACGGGCGTCTCCATCGGCTCACCCGGCTATATGTCCCCGGAGCAGATCCTCGGCAAGGGGGTCACCGGTGCGGCGGACGTCTTCTCGCTGGGCGCGGTGCTGGCGTACGCGGCGAACGGGGAGCCGCCCTTCCCCGGCGACTCCTCGGCGGCGCTGCTCTACAAGGTCGTCCACGAGGAGCCCGAACTCGGGCCGCTCACGGGCGAGCTGCGGGACCTGGTGGCCGCGTGCCTGGCCAAGGACCCGGCCGCGCGGCCCGCACCGGCCGAGGTGGCCGGCCGACTCGCCCCGCAGGGCGCGGCGCGTCTGGTGGCCGGGGGCTGGCTGCCGGGCCCCCTGGTGGAACAGGTCAGCCGCAAGGCCGTACAGCTGCTCAATCTGGAGGCGGGGGAGGCGGAGCGGTCCGGGCCGGTGGCCTTCAGTAGGGTGTCGGTGGCCGAGGAGCCCACCGCCGCGGCGGAACCCGAGGGGGCGCCGTCGGGCGGAGCCTCCGCCCGGGTGCCCGGCGGGGTCTTCGGACCGCCGCCCGCGATGAGCACCCCCGCGCCCCCGTCCGCCGCCCTGCCGTCGCCGCGCCCGGGGGAGTCGGGCCCGTCGGACGCCGCCCCGCCCACCTCCGAGGGCCGCCCCGGGAAGCCCGCGGCGACCGTGGCGGACGGCGGCCGCGGACGGCGGCTGGGGTGGGCCCGGGTGCTGACGCTCGCGGGTGCGCTGGGCGCGGTGGCGGCCGGCTCGGCGCTGCTGTTCGGGCTGTTCGACACGGGCCGTCCGGCCGGCCCGGGCGGGGCGAGGACCACCGCCGTGCCCGAGGCCTATCTGGGCACCTGGGAGGGCGAGGCCGTCGCGCTCGGTGGCGCACTGCCCGCCGGCACCTTCCGCGTCACTCTCCGGCAGGCCGGCGTGGGAGAGGAGATCGGCCACTTCCGGTCCACCGACCTGCTGGGCGGCACCTGCGACGACGTACTGCTTCTGGAGCGGATCTCGGCCCGGCGCCTGGTGGTCACGAGCGTGGCCGAGGAGTCCAACCCGTCGACCTGCACCACCGGGCGGCACGAGGTGCGGCTGACCCTGGCCGGCAGCCACCTCGGTTACGAGACGGACAACGCGCGCGCCGGCAACCCGACGGCACGGATGACCAAGGTCGACCGAGCCGATTAGCGGACCGTCCGACCGTCCGGAAGACCGGTGCCCCGTGGGGTGGGCCGCATAGTCTGTCCGGGTGGATCTGGACCTCTGGCCGGCCGTCGCGGTCGCCGCCCTGTGGGGCGCGACGGCCGGGGTGCTGGTGCCCCGGGCCGCCTACCGGCTCTCCGTCGAGCCCGAGCAGTCCTGGCGGGACCGCTGCCCGGACGGCCATCCGATCGGCGGCTGGGTCGGACGGGCCCGCTGCGCGGACGGACGGGCGTACGGCCCCGGGACGGCGGCGGTGAGCGTGGTCACCGCCCTGGTCTGCGCGGGGCTCGCCCTGGCCACCGGACTCCGCCCCGAACTTCCGGTCTGGCTGCTCCTCGCGCCCCTCGGCGTGCTGCTGACGATCGTGGACTTCCGGGTGCAGCGGCTGCCGGACGTGGTGACGCTGCCGCTCGCCGTCCTCGCCCTGGCCCTGCTCGGCGCCGCCGCGGCCCTGCCGGAGCACGCGGGCCGGTGGGGCACCGCGTTCCTCGGCGCGCTGGTGCTCGGCGGCGCCTACTTCCTGCTCTTCCTCGTCAACCCGAACGGCCTGGGCTTCGGCGACGTCAAACTCGCGCCGGGGCTCGGGGCGGTGCTCGGCTGGTACGGCTGGGGCACCGTGCTGCTCGGGACCTTCGCCGGCTTTCTCTTCGGGGGCCTGTACGGGCTCGCCCTGGTCGTGCTGCGGCGCGCCGGGCGGCGGACCGCGATCCCCTTCGGACCGTTCCTCATCGCGGGGGCCTTCGTCGGGCTGATGATCGGGGCGTACGCGGCCTGACGCGGGTCCCGAGAAGGCGCTGGCGTAGGCTGGTTCGGTCCGTCCAGACCC
This sequence comes from Streptomyces nodosus, assembly GCF_008704995.1. Classification (NCBI taxonomy): domain Bacteria; kingdom Bacillati; phylum Actinomycetota; class Actinomycetes; order Kitasatosporales; family Streptomycetaceae; genus Streptomyces; species Streptomyces nodosus. The sequence continues at coordinate 4,319,025 of NZ_CP023747.1, forward strand.
TCACGTCCGTCCACAACCCCTTACGAAAGGGACGCCGGTGACCGAGAAGGCCGATCTCACGTCCATTGATGTCACAGCCGTCCTGGACCGTGCCGCCGCCGGTGGTCGGATCACCCCCGAAGAAGCGCTCGTCCTCTACCGCGACGCCCCGCTGCACGCGCTGGGAGCCGCCGCCGACGCCGTGCGCCGCCGTCAGTACGCCGGTACCGAGCACATCGCGACGTACATCATCGAGCGCAACATCAACTACACCAACGTCTGTGTGACGGCGTGCCGGTTCTGTGCGTTCTACGCGGCCCCCAAGGACACCGCCAAGGGCTGGACCCGGGATCTGGACGACATCCTGCGACGGTGCGCCGAGACCGTCGAACTCGGCGGCACCCAGATCATGTTCCAGGGCGGCCACCACCCGGACTACGGCGTGGAGTACTACGAGAAGCACTTCCGCGCCATCAAGGACGCCTTCCCGCAGCTGGTCATCCACAGCCTGGGGGCCTCCGAGGTCGAGCACATGGCGCGGATCTCGGGTGTGCCGGTGGAGGAGGCCATCACCCGCATCCACGCCGCCGGGCTCGACTCGTTCGCCGGCGCCGGTGCCGAACTGCTGCCCGAGCGGCCGCGCAAGGCCATCGCCCCGCTGAAGGAGAGCGGAGAGCGCTGGCTGGAGATCATGGAGATCGCGCACAACCTCGGCGTCGAGTCCACGTCCACCATGCTGATGGGCACCGGCGAGACCAACGCCGAACGCATCGAGCACCTGCGGATGATCCGCGACGTACAGGACCGCACGGGCGGCTTCCGGGCCTTCATCCCGTACACCTACCAGCCCGAGAACAACCATCTGAAGGGCCGCACCCAGGCGACCCTCTTCGAGTATCTGCGGATGATCGCCGTCGCCCGCCTCTTCCTCGACAACGTCCGGCACATCCAGGGATCGTGGCTGACCACCGGCAAGGAGGTCGGCCAACTGTCCCTGCACTACGGCGCGGACGACCTCGGCTCGATCATGCTCGAGGAGAACGTGGTCTCGTCCGCCGGAGCCAGGCACCGCTCCAACCGGCTGGAGATCATCGACCTGATCCGCAAGGCGGGGCGTGTCCCCGCCCAGCGGGCCACGACCTATGAGCACCTCGTGGTCCACGACGACCCGGCGAACGACCCGGTCGACGAGCGGGTGATGTCCCATATCTCCTCTACGGCGATCGAGGGCGGCACGGCTCACCCCGAGCTGAAGCTGCTCGCCTCCAACTGACCGGGCCGTGCTGACGATCCACGCCGCCGACCTCCTGATCACGGGGGACCGGCGGCCCGCCCTGCCCGGCGGCGCGGTGCTCGTCGACGGGCGGGAGTGCGCGCGCATCGGTCCCTGCGAGGAGCTGACGGCGGCGCATCCGACGGCCCGGGTGCGGCGGTGGCCGGGGCTTCTCATCCCGGGGCTGCTCCATCCCCACGGGCCCGAACTGCTGGAGCGGGCCTACCATCCCGATCCGCGCGAGGCCGGTGAACTGGGCACCGAACCGATCGTGGGCGAGGCCCTCGCGGCGCTGGCGATGACCGAGGCCCGCTGGGGCGCGAGCGCGCGGCGCGGGGTGCAGCGCATGCTGGCGCACGGGACGGTCGCCGTGACGGGACCCCTGTCACGGCCCGCCGTGGTGGACGCCGTACGCCGGGCGGGGCTGACCGTGCGGGAGCGCCTCGCATCTCCCGCGGGCCCGCCAGCCCTCGACCCGCTGGCCGGCCGGAACCCCGGGGAGGCGATGTCGCGCCCGCTCGGCGGGGAGGCGACCTTCGCCGTGTTCGACGTCCCGGACGAGGCGGCGCTCGCCGCACGCGGAGCCGGGACCTGTGTGGCGACGGTCGTCGGAGGCCGCCTGCTCCACCGCCGCCGCTGACACCACCTGGTGGCCGGGGTAACGGCCGGGTGGCCGAGGGACGTCCGGGGCGTACTGCCACAATGGGCGGCGTGACCCGAGCATCCCTGGACAAGCAGCCCCATGAAGTCGCCTCGATGTTCGACCACGTGGCGGAACGGTACGACCTGACCAACGACCTGCTGTCGCTCGGCCAGGACCGGGTGTGGCGCAAGGAGGTCGCCAGGGCGGTCGGCGCGCGCCCCGCCCAGAAGATCCTGGACCTCGCGGCCGGTACGGCCACCTCGTCCCTCCCCTTCGCCCGCACCGGGGCCTATGTCGTCCCCTGCGACTTCTCGCTCGGGATGCTCCGGGTCGGCAAGAAGCGGCACCCCTGGATGCCGTTCACGGCGGGCGACGCGACTCGGCTGCCGTTCAGGGACGACACCTTCGACGCGGTGACGATCTCCTTCGGGCTGCGCAATGTGCAGGACACGGACGCCGCGCTGCGTGAGCTGTACCGGGTGACCAAGCCCGGTGGGCGGGTGGTGATCTGCGAGTTCTCGCACCCGACCTGGGCGCCCTTCCGCACGGTCTACACCGAGTACCTGATGCGCGCGCTGCCGCCGGTGGCCCGCGCCGCGTCGTCCAACCCCGAGGCGTACGTCTACCTCGCCGAGTCCATCCGCGCCTGGCCGGACCAGCCCGCGCTGGCCGGACGGCTGCGCTCGGCGGGCTGGTCCAAGGTGGCCTGGCGGAACCTCACGGGCGGGATCGTGGCGCTGCACCGGGGCTTCAAGGCGGACTGACGGCCGGGGATCACCTGAGCACCTCGAACGCGTCGCCGGGTTCGTCGAGTTCGCGGCGCAGCCCGCCCGGCGGCGGGATCGGCAGCCGTGGCTCACGGACCCCGGCGCCCCCGCCGCCCTCGCCCTCACCGAGGTCGAACCACACGGTGACCACGGCCCCGCGCGGCACCTCGGCGCCGGGCGGGGGATATTGGCGTACGACGTAGTCGACGACGACGCGATGGAAGTCCGGCCGGTCGGGCGCGGCCAGCAGCACGCCCTGTCGCGCGGCGGCCTCGCGTGCGTCCATCGCCATCAGACCCACCAACCGCGGCACGCGCACGTCGGGTGTTTTGGGTGTTATAGGCATAGATGTCACCCCCAGCGGTAGGGGAAGGGTAACCGCCGGGAGGTGTCAGTCGGAAGCGGCAGGTGCCGTTCTGTGACAGTCGGTCACAGAACGTCACAGGGTGAGTCGATAGCGGTGTGCGGGCTCTCCCAGGCCGGGGTGCGGGAAGACCTCGGCCAGCTCCATGCCGAGGCGCCGGGTCACGGCGATGGACCGCGTGTTGGCGGCCATCACCATCGCCACCACCTCCGGCACGTCCGCCGCCCGCAACCGCTCCAGTGTGGCCAGCGCCGCCGCGGTGACATAGCCCTTCCCCCAGTGCGCCCGCCCCAGCCGCCAGCCGATCTCGATCTCTCCCGCCGGACCCCAGGGATGCGGCCAGGGCTGTGCGCCGGTGAAGCCGAGGACCTCGCCCGACGCGTCGAGCACGGTCCACAGACAGAACCCCAGCTCGGCGTCGTGCCGACGCTGACGGGCCGTGAGCTCCTCGTAGAGCGACGGCTCGGCGGACCGGCCGCCGTGGAACTCCATGACCTCGGGGTCGTCGAACACCCGGTGCCACGCGAGGGCGTCCTCATCGGTGGGAACGCGCAGCCGTACATCGGGGAGAGCTCGGTTCACGGGGGTGCAGCCCTTCAGCCGGTGGATCGGTACCGCTGCATAGACTGCCCATGTCCACCCCGTCAGCACGGTGTTTTGCCGAAGATTTCGGCGTCCTCGTCGCTGCGGAGCCGTCCAGCCGTCGTCGAGTCTTGGGGAGAACCCGCCGTGACCGAGCCCCAGCCCCTTACCGAACACACCGCCGATGTGATCGTCGTCGGGGCCGGGCCAGCCGGTTCCACCACCGCCTACTACCTGGCGAAGGCCGGACTCGACGTCCTGCTCCTGGAGAAGACGGCCTTCCCGCGCGAGAAGGTCTGCGGCGACGGCCTCACCCCCCGCGCCACCAAGCAGCTCGTGGGGATGGGCATCGACATCTCCGAGGAGGCCGGCTGGCTGCGCAACAAGGGTCTGCGCATCATCGGCGGCGGGGTGCGGCTCCAGCTGGACTGGCCGGAACTCGCCTCCTACCCGGACTACGGTCTGGTCCGCAAGCGCGACGACTTCGACGAGCAGCTGGCCCGGCAGGCACAGAAGGCGGGCGCGCGCCTGTACGAGCGCTGCAATGTGGGCGCGCCGGTCGTGGACGGCCGCACCGGACGCATCACGGGTGTGCACGCCAAGCTGGGCGAGGAGAAGCGCGAGGTCACCTTTCACGCGCCGCTCGTGGTGGCCGCGGACGGCAACTCCTCGCGTCTGTCGCTCGCGATGGGGCTGCACCGCCGGGAGGACCGCCCCATGGGCGTCGCGGTCCGCACCTATTTCACCTCCCCGCGCCATGACGACGACTATCTGGAGTCCTGGCTGGAGCTGTGGGACCGGCGCGGCGGCCAGGAGCGGCTGCTGCCGGGCTACGGCTGGATCTTCGGCATGGGCGACGGCACGAGCAACGTCGGCCTCGGCGTCCTGAACACCTCCGCCTCCTTCAAGGAGCTGGACTGGCGCGAGGTGCTCAAGGCCTGGTGCGCCTCGATGCCTCAGGACTGGGGCTACACCCCCGAGAACATGACCGGTCCCATCCGCGGCGCCGCCCTGCCCATGGCCTTCAACCGCCAGCCGCACTACACCAAGGGCCTGCTGCTCGTGGGCGACGCGGGCGGCCTGGTGAACCCCTTCAACGGCGAGGGCATCGCCTACGCGATGGAGTCGGGCCAGATCGCGGCGGAGGTGATCGTGCAGGCCCTGGCCCGGGCGACCCCCGCCCAGCGGGAGTTGGCCCTGCACAGCTACCCGAAGATCCTCAAGGACACCTATGGGGGCTACTACACGCTGGGCCGCGCCTTTGTGAAGCTGATCGGCAACCCCAAGGTGATGAAGGTCGCCGCGCAGCGGGGTCTGACGCACCCGCTGCTGATGAAGTTCACGCTGAAACTCCTGGCCAACCTGACGGATCCGACGGGCGGGGACGCGATGGACCGGCTCATCAACGGCCTGTCCAAGGTGGCCCCCAAGGCATGACCCCGCGCGCCCCACGGGGCGGCCGGCTCCGCCCCGTGCGGTCCGGCCGCCGGAGCCGGGCCGTCGCCCTCGCGATACAGGTGTCCCCTTTGGGGTGAATTCCGGTTGCCCGTACGCCGATACCGGGGGTGGCCGGTGAACGGCCCTTTCCCGCACCGGGTCCTGGGCCGGCCGTGAGGCGCCGGAGGGCGGCTTCGGCGTCCGGGGTCGGCTGAGGGCCGCCGCTCGGGGAAGCGGCGGCCCTCGGCCCGTTCTGCCGTACGACGGCAGGAGTGCGAAGCGGTGCGGCTCAGAGCACGCGGACCGCACCGGACGGCGGGTCGTACGAGAGCGGCCTCTCGACGACGCCCGTGGACGGGTTCTGCGCGCCGACGAACATGCCGTCACCGACATACACCGCGACGTGGTAGGCGCTGCCCGCGCCGCCCCAGTAGAGGATGTCGCCCGGCTGCAGATTGCTCAGCGAGACCTGGGTGCCGACGGTGGACTGGTCCTGGGAGACCCGCGGCAGGCTCACGCCGACCTGCTTGAAGGCGGTCTGCACCAGGCCGGAGCAGTCCCAGGAGTTGGGGCCGGTGCTGCCGGAGACATAGGCGTCGCCGAGCTGCGCCTTGACGAAGGCGATGACCGCGGAGGCCGAACCGGTGGCCTGGGAGACGCTCGCCGTGGAGGCGCTGGTCGACGCGGACGCGGCGGTGAGCACGGCCCGCTCCGCGCTGCGCGAGGCGGCCTCGGCGGTCTTGCGCTCGGCCTCGGCCTTGCGCTTGGCCTCCGCCGCCTTCTTCTTGGCCTCCGCGAGGTTCGCCTTGGCCTGCTTCGCGGCCTGTGCGGCGGCCGCGTCGCGCTCGGCCTGCAACTGGTAGTTGGCCGCGGCCAGCTGGGTGGCCTCCGCCGACTGGGCGACCTGAGTGGACAGATCTGCCGTCAGGGTCGGCAGTTCGAGGGTCTGCTGCGCCACCGGCTCGGCGGCGTAAGCAGACGCACCGGCGACGGCCAGGGTGCTGAGCACACCGCCGGCGACTCCGGTCCGCATCGCGATCGTCGAGGCGCTGCGGGCGCGGTGCTTCCGGTGGCTGCGTATCTGAGCGGTGTGGGACATGAGTACAACCGGTATCAGGGGCTGCTCCATACCTACAAGAAACGTGTGGTGCGCCACAGTTGTTCAATCGGCGTCATGAATCCCCGGCGGGTCTTTCTTTATTGACGCCTTAACGGGCAATCCGGACAGTAATGATCAAGCCTGTGATCACGGTCTTTCATCGTTACGTCCGGATTGCGCCGCGCCTACCATCGCCGCAGGAGCGTGGCCAAGTCCGTTCGGTCGGACGCCCCGTCAGATGTGGCGCAGGTCACGGAACGGTCTCCGCGCCCCCGGCGTCCCGTGCGCGGATGCCGGCCGCCCTCGCGCGCCGCTGCGGGTGCTTCGTCCGCGCGGGAGTGATCACCCGCTCGTGAACGCGTGCACACGTCCACAGATGTCCCGTTCCGACCTCCGGCGTGTGAACGTGTCCCTCTATCAAGTGATCAACTTCGGGGCGAATTTGCGCCAGGAGCTTCTCCTTTGATAGTGCAAACCCCCTCCGACCAGCGATGACGAGGGGAAATGTCACCTCTTGGTGATCGCTCGACTGCTTCGCGTATGAAGGTCACCGCTCATCCGACTTCATGATCCTTCGATAGGTGGTGAAGATCACAAAGTAGGTGGTGACCCCCGTGTCGCAGATCACATACCGGCGGGCATAGGATGCGGGGCAGTTGGGCTTGTGACCTGCTTCACATGTTCGCGATCTTCGTCGGGACCAGTGGGGTTCGCGGGGCAGGTGGGACGGCTGCGAGTCCGGCGAACGCCAGCAGTCAGTGCCGACTGAGAGGAGCGAGGAGCGGTGAACGCGTATGCGCCCATCCTCGTACTGGGAGCCCTCGGGGCAGGCTTTGCGATCTTCTCCGTGGTCATGGCCACGCTGATCGGTCCGAAGCGGTACAACCGCGCCAAACTTGAAGCGTACGAGTGCGGCATCGAGCCGACCCCCACGCCGGCCGGCGGCGGGCGTTTCCCTATCAAGTACTACCTGACGGCGATGCTCTTCATCGTCTTCGACATCGAGATCGTCTTCCTCTACCCCTGGGCCGTCACCTTCGACGCCCTCGGGATTTTCGGGCTCGTGGAGATGCTGCTCTTCGTGCTCACCGTCTTCGTCGCGTACGCGTACGTATGGCGGCGCGGCGGCCTGGAATGGGACTGAGGGGCCTTTAGCCATGGGACTCGAAGAAAAGCTGCCGAGCGGATTCCTTCTGACCACGGTCGAGCAGGCCGCGGGCTGGGTGCGTAAGTCGTCGGTCTTCCCGGCCACCTTCGGCCTGGCCTGTTGCGCCATCGAGATGATGACCACCGGTGCCGGCCGCTACGACCTGGCGCGCTTCGGCATGGAGGTCTTCCGCGGCTCGCCCCGGCAGGCGGACCTGATGATCGTCGCGGGCCGGGTCAGCCAGAAGATGGCGCCGGTGCTCCGGCAGGTCTACGACCAGATGCCGAACCCCAAGTGGGTGATCTCCATGGGGGTCTGCGCCTCCTCGGGCGGCATGTTCAACAACTACGCGATCGTCCAGGGCGTCGATCACATCGTCCCCGTCGACATCTATCTGCCCGGCTGTCCGCCACGGCCCGAGATGCTGATGGACGCGATCCTCAAGCTCCACCACAAGATCCAGACCTCCAAGCTCGGCGTCAACGCCGAGGAGGCGGCCCGTGAGGCGGAGGAAGCGGCACTCAAGGCGCTCCCGACGATCGAGATGAAGGGGCTGCTGCGATGAGTGACGCCAAGAGCAACGGCGCGAACACACCGCGCAACGGCGCGAACGGCGCCGCGGCGAACGGGAGCGGCGCGGGCGGCGTCAACCCCGAGAAGGACCTCGGCGCCGCGAACCTCCCCGGAATGCGGGGTGACCACGGCGAGGAGATCCGCGTCCAGCGCGGCATGTTCGGCGCCACAAACGGCGGCGACACCTCCGGCTACGGCGGTCTGGTCCGCCCGGTCCGGCTGCCGGGCCCGGCCGCCCGCCCCTACGGCGGCTGGTTCGACGAGGTCGCCGACGAGCTGGAGGGGGCCCTGGAGGAACAGGGTCTCGTCCCCGAGAACGCCATCGAGAAGACGGTCGTCGACCGTGGCGAGCTGACCTTCCACATCGAACGCGAGTACCTCGTCGCCGTCGCCCAGACCCTGCGCGACGACCCGGCGCTCCGCTTCGAGCTGTGCACGGGGGTGAGCGGAGTGCACTATCCCGGCGACAAGGGCCGCGAGCTGCACGCCGTCTACCATCTGCGCTCGATCACCCACAACCGGCTGATCCGGCTGGAGGTCGGGGCCCCGGACGCCGACCCGCACGTCCCGTCGCTGGTCCCCGTCTATCCGACGAACGACTGGCACGAGCGCGAGACCTACGACTTCTTCGGGCTGATCTTCGACGGCCATCCGGCGCTGACGCGGATCATGATGCCCGACGACTGGCAGGGCCATCCGCAGCGCAAGGACTATCCCCTCGGCGGCATCCCCGTCGAGTACAAGGGCGCCCAGATCCCGGCTCCGGACCAGCGGAGGTCGTACTCATGAGCACGCACACACCCTCCGATGCCTCCGCCGCCTCCGCGCGCGAGACCACCGAGGGCACCGTCTACACGGTCACCGGCGGCGACTGGGACGAGATCGCCCAGTCCGCGGCCCGCGCCGACGACGAACGCCTCATCGTCAACATGGGTCCGCAGCACCCCTCCACCCACGGAGTGCTGAGGCTGATCCTGGAGATCGACGGGGAGACCGTCACCGAGGCCCGCTGCGGCATCGGCTATCTCCACACCGGTATCGAGAAGAACCTCGAGTACCGCACCTGGACCCAGGGCACCACGTTCGTGACGCGCATGGACTATCTGACGCCGTTCTTCAACGAGGCGGCGTACTGCCTCGCCGTCGAGAGGCTGCTCGGCATCGAGGACGAGGTCCCGGACCGCGCCACGATCATCCGGGTGCTGCTGATGGAGCTGAACCGGCTCTCCTCCCACCTGGTGTGCATCGCCACCGGAGGCATGGAGCTCGGCGCCACCACCATCATGATCTACGGCTTCCGCGACCGGGAGCTGATCCTCGACATCTACGAGCTGATCACCGGCCTGCGGATGAACCACGCGTACATCCGCCCCGGCGGACTCGCCCAGGACCTGCCGCCGGGCGCGGTGGACCAGATCCGCGAGTTCGTGAAGAAGATGCGGAAGAACCTCCCGGAGTACGACAAGCTCGCCACCGGGAACCCCATCTTCAAGGCCCGTATGCAGGACATCGGCTATCTGGACCTGGCCGGCTGCATGGCCCTGGGCGCCACCGGACCGATCCTGCGCGCCACCGGTCTGCCGCACGATCTGCGCAAGTCGCAGCCCTACTGCGACTACGAGACCTATGACTTCGACGTCCCGACCGCAGACAGCTGCGACGCCTACGGCCGTTTCCTGATCCGCCTGGAGGAGATGCGCCAGTCCCTCAGGATCGTCGAGCAGTGCCTGGACCGGCTGCAGCCGGGACCGGTCATGGTCGCCGACAAGAAGATCGCCTGGCCCGCCCAGCTCGCCCTGGGCCCGGACGGACTGGGCAACTCCCTCGACCACATCAAGAACATCATGGGCACCTCCATGGAGGCCCTGATCCACCACTTCAAGCTGGTGACCGAGGGCTTCCGCGTCCCGCCGGGACAGGCGTACACGGCGGTCGAGTCGCCCAAGGGCGAACTCGGCGTGCATGTCGTCTCCGACGGCGGCACCCGTCCCTACCGGGTCCACTTCCGCGACCCGTCCTTCACCAACCTTCAGACCATGGCGGCGATGTGCGAGGGCGGCCAGGTCGCCGACGTGATCGTCGCCGTGGCGTCCATCGACCCCGTGATGGGAGGCGTCGACCGGTGACCACCAGTTCTTCGGAGCACGGCGTCAGCCTGGGCATGCCCCGACTGCCCGCGCCCGACTACCCGGACGACGTCCGCGCCCGGCTGGAGCAGGACGCGCGCCAGATCATCGACCGCTACCCGGACGCGCGCTCCGCTCTGCTGCCCCTGCTGCACCTGGTGCAGTCGGAGGAGGGCCATGTCACACGCACCGGGATGCAGTTCTGCGCGGACGTACTGGAGCTGACCACGGCCGAGGTCACCGCCGTCGCGACCTTCTACACCATGTACCGGCGGGGCCCCTCCGGCGACTACCAGGTGGGTGTGTGCACCAACACCCTGTGCGCGGTGATGGGCGGAGACGCGATCTTCGCCGCCCTCCAGGAGCACCTGGGCGTCGCCAACGGCGGGACCACCGACGACGGCAAGGTCACCCTGGAGCACATCGAGTGCAACGCGGCCTGCGACTACGCACCGGTCGTGATGGTCAACTGGGAGTTCTTCGACAACCAGACCCCCGAGAGCGCCCTGCGCCTCGTGGACGACCTGCGCGCGGGACGGCAGGCCGCACCCACCCGCGGCGCCCCTCTGTGCACCTTCAAGGAGACGGCCCGGATGCTGGCCGGCTTCCCCGACGAACGGGACGGAGCCGTGGAGGCGACCGGCGGCGCGGGACCCGCCTCGCTGGTCGGGCTGCGGCTGGCCAGGGGAGAGTCGCCCGCCGCGCGCGTGGTGCATCCACGGGCCGGCGGACCGCAGGACGAACCGCGGGACGCGGCGCTGCACGAGCCGTCACCCGCCGAGCACCTGAGCTCGCACGACGCGCCACAGGACACATCGGCCTCCGACCCTGCCCATCCGGCGGGTCCCGTCACGGAAGAGGAGGGGGAGTGATGACGGTGACCACCGAGGACGGGGGGACCGCCCGCTCGGGCCACTTCGCGGACGGCGGAGACAGCAGCCCCGAGAAGCTGCTCGCACCCGTCCTGTCCGCCTTCTGGGACGAGGAGAAGTCCTGGACCCTGGACGCCTACCGGCGGCACGAGGGGTACGAGGGGCTCCGCAAGGCGCTGGCCATGTCGCCGGACGACGTGATCGCCTACGTCAAGGAGTCCGGACTGCGCGGACGCGGCGGCGCGGGCTTCCCCACGGGCATGAAATGGCAGTTCATCCCCCAGGGAGACGGCAAGCCGCACTATCTCGTTGTCAACGCCGACGAATCGGAGCCCGGGACCTGCAAGGACATCCCGCTCCTCTTCGCGAACCCGCACAGCCTCATCGAGGGCATCGTCATCGCGTGCTACGCCATCAGGTCGTCGCATGCCTTCATCTATCTGCGGGGCGAGGTCGTCCCCGTGCTGCGGCGGCTGCACTCGGCGGTGCGTGAGGCATACGCGGCGGGCTACCTCGGCGAGAACATCCTGGGCAGCGGACTCGACCTCGAACTCACCGTGCACGCGGGCGCGGGCGCGTACATCTGCGGCGAGGAGACCGCACTGCTCGACTCGCTCGAAGGCCGCCGTGGCCAGCCGCGGCTGCGTCCCCCCTTCCCTGCGGTCGCGGGCCTCTATGCGTGCCCGACTGTGGTGAACAACGTCGAATCCATCGCATCGGTTCCCGCCATCATGAACCGGGGCAAGGACTGGTTCCGTTCGATGGGCAGCGAGAAGTCGCCCGGCTTCACGCTCTACTCGCTCAGCGGCCATGTCGCCAACCCCGGCCAGTACGAGGCACCGCTCGGCATCACGCTCCGCCAGCTGCTCGACATGAGCGGCGGCATGCGGTCCGGCCACCGCCTCAAGTTCTGGACCCCGGGCGGCTCCTCGACGCCGATGTTCACCGAGGAACACCTCGACGTCCCGCTCGACTACGAGGGCGTGGGCGCCGCCGGTTCCATGCTCGGCACCAAGGCCCTGCAGTGCTTCGACGAGACCACCTGCGTGGTCCGCGCCGTCACCCGCTGGACCGAGTTCTACGCCCACGAGTCCTGCGGAAAGTGCACGCCCTGCCGTGAAGGGACGTACTGGCTCGTGCAGTTGATGCGCGACATCGAGGCCGGCAAGGGAAAGATGTCCGACCTCGACAAGCTCAACGACATCGCCGACAACATCAACGGCAAGGCCTTCTGCGCCCTCGGCGACGGTGCCGCCTCGCCCATCTTCTCCTCCCTCAAGTACTTCCGCGCGGAGTACGAGGAGCACATCACGGGCCGGGGATGCCCCTTCGACCCGGCCAAGTCCACGGCCTGGGCGGACAAGCCCGCGGAGGTGAACGCATGACCGTGACGACCAACGCTCCCACCGGGGGCGGTGCCGCGGCGGTCCCGCCGGAGGACCTCGTCACGCTGACGATCGACGGCATCGAGATCAGCGTGCCCAAGGGCACCCTGGTGATCCGCGCCGCCGAGCAGCTCGGCATCGAGATCCCCCGCTTCTGCGACCACCCCCTGCTCGACCCGGCCGGCGCCTGCCGCCAGTGCATCGTGGAGGTCGAGGGGCAGCGCAAGCCCATGGCCTCCTGCACGATCACCTGCACCGACGGGATGGTCGTGAGGACCCAGCTCACCTCGCCCGTCGCCGAGAAGGCCCAGAAGGGTGTGATGGAGCTGCTGCTCATCAACCACCCGCTGGACTGCCCGGTCTGCGACAAGGGCGGCGAGTGCCCGCTGCAGAACCAGGCCATGTCGCACGGCAACGCCGACTCCCGCTTCGAGGGGAGGAAGCGCACCTACGAGAAGCCCGTCGCGATCTCCAGCCAGGTGCTGCTCGACCGCGAGCGGTGCGTGCTGTGCGCCCGCTGCACCCGGTTCTCCAACCAGATCGCGGGCGACCCGATGATCGAGATGGTGGAACGGGGCGCGCTCCAGCAGATCGGCACCGGCGAGGGCGACCCGTTCGAGTCGTACTTCTCCGGGAACACCATCCAGATCTGCCCCGTCGGCGCGCTCACCTCGGCGGCGTACCGCTTCCGCTCCCGCCCCTTCGACCTGATCTCCTCGCCGTCCGTGTGCGAGCACTGCTCCGGCGGCTGCGCGACCCGCACGGACCACCGGCGCGGCAAGGTCATGCGGCGGCTCGCGGCCAACGACCCCGAGGTCAACGAGGAGTGGATCTGCGACAAGGGGCGGTTCGGATTCCGGTACGCACAGCAGAAGGACCGCCTCGAGACACCACTGGTGCGGGGCGAGTCCGGTGAACTGGAGCCGGCGTCCTGGCCGGAGGCGCTGGACGCCGCCGCCCGGGGCCTGAGCGCCGCGCGGGGCCGGGCGGGTGTGCTGACCGGCGGCCGGCTCACCGTCGAGGACGCCTACGCGTACAGCAAGTTCGCCCGGGTGGCCCTGGACACCAACGACATCGACTTCCGTGCGCGGGTGCACAGCGGCGAGGAGGCCGACTTCCTGGCCGCCCGAGTCGCCGGACGCGGCCGCGACCTCGACGGCAGCGGTGTCACCTACACCTCCCTGGAGAAGGCACCGGCCGTCCTGCTCGTCGGGTTCGAGTCCGAGGAGGAGGCCCCCGGCGTCTTTCTGCGGCTGCGCAAGGCCTGGCGGACGCACGGACAGCGGGTGTTCTCGATCGCCACCCATGCCACCCGGGGCCTGGAGAAGGCCGACGGCACCCTGCTGCCCGCCGCGCCCGGCACCGAGACCGAGTGGCTGGACGCGCTGGCCGGAAAGGTCGGCCTGGAGGAGGACGGCGTCAAGGCCGCCGAGGCGCTGCGCACCGAGGGCGCCGTGATCGTCGTCGGCGAACGCCTCGCCGGGGTGGCGGGCGCCCTCACCGCCGTGGTCCGCACCGCGGCCGCCACCGGTGCCGCCCTGGTGTGGATCCCGCGCCGGGCCGGGGAGCGCGGCGCGGTCGAAGTGGGGGCGCTGCCCTCGCTGCTGCCGGGCGGACGTCCGGCCACCGACCCGCGCGCACGGCAGGAGGTCGCCGCTGCCTGGGGCGTCGCCGAACTCCCGCACCGCTACGGACGGGACACGGCGGCCATCGTGGAGGCCGCGGCCGGCGGCGAACTGCGGGCCCTGCTGATCGCCGGCGTCGAGGCCGCCGACCTGCCCGACCCGGCGCGCGCCCGGGAGGCGTTCTCCGAGGTGGACTTCCTGGTCTCGCTCGAACTGCGCCCCGGAGACATCACCGAGCACGCGGACGTGGTGCTTCCGGTCGCGGCGGTCGCCGAGAAGGCCGGCACCTTCCTCAACTGGGAGGGCCGCGCCCGCTTCTTCGAGGCCGCGCTCAAGCCGGACCAGATGACCCGCAGGACCGCGCCCACCGACGCCCGGGTGCTCCAGATGCTCGCCGACGCCATGGACGTCCATCTGGGACTGCCCGACCTGCGCACCGTGCGCGGCGAGCTGGACCGGCTCGGCGCCTGGACCGGACCGCGCGCCGACAACCCGCTGGAGATCGGCGCACAGCTGCCCCGCCCGGCCGCCGGAGAGGCCGTGCTCGCCGGCCACCGGCTGCTGCTGGACCGGGGCCGCCTCCAGGAGGGCGACGACGCGCTGGCCGGCACCCGGCACGCGGCACATGCTCGGCTGTCCGCGGCCACCGCCGCCGAGGCGGGCGTCGAGGACGGCGGCCTGCTGGCGGTGACCGGCCCCGCCGGAACCACCGAACTCCCGCTCCAGATCACCGAGATGCCCGACCGTGTGGTCTGGCTCCCGATGAACTCCGCGGGCGGCGGTGTGCTCTCCGACACCGGGGCGCTGCCCGGCACCCTTGTCCGCATCGCCCCGGCGACGCCCGCCGACGCCCCCCAGGAGGTGGAGGCATGAGCCCGTACCTCGCCGCTGAAGATCTCTCCATGTTCGGCCACGACCCCTGGTGGCTGGTCGTCATCAAGGCGGTGTTCTGCTTCGCCTTCCTGATGGTGACCGTGCTGTTCTCCATCGTGTGGGAGCGCAAGGTCGTCGCCTGGATGCAGCTGCGCATCGGCCCCAACCGGCACGGCCCCTGGGGCATGCTCCAGTCGCTCGCCGACGGCGTGAAGCTGATGCTCAAGGAGGACCTCGTCGTCAAGCGCGCGGACAAGGTGGTCTATGTCCTCGCGCCGATCGTCGCGGCCATCCCGGCCTTCATGGCGATCGCGGTGATCCCCTTCGGACCCTCCGGCAACGAGATCTCGATCTTCGGCCACCGCACCGCGATGCAGCTCACCGACCTGCCGATCGCGATGCTCTACATCCTCGCGGTCGCCTCGGTCGGCATCTACGGCATCGTCCTGGCGGGCTGGAGCTCCGGATCCACCTATCCGCTGCTCGGCGGTCTGCGCTCCTGTGCGCAGATGATCTCCTACGAGATCGCCATGGGGGCCGCCTTCGCCTCCGTGTTCCTCTACTCGGGGTCGATGTCCACATCGAAGATCGTCGAACAGCAGCACGACCGCTGGTTCATCCTGCTGCTCCCGGTCTCGTTCATCATCTACATCGTCACGATGGTCGGCGAGACCAACCGCGCCCCCTTCGACATGCCGGAGTCCGAGGGCGACCTGGTCGGCGGCTTCAACACCGAGTACTCGTCGATCAAGTTCGCGATGTTCATGCTCGCCGAGTACGTCAACATGGTGACCGTCTCGGCCGTGTCGGCCACCCTCTTCCTGGGCGGCTGGCGGGCACCCTGGCCGATCAGCACCTTCTGGGCGGGCGCGAACCACGGCTGGTGGCCGCTTCTCTGGTTCGTCGTCAAGGTCCAGCTGCTGCTGTTCTTCTTCATCTGGCTGCGCGGCACGCTCCCTCGCGTCCGCTACGACCAGCTGATGAAGCTCGGCTGGAAGGTCCTCATCCCGGTCTCCGTGGTGTGGCTGATGCTCGTCGCCACGGTGCGGGCGCTGCGCAACGAGAACTACGGCTTCGGTGACATCGCCCTGCCCGTGGCGGGCGGCGTGCTCACGCTGCTGGTGCTGTCGTTCGTCGTCGACATGTTCCGCGAGCGGGCGAAGGAGGCCGAGGCCCCGGCCGAGGAGCCCGCCTTCGACTCGATGGCGGGCGGCTTCCCCGTACCGCCGCTGCCGGGACAGGAGCTGCCGCCGGTGCCCCGGCGCCGCCCGCGGCGCGGGGGAGAGCGGGAGCTGATTGTCAGTGGCGGGCCGGACACTGTCAGTGACGGCATTTCGGATGGAAAGGAGGCGTCCGATGGCTGAGGAGCCCAAGGACACCGCACCCGGTTTCCAGAACCCCGTGGCCGGCTTCGGCGTGACCTTCAAGGCCATGTTCAAGAAGCGGCTGACCGAGCAGTACCCGGAGCAGAAGAAGACCACGGCTCCGCGGTTCCACGGTCGGCACCAGCTCAACCGCCATCCGGACGGCCTGGAGAAGTGCGTCGGCTGTGAGCTGTGCGCCTGGGCCTGCCCCGCCGACGCGATCTATGTCGAGGGCGCGGACAACACGGACGAGGAGCGTTACTCGCCCGGCGAGCGGTACGGGCGGGTGTACCAGATCAACTACGCCCGCTGCATTCTGTGCGGCCTCTGCATCGAGGCGTGCCCCACCCGCGCGCTGACGATGACCAATGAGTTCGAGCTGGCGGACTCCAGCCGCGCCAACCTCATCTACACCAAGGAGCAGCTGCTCGCCGGCCTCGAAGAGGGCATGGTCGACACCCCCCACGCCATCTACCCGGGGACGGACGAGCAGGACTACTACCGGGGCCTGGTGACGGAGGCCGCGCCCGGCACGGAGCGCCAGGTCGCCGTCTCCAAGGGGGAGCAGCCCGCGTCGGCCGCCTCCTCGGGCGCCTCGGGGGAGCAGGGGGCCGACGCATGAGCCCGCAACTCGCCGCCTATGCCACCTCCACCGGTGAGGCCTTCCAGTTCTGGGTCCTCGGCACCGTGGCGGTGATCGGCGCCCTGTGCACCGTCTTCATGAAGAAGGCCGTGCACAGTGCGCTCAGCCTGGCCGGCACCATGATCGTGCTGGCGGTGTTCTATCTGGCCAACGGTGCCTACTTCCTGGGCATCGTGCAGATCGTCGTCTACACCGGCGCGATCATGATGCTGTTCCTGTTCGTGGTGATGCTCGTCGGCGTCACCGCGGCGGACTCCCTGAAGGAGACCATCAAGGGACAGCGCTGGCTGGCCCTGCTGTGCGGGCTCGGCTTCGGCATCCTGCTGTTCTCAGGCGTGGCCCATGCGTCCCTGAAGGACTTCAACGGCCTCGGCCGGGCGAACGCGAACGGCAATGTGGAGGGCCTGGCGGCCCTCATCTTCACCAAGTACGTGTTCGCCTTCGAAATCACCGGCGCTCTGCTGATCACGGCCGCGGTCGGCGCCATGGTGCTCACCCACCGCGAGCGCACCGAGCGCGCCAGGACCCAGCGCGAGCTGGCCGAACTGCGCGTACGGGAGGGCAAGCACCTCCCGCCGCTGCCGGCCCCCGGCGTCTACGCCCGGCACAACGCGGTGGACATCGCCGGTCTTCTGCCGGACGGTACCCCGTCCGAGCTGACCGTCAACCGGACGCTGCGGGACCGCGGCCAGATCCGTGATGTGTCCGACGAGGCGCTCAGCGATCTGAAGGCCCTGGAACAGCGCGCCGAGGAACGCCTGGAGCGCACCGAGGACGAGGGCCCGGCGCTCAAGAGGACCGAGGAGGCGTCGAAGTGAACCCGGTCAACTATCTGTATCTCGCCGCCCTGTTGTTCACCATCGGCGCCACCGGCGTGCTGATCCGGCGGAACGCGATCGTGCTGTTCATGTGCATCGAGCTGATGCTCAACGCATGCAACCTCGCCTTCGTCACCTTCTCCCGGATGCACGGCAATCTCGACGGCCAGATCTTCGCCTTCTTCACCATGGTCGTCGCCGCCGCGGAGGTCGTGGTGGGCCTCGCGATCATCGTGTCGCTGTTCCGTACCCGCCACTCGGCCTCGGTCGACGACGCCAGCCTGATGAAGCTGTGAGGGGTCGCTGAATCGTGGAGAACCTGATTGCGCTGCTGATCGCGGCGCCCCTGCTCGGAGCGGCCGTCCTGCTGTGCGGCGGCAGAAGGCTGGACGCCGTCGGCCACTGGATCGGCACGGTCCTGGCCGCCGCCTCCTTCGTGCTCGGCGTCGTGCTCTTCGCCGACATGCTGGGGAAGGCCGCCGACCACCGGATGCTGACCCAGCATCTGTTCAGCTGGATCCCGGTGGCCGGTTTCCAGGCCGATGTCGCCTTCCGGCTCGACCAGCTGTCGATGACCTTCGTCCTGCTGATCACAGGCGTCGGCTCGCTCATCCATCTGTACTCCGTGGGGTACATGGAGCACGACGAGCGCCGGCGCCGCTTCTTCGGTTATCTGAACCTGTTCCTCGCGGCGATGCTGCTGCTGGTCCTCGCCGACAACTATCTGCTGCTGTACGTCGGCTGGGAGGGCGTGGGTCTCGCCTCCTACCTGCTGATCGGCTTCTGGCAGCACAAGCCCAGCGCGGCGACCGCGGCCAAGAAGGCCTTCCTGGTCAACCGGGTCGGCGACATGGGCCTGTCGATCGCCATCATGCTGATGTTCACGACCTTCGGGACCTTCGCCTTCGGACCGGTCTTCGACGGGGTGGCCAGGACCGGTGAGGGCAAGCTCACCGCGATCGCCCTGATGCTGCTGCTCGCCGCCTGCGGCAAGTCCGCCCAGGTGCCGCTGCAGTCCTGGCTCGGGGACGCGATGGAGGGCCCGACCCCGGTCTCGGCCCTCATCCACGCCGCGACCATGGTGACCGCGGGTGTGTATCTGATCGTCCGCTCCGGCGCGATCTTCAACGCCGCGCCCGACGCCCAGCTGGTGGTGACCGTGGTCGGCGCCGTCACGCTGCTCTTCGGTGCGATCGTCGGTTGCGCCAAGGACGACATCAAGAAGGCACTGGCCGGCTCGACCATGTCGCAGATCGGCTACATGGTGCTGGCCGCGGGCCTCGGCCCCATCGGCTATGTCTTCGCGATCATGCACCTGGTGACGCACGGCTTCTTCAAGGCCGGGCTGTTCCTGGGCGCCGGGTCGGTGATGCACGGCATGAACGACGAGGTCGACATGCGTAAGTACGGCGGCCTGCGGAAGTACATGCCGATCACCTTCGTCACCTTCGGCCTCGGCTATCTGGCGATCATCGGCTTCCCGTTCCTGTCCGGCTTCTACTCCAAGGACGCCATCATCGAGGCGGCCTTCGCCAAGGGCGGCACCCAGGGCTGGATCCTCGGCGGGGTGGCCCTGCTGGGCGCGGCCATCACCGCGTTCTACATGACGCGCGTGATGCTGATGACGTTCTTCGGCGAGAAGCGCTGGGCGCCCGACGAGAACGGCAACGAGCCGCACCCGCACGAGTCGCCGAACGTCATGACGATCCCGATGATCGTGCTCGCCGTCGGCTCGGTCGGCGCCGGTTTCTTCTTCCACCTCGGCGACCGCTTCCTGAGCTGGCTCGAGCCGGTCACCGGGCACGAGGAGGGCAACTCGCCGGTGGGCGCGGGTGTGATCACCGCCGCCACGCTGGTGCTCCTGGTCGTCGGCGCGGGCCTCGCCTATCTGCAGTACGGGCGCCGCCCGGTCCCGGCCGTCGCCCCGCGCGGTTCGCTGCTCACCCGGGCCGCCCGGCGCGATCTGCTCCAGGACGACTTCAACCATGTCGTCCTCGTCCGAGGCGGGGAGCACCTCACCCGCTCCCTGGTGTACGTGGACCACACCCTGGTCGACGGCGTCGTCAACGGCGCGGCGGCCGCGGTCGGCGGCCTCTCCGGCCGGCTCCGCCGGCTGCAGAACGGCTACGCACGGTCGTACGCCGTCTCGATGTTCGGCGGTGCGGCGGTGCTCGTCGCCCTGACCCTGCTGATGAGGGCGGTCTGATAGCCATGTCCTTTCCTCTGCTGACAGCGACGGCGGTGCTCCCGGCCCTGGGGGCGGTCGCCACGGCCGCGGTCCCGGCCGCCCGGCGCACCGCCGCCAAGTGGCTGGCACTGGTCGTCTCGCTCGCCACGCTCGTCCTCGCCGGGGTGATCGCGGCCCGCTTCGAACCCGGCGGCGCGCGCTACCAGTTCATCGAGTCCCATTCCTGGATCAAGGAATTCGGGGTGCGGTACGAGCTGGGCGTGGACGGCATCGCGGTGGCGCTCGTCGCGCTGACCGCGCTGCTGATCCCGTTCGTGATCCTGGCGGGCTGGCACGACGCCGACCCGATGGAGACCGGAAGCCGGCGCTGGCGGCCCACCCAGGGCTTCTTCGCCCTGATCCTGGCCGTCGAGGCGATGGTGATCCTCTCCTTCGAGGCCACCGACGTCTTTGTCTTCTACATCTTCTTCGAAGCCATGCTCATCCCGATGTACTTCCTCATCGGCGGCTTCGGGGACCGTGCCCATGAGCACGGCGAGAAGGCGGCCTCCACCCAGCGCTCGTACGCCGCCGTGAAGTTCCTGCTGTACAACCTGGCCGGCGGTCTGATCATGCTGGCCGCGGTGATCGGCCTCTACGCGCAGGCCGGGAACTTCTCGCTCCCGGAGATCGTGCAGGCGCGGGCCAACGGCTCGCTCCACATCGCGACCGGCACCGAGCGCTGGCTGTTCCTGGGCTTCTTCTTCGCCTTCGCGGTGAAGGCCCCGCTGTGGCCGCTGCACACCTGGCTGCCCAACGCCATGGGGGAGGCCACCGCCCCGGTCGCCGTGCTGATCACGGCGGTCGTGGACAAGGTGGGCACCTTCGCGATGCTCCGCTTCTGCCTCCAGCTGTTCCCCGAGGCGAGCAAGTGGGCGACGCCCGTCATCCTCGTCCTGGCGGTCATCAGCATCATCTACGGGGCGCTGCTCGCGGTCGGCCAGCGCGACATCAAGCGGCTGGTGGCGTACGCGTCCATCTCGCACTTCGGCTTCATCATCCTGGGCATCTTCGCGATGACCAGCCAGGGCCAGTCCGGTGCGACGCTCTACATGGTGAACCACGGGCTGTCGACCGCCGCGCTGATGCTGGTGGCGGGCTTCCTGATCACGCGCCGCGGCTCGCGTCTGATCGCGGACTACGGCGGCGTGCAGAAGGTCGCGCCGGTGCTGGCCGGCACCTTCCTGGTCGGCAGTCTGGCGACGCTGTCCCTGCCCGGACTGGCGCCGTTCGTCAGTGAGTTCCTGGTACTGGTCGGCACGTTCACCCGCTATCCCGCGATCGGCATCGTCGCCACCCTTGGCATCGTTCTCGCCGCGCTCTACACGCTCGTCCTCTACCAGCGGACGATGACGGGCCCGGTGAAGCCGGAGGTCTCCGCGATGCCCGATCTGAGGGTCCGTGAACTCCTGGTGGTCGCCCCGCTGATCGCGCTGCTGATCTTCCTGGGCGTCTATCCGAAGCCGGTCACCGACATCGTCAACCCGGCGGTCAAGCAGACCATGTCCGATGTACACCAGACCGATCCCCAGCCCGCGGTGGAGGCGGCCAAGTGAGCACAGCAGTCGTCCACAGCCTGTGGACAACCGCGGCCGACCCGATCTCCAAGATCGAGACGCCGAAGATCGAATACGGTCAGTTGTCGCCGACCCTGATCGTCATCGGCGCGGCGCTCATCGGGGTGCTGATCGAGGCGTTCGTGCCGCGCAGGTCCCGTTACTACGCCCAGGCGTTCGTGGCGGTCGTCGCACTCACCGCCGCGTTCGCCGCGGTGGTGGCGCTGGCGGCCGGCGGATACGGCACCACCAAGGCGCATATCGCGGCGATGGGCGCGATCGCGGTCGACGGACCGTCCCTGTTCCTCCAGGGCACGATCCTGCTGGCCGGTCTGCTCGGTGTGTTCACCTTCGCCGAGCGGCGCCTCGATCCGGAGGCGCACGGCAACCGGGTCGACTCCTTCGCGGCGCAGGCCGCGGCCGTCCCGGGCGGCGAGGCCGAGAAGGCCGCGGTCAAGGCCGGGTTCACCACCACCGAGGCCTTTCCGCTGCTGCTGTTCGCGGTGGCCGGCATGCTTGTCTTCCCCTCGGCGAACGACCTGCTGACCCTGTTCGTCGCCCTGGAGGTCTTCTCGCTGCCGCTGTATCTGCTGTGCGCGCTGGCCCGCCGCAAGCGGCTGATGTCGCAGGAGGCCGCGGTCAAGTACTTCTTGCTCGGTGCCTTCGCCTCCGCGTTCACGCTGTTCGGCATCGCGCTGCTCTACGGGTACGCGGGCTCGGTGTCGTACGCGACGATCGCCCAGGTCGTCGACGGCAGGATCACCACCGCCGACCCGGCGCTCGCCAACACCATGGGCAATGACGCGCTGCTCCTGGTGGGTGCCGCGCTGATCACCATGGGCCTGCTGTTCAAGGTGGCCGCGGTGCCGTTCCACATGTGGACGCCGGATGTGTATCAGGGCGCGCCGACCCCGGTGACCGGCTTCATGGCGGCGGCGACCAAGGTGGCGGCTTTCGGTGCCCTGCTGCGGCTGCTGTATGTGGTCCTGCCGGGCATGCGCTGGGACTGGCGGCCGGTGATGTGGGCGGTCGCGATCGTCACCATGCTGGGCGGTGCGATCGTGGCGATCACCCAGACCGACATCAAGCGCCTGCTGGCGTACTCGTCGATCGCACACGCGGGCTTCATCCTCGCGGGTGTCATCGCGACCTCACGGGACGGCGTGTCCTCGGTCCTCTTCTATCTGGCCGCGTACTCCTTCGTGACGATCGGCGCCTTCGCCGTGGTGACGCTGGTCCGCGACGCGGGCGGCGAGGCGACGCATCTGTCGAAGTGGGCCGGGCTGGGACGCAGGTCGCCGCTGGTGGCGGCCGTGTTCGCGGTGTTCCTGCTGGCCTTCGCGGGGATCCCGCTGACCTCCGGCTTCGCCGGGAAGTTCGCCGTGTTCAAGGCGGCGGCGGAAGGCGGGGCGATGCCGCTGGTCGTGATCGGTGTGATCTCCTCGGCGATCGCCGCGTTCTTCTACATCCGGGTGATCGTGCTGATGTTCTTCAGCGAGCCGAGCCCCGAGGGCCCCACGGTGGCGGTCCCCTCCCCGCTGACCATGACGGCGATCGGGATGGGCGTGCTGGTCACGCTGGTCCTGGGCCTGGCCCCGCAGTACTTCCTGGACCTGGCGAGCCAGGCGGGCGTGTTCGTGCGCTGACGCACCCCGCACCCGCACAGGACGGCCCGGCACCCGCTCGGGGGGTGCCGGGCCGCGGTCTGCCCGGAGCCGGCGATTCACTGATCCTTGTGGCGCCGCGCCCTGATGAGCGTCAGATCCAGGTCCACCGCGAAGGGAACGTCCAGCTTCATCCGCTCCCGGTGGATGCCGGTACCGGTGTAGGCGCCGGTGGTGGGTTCCAGTTCGAACGTGTGCACGGCGGCGCGGCCGTTCTCGTTCTCGACCCGCCAGTAGTGGGGGATCTTCGCCTGCGCGTACTTGAGCGGCTTGGTCTCCCGGTCCCGGGAGACGGACTCCTCGGAGACCACCTCGATGGCGAGGACGACCGACTCGGCCGGGAAGCGGGTCTGCCCCGGATCCTCCACCACGTCCCCCTGCACCACGACCACATCCGGCTCGGGCCGGTTCTGGCGGTCGATGTCGATGGTGAACTGGCGGACGACCTCAAGATTCTCTGGGGCCACGGACTCCAGTTGCCAGGTGAAGTAGTCGACAGCGCGTGAGTGGAAAAGGGTCTGCGGACGCACGAAGACGAGACTCCCGTCGATCAGTTCCGTGTGGGGAGGAAGATCCGGGAGGCGGTCCAGGTCGTCGGCGGTCCAGCCGCCCTCCGGCGGGATCGGCCAGGTGGGTTTGGACGCCTTCGGTGCGACGCTCGTCAGTGCTCCCATGGGGCGGAGTCTCGTCGGCGCATTCAGACTATCGGGTGGAAATAGGCAGGTCCCCCACGTACGTGTGAACGAACCTCGTGTCCTTGGCCTGGAGCGGGCCGGGGTGCGCGGGTGTGGGTTGTGGACAACTTCGGGGGGTGTCGGCGTGGGCCCCTATCGTGGACGCAGTGGTCGAGGGACGACGTACGGGGGACGGGCGATGGACGGGACGGGTGTGATGACCGAGGCGGGCGTGAGGCCGGAGGCCTATGGCGGGAGCGAGGCGCTGGCCACGCTGCACCGGGTCTTCGGGTACGAGGCCTTCCGTGGCGACCAGGAAGCCGTCATCGAGCATGTGGTGGCCGGCGGCGACGCCGTGGTGCTCATGCCGACCGGCGCCGGAAAGTCGCTCTGCTATCAGATCCCCGCCCTGGTCAGACCCGGTACGGGGGTGGTCGTCTCGCCTCTGATCGCGCTGATGCAGGACCAGGTGGACGCGCTGCGCGCCCTCGGGGTGCGGGCCGGCTTCGTCAACTCCACACAGGACTTCGACGAGCGGCGCACGGTGGAGGCGGAATTCCTCGCCGGTGAGCTGGATCTGCTCTATCTGGCCCCGGAGCGGTTGCGTCTGGAGTCCAGCCTCGAGCTGCTCTCGCGCGGCAAGATCTCGGTGTTCGCGATCGACGAGGCGCACTGTGTGTCCCAGTGGGGCCATGACTTCCGGCCGGACTATCTCGCGCTGTCCCTGCTGGGCGAGCGCTGGCCGGACGTCCCCCGGATCGCGCTCACGGCGACGGCGACGCACTCCACGCACCAGGAGATCACCCAGCGGCTGCGGATGGACCGGGCCCGGCACTTCGTGGCGAGCTTCGACCGTCCCAACATCCAGTACCGGATCGTCCCCAAGGCCGACCCCAAGAAGCAGCTGCTGACCCTTCTGCGTGAGGAGCACGCGGGCGACGCGGGCATCGTCTACTGCCTCTCGCGGAACTCCGTGGAGAAGACCGCGGAGTATCTGACCCGCAACGGAGTGGCGGCGGTGCCGTACCACGCGGGCCTGGACGCGGGCGTGCGCGCGGCGCACCAGTCCCGCTTTCTGCGCGAGGACGGCCTGGTCGTGGTCGCGACCATCGCGTTCGGGATGGGCATCGACAAGCCCGACGTACGCTTCGTGGCCCATCTCGACCTGCCGAAGTCGGTCGAGGGCTACTACCAGGAGACCGGCCGGGCGGGCCGCGACGGGCTCCCCTCCACGGCCTGGATGGCCTATGGACTGAACGACGTCATACAGCAGCGCAAGCTGATCCGGTCAGGCGAGGGCGACGAGGCCCATCGCCGTCGGGTCGAGACGCATCTGGACGCGATGCTGGCGCTGTGCGAGACGGCCCGGTGCCGCCGCGGCCAGCTGCTGGCGTACTTCGGCCAGGAAGCGGGGCCGGACGGCTGCGGCAACTGCGACACCTGTCTGGTGCCCCCGGAGACCTGGGACGGCACGGTCGCGGCGCAGAAGGTGCTGTCCACGGTGTGGCGGCTGGACCGGGAGCGGCGGCAGAAGTTCGGCGCGGTGCAGATCGTCGACATCCTGCTCGGCCGGCGCACGGCCAAGGTGATCCAGTTCGACCACGACCAGCTGTCCGTGTTCGGCATCGGCGAGGAGCTGTCCGAGGGCGAATGGCGGGGCGTCGTCCGGCAGTTGCTGGCGCAGGGACTGCTCGCGGTCGAGGGTGAGTACGGCACGCTGGTGCTGACCGGGGAGAGCGGGGAGGTGCTGGGGCGCAAGCGCGAGGTGCCGCTGCGCAAGGAGCCCAAGCCCGCCGTGGCGCGGTCCGCCTCTCCGAAGGGCGGGCGGGCCCCGAAGGCCGCCGTCGAGCTCTCCCCGGAGCTTCAGCCGGTCTTCGAGGCCCTGCGCTCCTGGCGCGCCGCCCAGGCGAAGGAACAGGGTGTCCCGGCCTATGTGATCTTCCATGACGCCACGCTCCGGGAGATCGCGACCGCCCGCCCCGCGACGGTGGCGGAGCTGGGCACGATCGGCGGGGTCGGGGAGAAGAAGCTGGCGACCTACGGGGAGGGGGTCCTCGCGGTGCTGGCCTCCCTGGACGGGGGTCCCTCCCCGGCCGGGCCCGCGGGCCCGGCGGAGCCCCCGGACCCGGAGTGGCCCGAACCGGAGGAACCGGAGGAGCCGGAGGACTGGATATAGCCGGAGGGCCGGATTCCGGGGGTCCGGATTCCGGGGGTCCGGGAGAGCCAGGGAGCCGGGGACGCGAGAAGGCGGTCGCCTTCGTGGGCGTGGCCTGCTCCGCGGCCTGCTCCCCGGCGGTACCGGAGAGCAGGGCCGCTCGGGCCGCCGCTCTCCGGTACGGGTGGGTGGGGAGCTGTCAGAGGCTCGGTGCCACCCGGCCCGTCACCTCTCCGAGGCCCACCCGCGTGCCGTTCGGGCCCGGTGCCCATGCCGTCAGCGTCACCACGTCCCCGTCCTCCAGGAACGCCCGCTTGCCGTCCGGGAGTTCGAGCGGTTCACGCCCGTTCCAGGTCAGCTCCAGGAGCGAGCCCCGCTCCCGCTCCGTCGTGCCGCTCACGGTGCCCGAGCCGTAGAGGTCGCCCGTCCGCAGGGACGCCCCGTTCACCGTCATGTGCGCGAGCTGCTGGGCCGCGGTCCAGTACATGGTCGAGAACGGCGGCTCGGAGACCGTATGGCCGTTGATCGCCACGGAGATGCGCAGGTCGTAGCCCATCGGCTCCTCCTGCGCGTCGTCCAGGTACGGCAGCAGCGGGTGGGTGCGCTCCGGGGGCGCCACCCGCGCCTCCTCCAGCGCGTCCAGCGGGGTGAGCCATGCCGAGACGGACGTGGCGAACGACTTGCCGAGGAACGGCCCGAGCGGAACGTACTCCCAGGCCTGGAGGTCCCGCGCCGACCAGTCGTTGAGCAGGCACAGTCCGAACACATGGTCCCGGAACCCGGACATCCCCACCGGCCGGCCCAGCGGCGAGGGAACCCCCACCACGAATCCGACCTCGGCCTCGATGTCCAGGCGCACCGAGGGCCCGAAGACCGGTGCCGGGTCCGTGGGCGCCTTGCGCTGCCCCTGCGGACGGACGACATCCGTGCCCGACACCACCACGGTGCCCGACCGGCCGTGGTAACCGATCGGCAGATGCTTCCAGTTGGGTGTCAGGGAGTCCTCGGCGTCCGGGCGGAAGATCTGACCGACATTGCGGGCATGGTTCTCGGAGGCATAGAAGTCGACATAGTCCGCGACCTCGAAGGGCAGATGCAGGGTGACCTCGGAGAGCGGATGCAGCAGAGGCGCGACGGTCTCCCGGTGCGCGGGATCCGTCACCCACTCCGTCAGCGCCCGGCGCACATCGGACCAGACGGGGCGACCGGCGGCCAGCAGGGGGCCGAGGGTCGGCCGGGCCAGCAGCGAGACATGGGGGGAGCCGAGCGCCCGCGCGGCCGCGCCCGCGTCGAGCACATGGTCGCCCAGGCGGACACCGACGCCGCGCGCATCGGAGCCGGCGGCCGAGAAGACACCGTAAGGAAGGTTGTGCGGGCCGAAGGGGTCGTCCTCGGGAAGATCGAAGGGGGGCATGGATGCTGCCTCGCTTTCGTGCACTTCGGGTGGGTCGTGCGGGGGGTGGCGTGCCCTGAGGGACGCCCCCACACGGTACGGGTGGCCCGCCCGTCCCGGGCAGTGTCTCAAGAGTTCGCAATGTCCGAATAGGTCTTGTCAGAGGGGCCAATTCGGGCTTAGCGTCCTTTGGGGGCACGGACGGGGTGGGTCCGGTCCATAGGGGGGACACGTGGGGGGACCCGTGGCCAGGAGCACCGGCAGCGTGCCGTTCGACGCGGACCGCGATGTACCGGGGCTCATCGTGAAGTTCGGCGACTACCCGCTGCACCACGGCGGCGTCGGCGCCATCCGCAGCCTCGGCCGGCTCGGCATTCCGATGTATGCGATCACCGAGGACCGTTACACACCGGCCGCCGCCTCCCGCTATCTGCGGCGCGCCTTCGTCTGGCCGACCACGGGGACGGAGGAACCGGAGCGACTGGTGGAGGGCCTGCTGCGGATCGGCAGGCGGATCGGCCGACCCACCGTGCTGGTCCCCACCGACGAGGAGGC
The DNA here is from genome assembly GCF_008704995.1 of Streptomyces nodosus. Lineage (NCBI taxonomy): Bacteria > Bacillati > Actinomycetota > Actinomycetes > Kitasatosporales > Streptomycetaceae > Streptomyces > Streptomyces nodosus. The sequence goes on from NZ_CP023747.1 coordinate 4,346,819, forward strand.
CGCGGTCCTGATCGCGGAGCACCAGGACGTCCTGGCCGGCCCCTTTCTGTTCCCGAGGGTGGACGCCAAGCTTCCGCGCCGGCTGGCCAGCAAGCAGGGGCTGCACGAACTGTGCGTGGAACACGGCATCCCCAGCCCGGCGGCCGCCTTCCCGCAGTCGTACGACGACATCGTCGCCTTCGCGGAGAAGGCCCGCTTCCCGCTGGTGGCCAAGAACCGTGAGGCGTTCGTACGGCGCACCCGGCCCGCCGTCAACGGGACGACGCGGATCGCCACCCGCGAGGGCCTGCTGAGGCTCGCCCGCGACTGGGGAGAGCACCCCGGGGTGATCCTCCAGGAGTATCTGCCGCGGGAGGAGGCCGAGGACTGGATCGTGCACGCGTACTTCGACCGGGACTCGGCCCCGCTCGCCCTGTTCACCGGGGTCAAGGTCCGCTCCTGGCCGCCGCACGCGGGGATGACGGCCAGTGCGTACATCGTCGACAACCCGGATCTCGCCGACCTCGCCACGCGTTTCATCGAGCGGATCGGCTTCACCGGCATCGTCGACCTCGACCTCCGCTTCGACCGCCGCGACGGCCGGTACAAGCTGCTCGACTTCAACCCCCGTATGGGCGCCCAGTTCCGGCTCTTCGAGAACGAGCCGGGAGTGGACGTCGTCCGGGCCATGCATCTGGACCTCACCGGCCGTACCGTCCCGGCGGGGGCGCAGCGCTCCGGCCGTCGGTTCGTCGTGGAGAACATCGACCTGCCCGCCCTGCTCGCCTACCGCCGCAGCGGCTATACGACTCCGCACGCACCGGCCCGCGCGAGCGGTACGGAGCTGGCCTGGTTGGCGGGGGACGACCCCCGGCCGTTCTTCACCATGCTCGCGCGCCTCGTGCGGCCGGGCGCAAAACATCTGTATCAGCTGTGGCGGACCAACCGCCGTGGCAGCACCACGCGTTCGGGCAGGCGGCCCGGTCCGGCCCGTTCCACCACGAAGTAGGCACGGTCGCGTCCTGGGGAGGGACTTCGTGATTCAACCGGTAGCAGTGATCGGCGCCGGGCCGTTCGGCCTGTCCACCGCCGCCCATCTGCGGGCGCGGGGCGTGCCGGTGCGCGTCTTCGGCGAGCCCATGGTGAGCTGGCGCGACCATATGCCCCAGGGCATGCTCCTGAAATCGACCCCGGCCGCCTCCACCATCGACGCGCCCCAGGGCGGCCACACCCTGGTCGACTACTGCGATGCCGCCGGCATCCCCCGGCTGGTGACGGACGAGGACATCGTCCCGGTCGGGACGTTCCTCGCCTACGGCGAGTGGTTCCAGCAGAAGCTGGTGCCCGAACTGGAACGGGTCCGGGTCGTCTCCGTGGACCGCCGGCCGGGCGGCGGGTTCGATCTGAAGCTGGACTCGGGTGAACTCTTCGCCGCGCGTGCGGTCGTGGTGGCCACGGGCCTGTCGGGGCTCGCGCATCTGCCGCCCGAGCTGGCGACGGCCGCGGCGGACGGACCCACGCCGCTCGGCCCGGTCTCCCACAGCTCCCAGCACCACGATCTGCACCGGTTCTCCGGCAAGGAACTGCTGGTGGTCGGCGCGGGGCAGTCCGCGCTGGAGACGGCGGTGCTGGCGGCCGAGGCGGGGGCCCGGGTGCGCGTGGTGGCACGCGGTCGCGGCAAGGTCGCCTTCGGCGCGCCCCCGTGGCGGCAGCCGAGGCTGCGCCCCGAATCGCCGTTCGGCCGCGCCTGGTCGCTGTGGGCGCTGAGCTACTACCCGCACCCGTACCGCTTTCTGCCCGCCGGGACCCGCCACTATCTGGTCCGCCGGGTGCTCGGCCCGCTCGGCGCGTGGTGGTTGCGGGAGCGTTTCGAAGGCACGGTGGAGGTGCACGACGTGGACCGGGTCGTGGGTGCGTCCGCGTCGCACGGGGGACCGGTGCTGACGGTCCGCTCGCACACCGGCGGCACGGAGGAACTGGCCGCGGACCATGTGATCGCCGCCACCGGCTACCGCGTGGACATCGCGGCCATGGACTTCCTGGGCCATGAGCTGCGCACGGAGCTGGCGGTGAGCCGGGGTGCACCGAGGCTCGGCGCGGGCTATGCCTCCTCAGTCCCGGGTCTGTACTTCACGGGACTTCCGGCAGCGGCCTCGTACGGTCCGGTGATGCGGTTCGTGTGCGGCACGGAGTTCGCCTCCCCGCGCCTGGCCAAGCATCTGACGGCGGCGCACCGCTGAACACCGAAGCACCCGGGGTCGGTTGGAGCGGGACCGCCGGGACGGCTCCGTCCGTATTCTCTGATCATGGCCGCACCGCTCGCGTACACACTCATCGCCACCGATCTGGACGGAACGCTGCTGCGAGGTGACGACACGCTCTCCGACCGGTCCAGGGCCGCGCTGGCCCGGGCCGTGGCGGCCGGCGCACAGCACCTGGTGGTGACGGGGCGCCCGGCGCCGAGAGTACGGCCGCTGCTGGACGACCTCGGCGCCACGGGGCTCGCGGTGTGCGGACAGGGCGCGCAGGTGTACGACGCCGGCGCCGACCGGCTGCTGTTCTCCGCCACCCTGGACCGGGAGCTGGCGGAGACCGCGCTCGGCAAGATCGAGGCCGAGGTCGGGCAGGTCTGTGCGGCCGTCGACCAGGACGGGGTGGACGGGCTCACGCTCATCGAGCCCGGCTACCGGATGCCGCACCCCACCCTGCCCGCGGTACGGGTGGGACGGCGCGAGGACCTGTGGCGCCGGCCCGTCAGCAAGGTGCTGCTGCGCCATCACGCCCTGTCCGACGACGCGTTGGCGGCGGCGGCCCGTGGCGCGGTCGGTTCCCTGGCTACGGTCACCATGTCGGGGCCCGGCACCGTCGAACTCCAGCCCTCGGGCATCACCAAGGCGACGGGGCTGGCGCTGGCCGCCGAGCACCTCGGACTGAGCCGGTCCGGCACCGTCGCCTTCGGGGACATGCCCAATGACATACCGATGTTCGACTGGGCCGCGTACGGCGTCGCCATGGCCAACGCCCATCCCGAACTCAAGGCGGTCGCCGACGAGATCACCACATCGAACGAGGACGACGGCATCGCCGTCGTCCTCGAACGACTGTTCCCGGGGCGCTAGCCCTCGGCTTATCCCGAAGGGCGGATCTCAGTACGCGCTGTTGACGTTGTCGATCGAGCCGTACCGGTGGGCGGCGTAGTTGCACGCGGCCGTGATGTTCGCGATCGGGTCGTAGGGGTCGAAGGCCGTGCCCGGCACGTGGTACGTGCTGAAGGTCGGGTCGATGACCTGGAGGAGGCCCTTGGACGGGATGCCCGCACGAGCGTTGGAGTCCCAGAGGTTGATGGCCTTCGGGTTGCCCGAGGACTCGCGCATCACATTGCGGTAGATGCCGTTGTAGGAGCCGGGGATCCCGTGCTGCTTCATGATCGACAGCGACTGACGGATCCAGCCGTCGAGGTTCCCGGAGGTGCTGGTCGAGGCCGTCAGGGCCATCGGGGCCTTGGCGGGGGTGGCGGCGGAGGCGCCGGTCGCGCCCAGGATCGGGAGGGCGAGAACGGCGGCTCCGGTGCCCGCGACGGCAAGGGCGCGGGTCAGACGGACGGCCTTGGAGTTGCGGTTCCGACGGCGTGCGGGCAGGGAGAAAGCGGGCATGTCGTTTTCCTCTCCGATGCCTGCGAGGTGAGCTGTCGGGTTCGGGCGGGGAGGTGCCCGGCCGGTCTCGGTGTCGAGACGCGGCTTCACCCCGAGCCGCTCCGGAACGGTGTCCGGTGCGGCGGCTTACCTGGGTCCCCCGCTCCTGCCGTCGTGTGTAGAAGGAGCCTCGAGCGGCGGCAGGATTCGGCATTCCGCTCGCGGTGAGAGGAAGGTATGCGACCGCACATATCGGGAACAAGCTCGAAAGTCACACTCCTGCCCGAATAACCCTGACTTGAGGGAATAAGGGGGGTGATCCAATGTGTTGAGGGGGGTTCAACTGGCCATGCGCGCGGAGGGCGTTGGCGATATGGCCAGAAAAGGGTGATCATGCCCTGAGGTGACCCAATTCACTCGCGAGTCCTTGTTGATGGCGAGGGGGTATTGGGTGAAGAAAAGCCCGCAAAGATGCTTAAAACGGACATAAAGCGTTGCTGTGTTGAGGGTCACTCGCCCAAGGTTCTCCCGTTTCAGGGCATATGGGAGTGGGGTGTGGTCGCCGTGCACCCGCCGTCTATCCCTGCACGCGAGGGATCCGCCGCTCCCAGGTCCGGTGGAACACCACCTCGTAGCCGTCCTTGCAGACGATCTCGGTCCAGACGGCGAAGTCCGTGTCGGTGCAGCTGACCTCGGAGTGTGTCTCCACCCGCGCGTCCCACCCCTGTTCGGGCCGGTGCAGCCGCACCGACCGGTCGCTCCGGGCGCGGGCGGTGGAGGGTCCCGAGTCCCCGATGGTGTAGGCCTCCAACGCGTCCTCGGTGACCTCGAGGCCGTCGGGGTAGACCCGGGTGCCGTCGCGGCTCGGGTCGACCACCAGGAGCCACTCGCCCTTCGCCGTGTCCCGCACCACCAGGCGCTCCGGGCGGGGTTCCTCGAGCGTGGCCGGGCTGCTGACGCGGAGCGGCTCGTACTGCTCCGGCTCGGCGAAGGCGATCGTGGGCCCGGACTCCCTCGCGCGTACCGGGAGTTCCAGCGAACTGCCCGCCGGGTCCAGGGTGAAGCCCGCCTCCGAACCCGGCTGCGGCCACAGCCACGGCCAGTACGCGGAGGACACGGCGAGACGGATGCGGTGCCCGGCGCGGAAGGTGTGGCCGATGCCGTTCAGCGCGAACACCACATCCTCGGTGGCGCCAGGGGGCCAGGGCGTCTCCCGGTCGGGACCATGACGTGCGAGCAGATTCAGTGCGCCCCGGGTGACCAGCGTCGACGACCCGTCGGGCGCCACGTCGCAGAGCCGGGCGACGACCTGGGCGCGCGGCACCGGGCAGGTCAGCCGCAGGCGCACCCGGGGCCGTCCCAGCAGCCAGGTCTCCTCGGCCGCCGCGAACTCGAAGCACACCGAGCGCGCGTCCTCCTCCCGCTGGTCGGGCGGCAGATCGGCGTCGTTCCCACGAGGGGCGAAGCGGCCGGCGTCGAGCCCGGTGTGCATGGGGGACCGCACGAGTACGGGAGCGCCCTGGAGCGTGTACGAGACCCAGGTGACCTGTGGCGAGGGCCAGGCCGGCTCGCCGATCCAGCGGCCCGGCAGCACCTCGTAGCTGGTCGCCGGGGGATGCGGGCCGTCGAGGTAGGCGCGCAGCACCGGCTCCGCCATCACCCCGGTGTCCTCGTCCTTGAGCCAGTGGTCCCACCAGCGGAGCGTCTCCTGGAGGAAGCCGATCGCGGGGCCCGGCTGACCGTGGTCGGGGTACTGGAGCGACCATGGCCCGATCAGGCCTCTCACACGGTCGGGTGGAAGCTGCTCCACCAGTCCGAGCACGGTGTCCCGGTGCGGTTCGTGCCAGCCGCCCACCGCGAGGACGGCCGCCCGGGGTGTGCCCGGGTCCTCCCCGGGGCCGCCGTCCGGCCGGGGGCCGTCCGGTACCGGGTCGCCCGGCCAGGCGTCGACCAGCGGCTCCATGGCCTCCAGGCGCCGGGCCCAGACGTCCCGCCACACCGTGCCCACATACGTGGGGTCCGGGGGCAGGGCCGCGAGTGCGAGCAGCGCCGCCGCCCGTGCGGGCAGACCGCCGGCGAGGACGGAGCCGCCGGTCCGGCGCAGATCCTCGAAGTGGCGTTCGCCGGCGGGGCAGACGGCGACGACCGCCCGTAGGGGCTCGGGCGCCAGGGCCGCGACCCGGAGCGAGGCGAGGCCGCCCCAGGAGATGCCGAACATGCCCACCCGGCCGTCGCACCAGGGCTGGGCGGCCAGCCACTCGACGACATCGACGCCGTCGAGGAGTGCGGTCGCCGCATGCGGGTCGGCCGTCGGCAGGCCGTCCGAGTTGCCGTACCCGCGCGCGTCCACCCGTACGGAGACATAGCCGTGGCCCGCGTACCAGGGGTGCCGCTGCCGGTCGCGGGGCGCGGTGGCGTCGGTGAGGCGGCCCGGCTGGTATTCCAGGAGGGCCGGGACGGGCCCCGAGGTCAGCGGACGCCAGGCGCGTGCATACAGACGGGTGCCGTCCCGCAGCGGGATCCAGAAGTCCCCGTGGGTGATCTCATGGGGCAAGGACGTACGGATGTGCATGCGCGTGACCTCGGACTCCTTCGACTCTTCGGCGACGTCCGCGGTGGACCCCGGTGTGTCGCGGCGGCCGGTGGTGTAGACGGGAGGACGTGAGGGGCCGTACCGGGCTGCGAGAGGCACTGTTCGGGTATGTCGATAAATATGTCTGCATATCACCTGATCACGAACATACCGTTCGTGATCCGATACCGCCCGGCCTGGAACAGTGGGCGCTCGTGGTGATCGAAACCTGACCGGATACGCTGACTTGAGTGAAGGCAACGACAGATCGACAAACGCGATGAGCCGCGTCGAGTGGCGGTGTCATCGACCGAGTGACCGTTCTTGAGACCGACCGTGTGATCGTCAGTAGACGTCAGCAGACAGGAGACCCCACGTGACCGTCGTCGGGCCGTTCGGGCTGAGCGTGCGGGACCAGGCCCTGGAAGCCGATGTCCAGGCCGGAATGGCCGCTGTCGAGGAGGGGCTGCTCGCCGCCACCAAGAGCGAGGTCCCCTTCATCACGGGGGCCGCGCAGCATCTCGTCCGCGCGGGCGGGAAGCGGTTCCGGCCGCTGCTGGTGATGCTCGCGGCGCAGTTCGGCGACCCGTATGCGCCCGGTGTGGTGCCCTCGGCCGTGGTCGTGGAGCTCACCCACCTCGCCACGCTGTACCACGACGATGTGATGGACGAGGCCGAGGTACGCCGCGGGGTGGACAGCGCGAACAGTCGCTGGGGTAATTCGGTCGCGGTCCTCACGGGTGATTTCCTCTTCGCCCGCGCGTCGCACATCCTGGCCGATCTCGGCCCTGAGGCGGTCCGCATCCAGGCCGAGGCGTTCGAGCGGCTGGTCACCGGCCAGATCCTGGAGACGGCCGGCCCCCGGGACGGCCGCGACCCCGTGGAGCACTATCTGGACGTCCTCAGCGGCAAGACGGGCTCGCTGATGGCGGTGGCGTGCCGCTTCGGGGCCATGATGTCGGGCGCCGACGAGACGGTCGTGGATGTGCTCACCCAGTACGGCGAGCGACTGGGCGTGGCCTTCCAGCTGGCCGACGACGTCCTGGACATCGCCTCGGACTCGCACGAGTCCGGCAAGACCCCCGGTACGGATCTGCGTGAGGGCATCGCCACCCTCCCGGTCCTGCATCTGCGCGAGCGCGCGGAACGGCTGGGGCTGCCCGAGGACCTCGCCCTGTGCGCGCTCCTGGACTCGGACCTCACCGACGACGCCCGGCACGCCGAGGCCCTCGCCGGGCTCCGCGTCCACCCGGCCCTGGAGCAGGCCCGCCGCGACACGATCCGCTATGCGGAGGACGCCCGCGCGGCCCTGGCTCCGCTGCCGGAGTGCGGCGCCCGGGCGTCCCTGATGGAGCTGTGCGACGCGGTGGTGCACCGGGCCGGCTGAGAAGGCCGCCGGGACGGGCGCGTTGCCGGCCACCGGGACGGCCGCGTCCCCGTACGGGACCGGGCAGGGGCGCCCGGCCAGGGGAAGTACCAGGGAAGTCCGAGGCGCCCCCTACGGGACGGGTCAGGGGGCCGGACCGTCATGTCATACCGCAGGATTACGCGGAGTTGAGTCCGTGGTCTGACGCTTCTCCCCGGCCGATTTGGTCAGATGAGAAGCACCACCTCACCGGAGTCCGGGTGAGAATGGCGGCGCAGGGGTGGGGCACATGGACGAAGGCCGCCGCCGATGACGGAGGTAAGGCAGACATGGCACCGTACGCATCCGACGACAGCACACCCGCCGGGGAGGTCGAGGACGTACGCGACGGCCGGCGCACGGCCGCGCGGTACGTCGTCCCGGTGACGGTGGTGGGAGTGGCCGCGGCGACGATCGGGCTCGCCCCGGCGTTCGCCGGATCCGGCGACCCCGATCTGCCGAAGATCAGCGCGCAGCAGCTCATCCAGAAGATCGCCGATTCCGACGTCGAACAGTTGTCGGGCACGGTGAAGATCAGCACCGATCTGGGCCTGCCCGACCTGGGCGGCCTGGCGGACGGCCTCGGCGCGGGCGCCCTCTCCCAGGGCGCGGGCGGCAAGGACGGCTCGGCCGCCGACCCCAGCTCCAAGCTGATGGAACTGGCCGCCGGCACCCACACCGTGCGGGTGGCCACCGACGGCCAGGACAAGCAGAAGCTCTCGCTCGTCGAGAAGGCCGCCGAGTACAGCGTCATCCGCAACGGCGACGACGTATGGGCGTACGACAGCGCGTCCAACGAGGCGTACCACGCGTCCGGAGCGGGTGAGCACCGGGACGGCGGCACGGCGCCCGAGGACGTGCCGGCCACCCCGAAGGACTTCGCCGAACAGGCCCTGAAGGCCGCGGACGAGACCACCTCGGTGACGGTGGACGGCACGGCCCAGATCGCCGGGCGGGACGCCTACAAACTGCTCATCAGGCCGAAGCAGTCGGGCACCACGGTCGGGGCCGTCAGCATCGCGGTGGACGCGAAGACGGGGCTGCCGCTGAAGTTCACCCTGACCCCGGCGACGGGCGGCGCGGCCGTCCTGGACGCGGGCTTCACCGAGGTCTCCTTCGCCAGGCCGGCCGCGTCGACGTTCGACTTCACGCCGCCCAAGGGCACGAAGGTCACCCAGGGCGACGAACTGAAGGGCGAGCGGCACGCGGTGCGGCCCCAGGACGAGAAGGGCTCGTCGAAGGGTCGTCACGAGAAGAACGGGCAGAAGGCGGCCGAGGACGCCGGGCGCAGGACCATCGGCGAGGGCTGGAACACCATCGTCGTGTTCGACACCGGCGCCGAGGGCGGGGTGCCCTCGGGTGCGGCGGCCGACGGGGGCGCCGTCGGCGGGTTCCTGAACTCGCTCGGCGACCATGTCAAGGGCAGCTTCGGCTCGGGCACGGTGTTCTCCACCCGCCTGGTCAACGCCCTGATCACGGACGACGGCACGGTGTATGCGGGCGCGGTCACCAAGGACGCGCTGGTGAAGGCGGCGAACGCGGGCAAGTAGACCGCGCGGGGGACCGCGTGCGGACGGTACGAGCGGGAGAGCCCATGGAGGAACGGTCCGCCGCGGAAGCGGACGCGGAGAGAGCACCGGGAGCGGATCCGGCAGCGGATCCGGTGGCGAGCGGCCGGGACGCACCGGTCATCGTCACCCGCGCCCTCACCAAGCGCTACCGCGGCGGACAACTCGCCGTGGACGGGCTCGATCTGACCGTCCCGGCGGGCAGCGTCTTCGGTTTCCTCGGGCCGAACGGCTCCGGCAAGACCACCACCATCCGCATGCTGATGGGCCTGATCGAGCCCACCTCGGGCACGGCGCGCGTACTGGGGCGGCCCATGCCCCGCGCCGCGCGCGCCGTGCTCCCGCATGTCGGCGCCCTCATCGAGGGCCCGGCCCCGTACGGCTTCCTCTCCGGCCGCGACAACCTGCTGCGGTACGACGCCGCCGACCCCACCGCCGACCCGCGCACCCGGCGCGCACGCGTCGCGGAGGCGCTGGACCGGGTCGGCCTCACGGCGGCGGCCGGCAAGAAGGCGAAGGCGTACTCCCTGGGCATGAAACAGCGCCTCGGTCTCGCGGCGGCGCTGCTGCGGCCCCGGGCGCTCCTCGTCCTGGACGAGCCGACCAACGGCCTCGACCCGCAGGGCATGCGGGAGATCCGTTCCCTGGTGCGGGAGCTCGCCGACGACGGCACGACCGTCTTTCTCTCCTCCCATCTGCTCGACGAGATCGAGCAGGTCTGCACCCATGCCGCGGTGATGGCCCGCGGCCGGCTGATCACCCAGGGCGCGGTGGCGGACCTGGCGGCCCGGGCGCGTGGCCGCCTTGTGGTGACGACCCCGGACCCGGGAGAGGCGGCCCGTGTCCTGAAGGAACAGGGCGTGGCCGATGTGGTGGTGGCGGAGAACCGGGTGACCGGCGAACCCCCGGACCGGGACATGGCCGAGGTGAACGCCGCGCTGGTGCGTGCCGGGGTCCGCGTCCGCGGCTTCGGCGTCGAACGAGCCTCACTGGAGGACGCCTTCGTGGAACTGACGGGGGAGGGCTTCGATGTCGCGGGCTGAGCCGGCCGAGGCGAGCAGGGTCCCGCTCGCCGGGCGGCCGAACCCCTTGTGGACCTTCGGACTGCTGCGCGACGAACTGCTGGTCACCTTCCGGCGCTGGCGCACCCTCGCCCTGCTGGCGGTGCTGGCCGCCGTGCCGGTCCTGGTCGGGATCGCCGTCAGGATCGAGACGAGCGGGGGTTCCGGCGCCGGAGGTCGGGGCGGTGACGGGGGTCCGGCGTTCATCGCACAGATCACCAACAACGGGCTGTTCCTGGTCTTCACCGCCCTGGCCGCCACGCTCCCGTTCTTTCTGCCGATGGCGATCGGGGTCGTCGCGGGGGACGCCGTCGCGGGCGAGGCGAACTCCGGGACCCTGCGCTACCTCCTGGTCGCCCCCGCGGGCCGTACCCGTCTGCTGCTCACCAAGTACGCGACCGTCATGGCCTTCTGCCTCGTCGCCACCCTGGTCGTCGCGGTCTCGGCGCTGGCCATGGGGGCCCTGCTCTTCCCGCTCGGCGATCTGACGACGATCTCGGGCACCCGGATCGGCTTCTCCGAGGGACTGGTCAGGGCCCTGCTGATCGCGCTGGTCGTCGCCGCCTCCCTGATCGGCGTGGCGGCCCTGGGGCTGTTCGTCTCCACCCTCACCCACAGCGGTGTCGCGGCGATGGCGACCACGGTCGGCCTGCTGATCACCGCTCAGATCCTGGACCAGATACCGCAGCTGCACGCGATCCAGCCCTATCTCTTCCCGCACTACTGGCTGTCCTTCGCCGACCTCGTGCGTGACCCGGTCTACTGGGACGACCTGGTCCGCAACCTCGGCCTCCAGGCCCTGTACGCACTGGTCTTCGGCTCGGCGGCCTGGGCGCGCTTCACCACCAAGGACATCACCGCATAGGGTCCGCCGACGTCAGCCGGTGCCCTGGGACAGGTCCAGCAGGAGCGCCATCACCCCCACCAGGGTGGCGCTGCTGACGATCTCCCCGCGTTCGATCATGGCTCGCACCACCGGCAACGGGATCCACTCCAGACGGTCCGACTCATTGCGTTCGGTGGGCTCGCCGACGCGGACGGCGTCCCGGGTACGGAAGAGGAAGTGCCGGGAGTCGGTGATGCCGGCCGCGGGCTGGGCGTGGACGAGCGGCCGGAGGGAGCCCGCGCGCCAGCCGGTCTCCTCCTCGAGCTCGCGTGCCGCCGCTTCGGCGGGCGTCTCCCCGTCCTCGACGAGCCCCATGGGCAGCTCCCAGGCCCAGGTGTCCGTGACAAAGCGGTGGCGCCACATCATCAGGACCCGTCCCGCGTCGTCGACGGCGGCGGTGACGGCGACATCCCGGAGCCGGACCACGTGATAGTCACCCCGCGTCCTGTCGGGCTGCTCGACGTCCAGGGCGCGCAGCCGTACCCAGGGCGTGTCGTACAGCGGACGCTCTCCATGGACGGTCCAACGCATGCGGTCCCCCTGGTGATGAACCCGACGACGGTGCTGGGACCCAGTGTGCGACCCGTTGGGCGCGAGGATCACCCTGCCTTCGCCGAGGAGACGCAGGGGGTGCGGGACGTGCGGCGTGGCGTCGCGCCAGCCCCGGCCCGAGACCCCCGGGTTCTGGAGCGAGCCCGTTACGCCACGGTGACGTGAGACGGTGGACGGGCGGACACACTTGGCGGTGAGCGTGTGACCGGCCCCGGCGCATCACAGTGAGGGAACAGATGCCTCGACCCAGCGATGAGAAGCGGGAGCAGAAGCGTCCTGCGTCCCCGGCCGCCCCGGCGGCGGCGCCGATCGAGGTACGGGTCCCCGCGTCCGGCCCGGGGGCGGGCGGTGCGTCGATCGACGGCGTACCGGTCTTCGCGGCCCGGGGCGAGGAGATCCAGCAGGCGGTCCTGAGCCGCCTCCATCGCATCGCCCTGGCCACCGGACGCTCCGTCAGGGCCACGATCCGGGACGAGCGGATCGGGTTCGTGGTGCCGATCCTGGTCTCGGTGGACGGGGCGAGCGAGTTCGCGGGGGAACCGGTACGGACGGGAACCCCCGGGACACCGGCCCCCGGACCGGAGGGAGAGACGCCCGTGTCGCCTCTGCCGGTGGGGTCGGAGGGGCGGGTGTCCGTGTCGCCTCTGCCGCCAGGGTCGGAGGAGCGGGCGTCCGTGCTGCTTCCGTCGCCGGGGTCGGAGGAGCGTCCGCCGGTGCCGCCTCTGCCGCCGGGACCGGAGGGACGGGCGTCTGTGCCGCCTCTGCCGCCAGGGTCGGAGGAGCGGGCGTCCGTGCTGCTTCCGTCGCCGGAGTCGGAGGAGCGTCCGCCGGTGCCGCCTCTGCCGCCGGGACCGGAAGGGCGGGCGTCTGTGCCGCCCCTGCCGACCGCGCCGCCGGGGGGCAGGCCCTTGTCCGACCCTGCCCCGCCCCGTGAGGCGGAGCGGCCGTGGCGCGAGGGGCCGACGTATGTCCCGCGCCAGGCCGAGGAGCCGGTGACGGTGGACGAGGTCCCGACGGTTCCGCTGCAAGTGGTTCCCGAGGCGAGGCCGGGCCCCCGGCTGCGACCGGACCACCCGTCGGCTCCGCACCCGGGCCCCGCGCGGCGGGTCCAGCCGACGCCGCCGGACGACTCGGAACCGACGCAGGTCCTGCGGGCCCTTTTCGTGAGGGCGCCGGGCGCCGCCGGACCGGAGCCGGCACCCCCGCCCGGGCCGCGCCCCGCTGTCGCCCGGCAGTCCCAGGAGGCTCGGCCCCCCTCGCCGCCCCGGCGGCCCGAGCAGCCGGGGCAGCCCGTGTCGCCCCCTGAGCCGGTCCCCGTCCCCCCTGCGCCCGCGGAGGGCACGCCCGTACGTCCCGGCGGCACCGTCGCCACCTCTGTGCTGCGGGCCGTGCCCGAGCGGGCGCCGTTGATCAGTGCGACCTCGGGCCCGGCGCAGATGCTGCCGGGGCAGGGCGCCGCCCCCGCGGGTGTCGTCTCCGCACCGACGGGGGTGTTCGGGCCGCCGCCCGTGATCACCACGCCCGTGGAGCCGGAACCGGCCCCCGTCTGGAGGGCGCCGGAGACCGGACCGGACGAACCGAAGACGCTCAGGCCCGACTTCGAGTCCGACCCCGGCTTGTCTTCCGCCTCCGAGTGGAGGCCGCCCCCGGCCCCGGGGACCGCTCCCGTCGCCGAGGCCGGGGAGGAGGAGGTCAAGGAGCCGCCCGTGCGGGAGTTCGACGTGGCCGAGTCGATGCTCGCGCCCGAGTCGGGGACCGAGAGGCCCGGCGGTGCCGCGGGCCCGGTCGCGGAGTCCATGGCCCGGATCAGCACGGCCGTGCAGCAGGGCCGTATCGAGGAGGCCACCGAACTCGCGGAGCTGGCCGTCACCGAGGCCTTGGCCGGCCTGGGCGCCGAACACCTCGATGTGGTCCGTCTGCGCGAACTCACCGCGTACATCGCCTACCTGGCCGGAGACGCCCCGCGTTCCTTCCAGCTTTCGCTCGACCTGGCCGGGCTCCGCCGGCGCCTGGGCGATCCGCGCGGTGCCTACGGCAATGTGCAGAGCGCGGCCGCCGCCTGGCGTGCGGTCCGCGATCCGGTCCAGGGACTGCGTCTCGGCCATGACCTCATCGCCGTATGGACCGAACTCGCCGCGGCCGAGGGCCCGGCCGCGGACGACCTCGACCCGCTCGAACGGGCCCGCAGCCGCATGGACCGCCTGGCCGCACGCGCCCGCGACGCCGCGGGCGGCACGCACCCCTCCCCGCGGTGAGCCGAAGGGGCCGGGGCACGGCCCCGGCCCCTGTCACCTCGACGGGCGCGCCCGCGCCATCGCGGACTACGGCCTGGCGTCCACCGGTTGATCGGGCCCGGTCACCGAGCCCTCCGTGACCGGCGCCGCGCTCACCGCCGCGGTGGCGACGGAGCCGGGCACGGCGGCCCCGTTCCTGAGCGCACGCGCCCCCCGCCGGGCCATGCGCAGCGCGTCGCCGGTCAGCAGCACCAGCGCGATCCAGACCAGGCCGAAGCCCGCCCAGCGCTCCAGCGGCATCTCCTCGTGGAAGTAGAGGATGCCCAGCAGGAACTGGAACACCGGTGCGAGGTACTGGAGCAGCCCGAGCGTGGACAGCGGCACCCGGATCGCGGCGGCGCCGAAGCAGACCAGCGGAAGCGCGGTGACCAGACCGGTGGCGGCGAGCAGCGTCGCATGCCCGGCGCCCTCGGAGGTGAAGGTCGAGCCGCCGTGCGCGGTGAGCCACAGCAGATACGCCAGCGCCGGCACGAACTGCACGGCGGTCTCGGCCGCCAGCGACTCGATGCCGCCGAGGCTGACCTTCTTCTTCACCAGACCGTAGGTGGCGAAGGTGACGGCGAGACACAGCGAGATCCACGGCGGGCGGCCGTAACCGATCGTCAGGACGAGGACGGCGGCGAAGCCCACCCCGACCGCCGCCCACTGGACGGGCCGCAGCCGTTCCTTCAGCAGCAGCACGCCCAGGGCTATGGTGACGAGCGGGTTGATGAAGTAGCCCAGTGAGGCCTCCACCACATGGCCGCTGTTCACGGCCCAGATGTAGACGCCCCAGTTCACGGTGATGACCACCGCGGCCACCGTGACCAGCACCAGCTTGCGGGGCTGCCGCAGCAGTTCGCCCGCCCAGGCCCAGCGGCGCATCACCAGCAGGGCGACGGCGACGATCAGCAGGGACCAGACCATCCGGTGGGCGAGGATCTCCGCCGCGCCGGCGGGCCGCAGCAGTGGCCAGAAGAGGGGCACGATCCCCCACATCCCGTATGCCGCGAAGCCGTTCAGCAGACCTGTCCGCCGTTCACTTCTCGACTTCTCGGTCACGGGTCCCTCCTTCTCGCACGACTGTTCCTGGGCAGCATCCACGAAGGTAGCGCGAGCATCCCCGCCTGTCATACCCGTATGGGCATACGGTCATGACAGGCGGGGATGCCGGGTGGACCCTGCGAGGGGTTCAGCCCTTCAGGGCGAGGGTGATCGACTCGGCGAGCGGGGTGGTCGGGCGGCCGGTCAGACGGGAGAGGTCGCCGGTGGTGACGGCCAGCTCGCCCTTCTCGACGGAGGCGTCCACCCCGGCCAGGATCGCGGCGAGCGGGGCGGGCAGTCCGGCGCCGGTCAGGATGCCCGTCAGGGCCTCGACGGAGACGGCGTCGTAGGCGATCTCCCTGCCGGTCTGCCGGCTCAGCTCGGCGGCGTACTCGGCGAAGCCCCACGCGGTGTCGCCGCTCAGCTCGTACGTCGTGTTCTCATGGCCCTCGCCGGTCAGCACCGCGACGGCGGCGGCCGCGTAGTCGGCGCGGGCGGCCGAGGCGACCCGGCCCTCACCGGCGGCGGCCACGACGGCGCCGTGCTCCAGGACGGGGGCGAGCTGCTCGGTGTAGTTCTCGCTGTACCAGCCGTTGCGCAGCAGCACATGGGGCACGCCCGAGGCCAGGATCGCCTCCTCGGTGTCCCGGTGGTCGTCGGCGAGGGCGGCCGTCAGGCTCCCTGGCGCACTGGTGTAGGCGAAGAGCGCGACACCGGCGGCACGGGCGGCGTCCAGAACGATCCGGTGCTGGCCGGTCCGTCCCTTGTCGAACTCGTTGCCGGAGATCAGCAGCACCCGGTCGCCGGCGGCGAAGAGGCCGTCGAAGGTCTCGGGGACGTTGTAGTCGGCGACCGCGATCCGTACACCGCGATCCGCGAAGCCGGCGGCCTTCTCCGGGGTGCGGACGACCGCGGTGATCTGCTCGGCCGGTACCTTCTCCAGCAGCTGCTCCACCACATGACGGCCCAGGTGGCCGGTGGCTCCGGTGACGACGATGCTCATGACGGGATCTCCTTGTGGGGTGGGTCTGGCACTCACCCTAGGAGGGGTACTAACTCTGGGAAAGTACCCACTTTGAAGTAAGGTACCGGCATGGCAGTGAGCAGCACGGCCGCGGACGGCCGGGACGAGACCCGCACAGGCGACAGCCGTGAGGCGATGTGCCCCCATCGCCTCGTCCTGGAGCATGTCACCAGCCGTTGGGGAGCCCTTGTGCTGATCGAGCTCCTCGAGGGGTCCCACCGCTTCAGCGAGCTGCGCCGGGCGATCGGCAGGAGCGCCCGCGTCAGCGAGAAGATGCTCACCCAGACCCTGCAGACGCTGGAGCGCGACGGTCTGGTCCACCGGGACGCCAAGCCGGTGATCCCGCCGAGGGTCGACTACTCCCTGACCGGTCTGGGCCGTGAGGCAGCCGAACAGGTGCGCGCACTGGCGCTGTGGACCGAGCGGCGCATGGCCGATGTCGAGGAGGCCCGCCGGGCGTACGACGAGACCCGGGCGCCGAGGGCCCGGGTCTCGTGAAAACGTGAAACCTTGTGACGTCTGTGGCGTAGGGCCTGGGGTGGCCTGGCCTAGCCGATGACGGTCCAGGTGTCGCCGCCGGCGAGCAGCGCGGCCAGGTCGCCCTTGCCGTTCTGCTCGATGGCGGTGTCGAGCTGGTCGGCCATCAGGGTGTCGTAGACCGGCCGGTCCACCGAGCGGAAGACGCCGATCGGGGTGTGGTGGAGGGTGTCCGGGTCGGCGAGCCGGGACAGCGCGAACGCCGTGGTGGGGGAGGCCGCGTGGGCGTCGTGCACCAGGATGTCCGCCTCGTTCTCCGGGGTGACCGTGACGACCTCCAGATCACCGGTGCGCATATCCCGGACGACACCGCGCGAGCCGTCGGGGCCGAAGCGGATCGGCTGCCCGTGCTCCAGGCGGATCACGGCCTCCTCGGCGGTCTGCTTGTCCTTGAGCGGCTCGAAGGCGCCGTCGTTGAAGATGTTGCAGTTCTGGTAGATCTCCACCAGCGCCGTGCCCGGGTGGGCGGCGGCCTGGCGCAGCACCCCGGTCAGATGCTTGCGGTCGGAGTCGACGGTCCGCGCCACGAAGGACGCCTCCGCGCCGATCGCCAGCGACACCGGGTTGAAGGGCGCGTCGAGCGAGCCCATCGGCGTCGACTTGGTGATCTTGCCGACCTCGGAGGTCGGGGAGTACTGGCCCTTGGTCAGACCGTAGATCCGGTTGTTGAACAGCAGGATCTTCAGATTGACATTGCGGCGCAGGGCATGGATGAGGTGGTTGCCTCCGATGGACAGCGCATCGCCGTCGCCGGTGACCACCCATACCGACAGATCGCGGCGCGAGCTGGCGAGACCGGTCGCGATGGCGGGCGCACGGCCGTGGATGGAGTGCATTCCGTACGTGTTCATGTAGTACGGGAAGCGCGAGGAACAGCCGATGCCGGAGACGAAGACGATGTTCTCCCTGGCCAGGCCCAGCTCCGGCATGAAGCCCTGGACGGCGGCGAGGATCGCGTAGTCACCGCAGCCGGGGCACCAGCGCACCTCCTGGTCGGACTTGAAGTCCTTCATGGACTGCCGGGCCTCGGCCTTGGGAACGAGGGAGAGCGCCTCGATCGTGCCCGTGCCTTCCATGGACGTCTCAGCCATCGATGGCCTCCTTGAGAGCCGCGGCAAGCTGTTCGGCCTTGAACGGCATGCCGTTGACCTGGGTGTAGGAGTGAGCGTCGACCAGGTACCTCGCCCGGATGAGCGTGGCGAGCTGACCGAGGTTCATCTCGGGGATCACCACCTTGTCGTAACGCTCCAGAACCTGGCCGAGATTCCGTGGGAAGGGGTTGAGGTGGCGCAGATGCGCCTGGGCGATCGGCTGCCCGGCCGCGCGCAGCCGCCGCACCGCCGCCGTGATGGGGCCGTAGGTCGAGCCCCAGCCGAGCACCAGGGTGTTCGCGCCCGGCTCGTCGTCCACCTCGAGGTCGGGTACCACGATTCCGTCGATCTTCGCCTGACGGGTGCGGACCATGAACTCGTGGTTGGCCGGGTCGTAGGAGATGTTGCCCGTGCCGTCCTGCTTCTCGATGCCGCCGATGCGGTGCTCCAGGCCGGGCGTGCCCGGGATGGCCCACGGCCGGGCCAGGGTCTCCGGGTCCCGCTTGTACGGCCAGAACACCTCGGTGCCGTCGTCCAGGGTGTGGTTGGGGCCCTGGGCGAACCGCACCCGCAGGTCCGGCAGCTCGTCCAGCTCCGGGATCCGCCAGGGCTCGGAGCCGTTGGCCAGATAGCCGTCGGAGAGGAGGAAGACGGGCGTGCGGTAGGTCAGGGCGATCCGGGCCGCCTCCAGGGCCGCTTCGAAGCAGTCGGCAGGGGTGCGCGGGGCGACGACCGGGACCGGGGCCTCGCCGTTGCGGCCGTACATCGCCTGCAGCAGGTCGGCCTGCTCGGTCTTGGTCGGCAGACCGGTGGACGGGCCGCCCCGCTGGATGTCCACGACCAGCAGCGGCAGCTCCAGGGAGACCGCCAGGCCGATCGTCTCGCTCTTGAGGGCCACACCGGGACCGGAGGTCGTGGTCACCGCCAGGGACCCCCCGAAGGCCGCGCCCAGCGCCGCGCCGATGCCGGCGATCTCGTCCTCGGCCTGGAAGGTCCGCACCCCGAAGTTCTTGTGCTTGGACAGCTCGTGCAGGATGTCCGAGGCCGGGGTGATCGGGTAGGAGCCGAGGAACAGCGGCAGGTCCGCCTGACGGGAGGCGGCCACCAGGCCGTACGACAGGGCGAGGTTCCCGGAGATGTTGCGGTAGGTGCCGACCGGGAACGCCGTGGTGGCCGGGGCGACCTCGTAGGAGACCGCGAAGTCCTCGGTGGTCTCGCCGAAGTTCCAGCCGGCGCGGAAGGCCGCGATGTTCGCCGCGGCGATGTCCGGCTTCTTCGCGAACTTGGTCTTCAGGAACGTCTCGGTGCCGTCGGTGGGCCGGTGGTACATCCAGCTCAGCAGGCCCAGCGCGAACATGTTCTTGCTGCGCTCGGCCTCCTTGCGGCTGAGGTCGAACTCCTTGAGCGCCTCCACGGTGAGGGCGGTCAGCGGCACCGGATGGACGTGGTAGCCGTCCAGCGACCCGTCCTCCAGCGGGGAAGCGGTGTAACCGACCTTCTGCAGCGCGCGCTTGGTGAACTCGTCCGTGTTGACGATGACCTCCGCCCCGCGCGGCAGATCGCCGATGTTCGCCTTCAGCGCGGCCGGGTTCATCGCCACCAGCACGTTCGGCGCGTCCCCGGGGGTCAGGATGTCGTGGTCGGCGAAGTGCAGCTGGAACGACGACACACCCGGCAGGGTCCCTGCGGGCGCCCGGATCTCGGCCGGGAAGTTCGGCAGCGTCGAGAGGTCGTTGCCGAAGGACGCCGTCTCGGAGGTGAAGCGGTCGCCGGTGAGCTGCATACCGTCACCGGAGTCCCCCGCGAAGCGGATGATCACCCGGTCGAGCTTGTGTACATCCTTGGCGCCCGCCGGTCTGCGCTGTTCTCCCACGACGGCTTCGTCTGCCTGCTCCGCTGGACTGCTGACCTGGCTGGTCACTGAACTGGACCTCCCATCGAGGCGGCTGACTGGGAGTGGCCGGCCCACCGGCCTCCCAGGGCCAACCCTACGTCGGTAAGGGTCGCCTTCCCGCGGTGGATCGCATGATGGACACCATGCTGAGACGGGCCGGCACCCTGATTTCTCATGATTGATTCGCCCCCGACGATGGTGGAGAAGACGCGCCGCCTGAGACAGTGTCAGCCGATCAGGAGTTGAGATAGGTGAGCACGGCCAGAACACGCCGGTGATCCCCGTCACTCGGGGACAGGCCGAGTTTCAGGAAGATGTTGCTGACGTGCTTCTCGACGGCTCCGTCGCTCACCACCAGCTGCCGGGCGATGGCGGAGTTCGTCCGTCCCTCCGCCATCAGCCCCAGGACCTCCCGCTCCCGCGGGGTGAGCGCGGCCAGCACGTCCTGCTTACGGCTGCGCCCGAGCAGCTGGGCGATCACCTCGGGGTCCAGCGCGGTCCCCCCGTGGGCCACCCGCACCACGGCGTCCACGAACTCGCGGACCTCGGCGACCCGGTCCTTGAGCAGATAGCCCACGCCACGACTGGAGCCGGCCAGCAGCTCGGTCGCGTAGCGCTCCTCGACATACTGGGACAGCACCAGCACCCCGAGCCCGGGATAGGCCTTCCGCAGCCGCACCGCGGCCCGGACCCCCTCGTCCGTATGGGTCGGCGGCATCCGCACATCGGCCACCACGACCTCGGGCAGCTTGCCGTCGTCCGCGAGCTCCGTGATGGTCTTGATCAGCGCTTCCCCGTCCCCGACACCGGCGACGACCTCATGCCCGCGGTCGGTCAGCAGCCGGGTCAGGCCCTCCCTGAGCAGCACTGAATCCTCGGCGATGACCACCCGCACCCTGTCCTCCACGATCTTCGGCCCCCCGTGTCTTCCGTCTTCGGCCGTGCGTCCTGCGCGTCCGGAGGCGTCCTGGACGCCACACGCCCCGGCACCGCCCCTGGGACCCTCAGTATCGCCCCGACCGCGATTTCTCACCGAGCCTGTGGACAGAGTGCGGACGGAGGGAGCGATCAGTTCCGGTCAGGCCCCGTGCGGTGCCGTGCCACGCCCCGTACCGACGCCGCCGCCCCCGTACGGACGCCGTCCCCGCCGGTGCCTTCGAACGGGGGGGAGCGCTGCACGAGGGCGGTGACCGGTGACCGATGGATGGCCGGTGATCGGGGGCCCGGGGCCCGGGCCGGGGCCGATGATCGGTGATCGGGGCCGGGCGGTGCCGGTGCCCAAGAGGGGAGTGTTCGGGGCCGGGTGTTCGGGGCCGGGTGATCCAGGGGCCGGAAGTGCCCGGCGGGTCCGGGGTGCTCAGGAGGTCAGGCCGATCGCCAGGGCAGTTCCGCGGTGATCCGGGTCGGCCCCCCGGCCGGCGAGTCGACGACCAGGACCCCGTCCACCGCGTCCAGGCGCCCGGCCAGTCCGGCCAGCCCCGACCCGGCGGAGGCGTCCGCGCCGCCCACCCCGTCGTCGGTCACCTGCAACAGCAGCCGGTTCTCCACCCGCCACACATCCACCACGGCCCGCGAGGCCCGGGCGTGTTTGCTGATGTTCTGCAGCAGCTCCGACACCGTGAAGTAGGCGATGCCCTCGATCGCCGGCGCCGGACGCGACGGCAGATCCACATCCACCGTCACCGGCACGGTGCACCGCGTGGCCACGGCCGAGAGGGCCGCGTCCAGGCCGCGGTCGGTCAGCACCGCCGGATGGATCCCGCGGGCGAGGTCCCGCAGCTCCTGGAGAGCCGTCTTCACCTCTCCGTGCGCCTCGTCCACCATCCGAGCCGCCGCCCGCGGATCCTCCGTCAGCTTCTCCTTGGCCAGTCCCAGATCCATGGCCAGCGCCACCAGCCGGGCCTGCGCCCCGTCGTGGAGATCGCGCTCGATCCGCCGCAGATCCGCCGCCGCCGTGTCGACCACCACGCCACGGTCCGACTCCAGCTCCACCACCCGCGTCGCCAGCGGGGACGGCCCGAGCAGCCCCAGCACCAGCAGCCGGTCGACGGTCGTCAGCCCCCGTATGATCCACGGCGTCGCCAGCGTGAGCAACAGCCCCACCAGCGCGGTCACCGTGATCTCGAACGGGTTGTCGAGATAGACGGAGTGCGTCTCGTCGCCGTACAGCTGGATCCCGCCCTGCCCGGCGTACACCGGGAACACCCAGAACCACAGCGGATACGTCAGCAGTGACCACCCGCACGACCAGAAGACGAGCCCCGCCACGGACGAGAACAACGTCCAGGGGAACTGCAGCACGGTGTACAGCATGTGCCGCCACGATGAGCCGCTCTTGAAAACCGCCCCCATCCAGGCCATCGCCCCGCCCCGCCTCGGCCGCAGCGGCTCGGGCTCGGCCACGTCGAGCCCCAGCAGCGCACGCGCCCGGGCCCGCTCCAGCACCCCGAACCCCCTGCAGCCCATGAGCCCCGCCGCGAGCACCGGGATGCCGAGGAACGTCACCAGCAGCCCCACCCCCATGGAGAACATCGTGACGCTGTAGGCGAACATCACCGTGCCGATCGGCAGGCTCAGCACCAGATGGCACAGCTCACGCCAGCTGCGCCCCTCGACCGGCGCCCGCAGGGCGACCGGAAGCCGGTGCGGTCGCCCCCGAGAGCCCTGGGATCCAGGGTCGTCCCACTCTCCGTACCCCTGCGTGGCCATCGGCGTCGTCCGTTTCTCCTCGTCGTCCGTCCCGGTGTGCTCGGCCCGCGAGGCCCGCCACCGGTTCATGTCCCCACCCTGCTGCTTCCGGCCCCGTAGGACCATGGAGCGGGTCGGCGTCTTGAACCGGGGGTTTTCCCCACCCCCCGGAGGCCGCAGAGGCAGCCCGCACACGCCGGAGCGGTCGTACGCGTCCGCTCGCGTACGACCGCTCCTCGCGCGTCCGCCCCCGTCCGGGCGCCTACCCGCGGCGTGCCGTGCCGTCCGGATCCCGCCAGGGCAGTTCCGCCGTGACGGCCGTCGGGCCGCCCACCGGTGAATCGACGACGAACAGGCCGTCGACCGCGTCCAGCCGCTCCGCGAGCCCCGCCATGCCTGTGCCGCCGTCGAGGCGGGCCCCGCCGCGGCCGTCGTCCTGCACCTGTATCAGCAGCCGCTCGTCCGACCGCCAGACGTCGACGGAGGCGGACTTCGCCCCGCTGTGCTTGCTGATGTTCTGCAGCAGCTCGGAGACGGTGAAGTAGGCGATGCCCTCGATCGCCGCCGCCGGCCTCGCCACCAGGTCCACGGTCACCTTCACCGGCACGGTGCACCGCGTGGCCACGGCCGAGAGGGCCGCGTCCAGCCCGCGGTCGGTCAGCACCGCCGGATGGATCCCGCGGGCGAGGTCCCGCAGCTCCTGCAGCGCGAGTTTCACCTCACCATGGGCCTCGTCCACCATCGCCGCCGCCGCATCCGGGTCCTCGACCAGCTTCTCCTTGGCCAGACCGAGCCCCATCGCCAGGTTCACCAGCCGGGCCTGCGCCCCGTCGTGGAGATCGCGCTCGATGCGGCGCAGATCCGCTGCCGCCGTGTCCACGACCACCCCCCGGTCGGACTCCAACTCGGCGATGCGCCGCTCCAACTCGTCGGAGGGGGACAGCAGCCCGCGCACCAGCACCCGGTCCACGTTCGTCAGCCCACGGGCGATGAAGGGCAGCAACGGCCACAGGACGAACAGCGACACAAGGGTCACCGTGAACGTCAGGATCCCCCACGGCAGCCTGATGAACTCGTACAGAACCGCCCGCCAGCCCACCGGATCCTTCAGCGCCATCCACATCCGCGCGAACACCCCACCGCTTCTGCGCAACGGCAGCGGAGAGGGCTCCTCGATCCGCACCCCGAGCAGCGCCCTGGCCCGGGACCGCTCCATCCTGCCCAGCAGCCGTGCGCCCAGCAGACCGGCCGACAGCATCGGGAAGCCGATCACGGTCATGGTCAGCCCGGCCCCCAGGGACATCACCGTCACCACATAGGTGAACCCGACCAGCGACACCGGCAGATTCGCGAGGAGATGCGTGATCTCCCGCCAGGTGTATCCGTCCAGGGCGAAGCGCGGGGGCGGCGGGCGGTCGCCGTCCGGGGTCCCCGGGGTCCCGTCGTGTCCGGTCATCTCGTTCGGCCTCGTTCGCTCATGTGCCCCAGCCTGCCAATCCGGTGTACCACCGCGCCATGAGGCGGACCGCCGCGATCCACTGGGGTAAACCCCACCCCCCGTCCGATCCGCCGGGAGGTGAACGGGTCGTTCCGAGGGTCGCGCGGCGGAACCGCCTAAGCAGCACAAGGGCATCTCGAGGTGCGACGGGCTGCTTACCCTTTCTTTAGCAGGGCCTAGACTCCCGTGCGTACAGATCGTCGAACACACGGTTCACCAGGGTCACCAGGTCAGGGAGTGAGGGGCTGACGTGCCGGATCCGACCGCCGTCGCCGTCATGGCGGAGACCGG
The DNA here is from genome assembly GCF_008704995.1 of Streptomyces nodosus. Taxonomy (NCBI): domain Bacteria; kingdom Bacillati; phylum Actinomycetota; class Actinomycetes; order Kitasatosporales; family Streptomycetaceae; genus Streptomyces; species Streptomyces nodosus. The sequence goes on from NZ_CP023747.1 coordinate 4,370,814, forward strand.
AAGCACGGGGACGGGGAGCGCGGAGACCGCCGCGAGAGCCGGAGACATCATCGCGACGGGCTACTTCCAGTCCTACTCCGTCGTCGGGCTGCTCGCCGTCGTGGGGGTGCTCTTCGTGGCCGTCGCCTTCGGCGCCGGCCGGCTGCTGCGCCCGGTCGTGCCCACCCCGGAGAAGCTTCTGACGTACGAGTGCGGTGTCGACCCCGTCGGCGAGGGCTGGGCCCACACCCAGGTTCGCTACTACGTCTATGCGTTTCTGTATGTGATTTTCGCGGTCGACTCGATCTTCCTCTTCCCCTGGGCGACGGTCTTCGCCGATCCGCGTTATGGAGCGACCACGCTCGTGGAGATGTTCGTCTTCCTCGGCTTTCTGGCCGTGGGACTGCTGTACGCATACAAGAAGGGCGTCCTGACATGGACGTGAACCCCTCGACTCCGTCGGTTCCCGAGCCGGTCCCGGTCCCGGTACCGCTCCTGGAGCCGAAGCGACTGGGCGCGCTCTCCCGCCTCGCCCCCGAGCCGATGAAGGTGGTCCTGAACTGGGGACGCCGCTACTCGCTCTGGGTCTTCAACTTCGGCCTCGCCTGCTGCGCGATCGAGTTCATCGCCGCGTCGATGGCCCGCCACGACTTCATCCGCCTGGGCGTGATCCCGTTCGCACCCGGCCCGCGCCAGGCCGATCTGATGGTGGTGTCCGGCACGGTCACGGACAAGATGGCCCCGGCCGTCAAACGCCTGTACGAGCAGATGCCCGAGCCGAAGTACGTCATCTCCTTCGGGGCGTGCTCGAACTGCGGCGGCCCCTACTGGGACTCGTACTCCGTCACCAAGGGCGTCGACCAGATCATCCCGGTGGATGTGTACGTCCCCGGCTGCCCGCCCCGCCCCGAGGCGCTGCTCCAGGGCATCCTCAAACTCCAGGAGAAGATCGCGCGCGAGTCGCTGGGGGAGCGCTACGGCACGGCGCGGCCGTCCACCGCCGCCCTCCAGAGCGGCCTGGTCACCCCGCCCGCCCCGGTCCCGGGCCCCGGGACGGGCCCGGCCACGGAGGTGCGGTGATGACCACGGTCGGCTGGCTGCCCGCACCCGCCGAGGAACTCTTCGGCCCCCAGGCCACGGCCGAGGTGTCCTACGACGTCCTGACGGTCGACGTCCCCGCGACGGGCTGGACCGAGGCGCTGCGGGTCGCCCGCGACGACCTGGGCTGCACCTATTTCGACTGGCTGAGCGCGGTCGACGAACCGGGCACGGGCCTGCGCGTCTCGGCGCATGTGGTAGCCCTGTCCCCGGTCCGCCGACTCCTCGTCCGTACGACCGTGCCGCACACGGCCCCGGTGCTCCCCTCCGCCGTGGGCGTCTACGCGGGTGCCGCCTGGCATGAACGCGAGACCCACGAAATGTTCGGTGTCACCTTCGAGGGCCACCCCGCGCCGGCCCATCTGCTGCTGCCCGAGGGCTTCGAGGGCCACCCCCTGCGCAAGGACTTCGTGCTGGCCGCCCGGGTCGCCAAGGCCTGGCCCGGCGCCAAGGAACCGGGCGAGTCCGACCACGGCGGCCCCAGGCGCCGGCAGATGCTGCCCCCGGGCGTCCCCGACCCCAATGAATGGGGCCCCCTCAAGGGCCAGCTTCCCCCGGCTCCCTCCCGCCCCGCCCGAGCCGCGGGCCGCGCGGCGGGAGACCGGCCGGTCCGCCGCACCCGTACGGCCGCGGAGGGTTCGACGAGCCAGGGCCCGGCCACCGGCGAGCCCACGGACACCCCGCCCACCCCCCGACGGGCCCGCAGCGCCTCGGGAGGATCGGCCTCGCAGCGCGCGCCGGAGCCGGACGCCGGTTCCACGGCTCCGGCCGGTCCGCGGCGTGCGCGCAGCGCCTCGCAGGGGTCGGCGTCCCAACGCACGGCGCCCTCGCCCGAGGCCCCCTCACCCTCGCCCGAGGCACCCGCGTCCGGTCCCCGACGGGCCCGCAGCGCGTCCGAAGGGTCCGCATCGCAAGGGTCGAACGCCCCGGCGGCCGAGGACCCGACCGCCGAGCGCCCCGTCCCGCCCCACGGTGCGGACGCCCCCTGGCACCACGCCCGCCCCGCCTTCGACGAGCCCGAGCCCGCCGGGGCCGAGAGCACGAAGGAGACGACGGGGACCGAGGACGACACCGCCGTACGAGCAGCCGTGCCCGAATCGGCGCCCGAACTCGCGCCCGAGGACGCGCCCGAGGACGCGTCCGGGGCCGGATCCGGAACGGGCGGTGGCGAGGACCGCCCCGGCGACGCCCGGCGCCCCGGGCCGGACCCCGACGAGACGCCCGCCGACGACACACCCACCCCCGACGACCCCTCCGGAGGCACGCCGTGAACGGCGCTCTCGACGTCGCCCTGCGACTCGTCGTGGTGTTCGTCGTCTTCCTCACCTTCCCCCTGATCGTCGGGCAGACCGAACACAAGGTCATGGCCCATATGCAGGGCCGCCTCGGACCCATGTACGCCGGCGGATTCCACGGCTGGGCCCAACTTGTCGCCGACGGTGTGAAGTTCGCCCAGAAAGAGGACGTCGTCCCGGCGGGCGCGGACCGCCGCATCTTCCAACTGGCCCCCGCCGTCGCCCTTCTGCCGTACCTTCTGGTGCTGCTCGCCATCCCGATCGGTCCGGGTGAGGGCGCCGTCGGTCAGGTCGTCGACGCGGGCATCTTCTTCGTGCTGGCCGTCATGGGTGTGGGAGTCCTCGGCTCGCTCATGGCCGGCTGGGCCTCCGCCAACAAGTTCTCCCTCCTCGGCGGCCTCCGCACCGCCGCCCAGCTCCTCGCCTATGAACTCCCCATGCTGCTCGCCGCCGCCTCGGTGGCGATGGCGGCCGGGACGGTCTCGCTGCCCGGCATCGTCGACGCCTTCCGGTGGTGGTGGCTGCCCTGGCAGATCATCGGCGCGCTGATCTTCTTCGTGGCCGGCCTCGCCGAGCTCCAACGCCCGCCCTTCGACATGCCGGTCGCCGACTCGGAGATCATCTTCGGCGCGTACACCGAGTACACCGGGCTCCGTTTCGCCCTGTTCCTGCTCGCCGAGTACGCCGGGATCATCGTCCTGTGCGGCCTGACCACCGTCCTCTTCCTGGGCGGCTGGCACGGCCCCTGGGGAGCCGACGGACTCGGCTGGCTCTGGACGCTCCTGAAGACCGCGGTCCTCGCCTTCGTCGTCATCTGGCTGCGCGTCACCTACCCCCGCCTGCGCGAGGACCAGCTCCAGAAGCTCTCCTGGACCCTCCTCGTCCCCCTCGCCCTCGCCCAGATCGCCCTCACCGGCATCGTCAAGGTGGTGATCTCCTAGTGTCCCGCTCGTCGCCCGGCCACCGCTCCACGACGACGCCCCCCGAGCGGCCTCGCCGGTCCGTCCCCGGCTCCGGCCTCGCCAAGGGCCTGGCCGTCACCCTCCGCACGATGACGAAGAAGTCCGTCACCGAGCAGTACCCGGACACCCAGCCCGCCCTTCCGCCGCGCAGCCGTGGTGTCATCGGCCTGTTCGAGGAGAACTGCACGGTCTGCATGCTGTGCGCCCGCGAGTGCCCGGACTGGTGCATCTACATCGACTCCCACAAGGAGACGGTTCCGCCCGCGGCCCCCGGCGGCCGCGAGCGCAGCCGCAATGTGCTCGACCGCTTCGCCATCGACTTCTCCCTCTGCATGTACTGCGGCATCTGCATCGAGGTCTGCCCCTTCGACGCCCTCTTCTGGTCCCCGGAGTTCGAGTACGCCGAGACCGACATCCGCGACCTCACCCATGAGCGCGACAAGCTCCGCGAGTGGATGTGGACCGTGCCGGCCCCGCCCGCGCTCGACCCCGCCTCCGAGGAACCCAAGGAGATCGCCGCCGCCCGCAGGACCGCCGAGAAGCTGGCCGCCGCACAGGACGCACCGGCACAGGGCGAGCCCACCGAGCCCGACGGTCCGCAGGGAGGCACCGCGTGAGCCCCGCCCTGGCGGTGGCGGCCACGGCCGTCACCGGGACACACGGCTTCCTCTCCCCGACCGGCGTCGAGATCGCCTTCCTCCTCGTCGGCCTGGTGACCTTCGGCGCCGCGCTCGTCACCGTCACCACCCGACAGCTGGTGCACGCCGCCCTGTGGCTCGTGGTGACGCTCGGCGGGCTCGCCGTCGAGTACCTCCTGCTCACCGCCGAGTTCATCGCCTGGATGCAGGTCCTCATCTATGTCGGGTCCGTCGTGGTCCTGCTGCTGTTCGGTCTGATGCTCACCAAGGCCCCCATCGGCCGGTCCCCGGACGCCGACTCCGGCAACCGCCCGGCCGCCCTCACCGTGGCCGTCGCCGCCGGGGCCGCCCTGGTCTGGGTGGTCGTCGACGCCTTCCGCACCACCTGGATAGACCTGTCAGGACCCGCCTCGGGCTCCACCGAGGTCACCGGCGCGAGCCTCTTCCAGCACTGGGTCCTCCCCTTCGAGGCCCTCTCCGTCCTCCTCCTCACCGCTCTGGTCGGGGCGATCGTCCTCTCCCGCAGGGCGAAGGCCGACGAGGCCACCACCGAGAGCACCCCGGCCCGCCCGGACGCGCGCAGCGAGAAGGAAGGCGCCCGCTGATGCACCTCGCCTATCCCGCCGTGCTCGCCGCCCTCCTCTTTTCGACCGGCCTCTACGGTGTCCTCGCCCGCCGCAACGCGATCCTCGTCCTGATGTCGGTCGAGCTGATGCTCAACGCGGTCAACCTCAACCTCGTCGCCTTCGACGTCTGGCTGAGCAGGACCGCCCGCGACACGCTGCACTCCGGCCAGGCACTGACGCTGTTCACCATCGCCGTCGCCGCCGCCGAGATCGGCATCGGCCTGGCGATCGTCCTCGCCGTGTACCGCAACCGCGGCACCTCCGACATCGACCGACTCCGCGACACCGCCGAGGGCCCCGAGGGCGACACCCCCGCGGCCGAGAAGGCTGAGGCCACCGCGTGACCACGACCACCCTCGCCGTTCTCGTCCCCCTCCTGCCCTTCCTCGGCGCCGCGGCCGGACTGCTCCTCGGCCGCACCGCTCCCGGCTTCGTCCGCCCCCTCGCCGTCCTGCCGGCCCTCACCTCCCTCGTGCTGGCCGTGCTGGTCGCCGCACGCCAGGGCGGCGGCCCGGCCCTCGACTCCGCCACGGAACTCACCCCCACCGGCTCCGTCCCGATCGAGCTCGCCCTGCACATCGACGGCTTCGCCGCCCTGGTGGCCGTCCTGGTCGGCGTCGTCGCCACCTGTGTGCAGATCTACTCGACGGGCTATCTGCGCCACGACCCGCGCTACCCCTCGTACGCCGCTCTCGTCTCCCTGTTCACCTCCGCGATGCTGCTGGTCGTCTACTCCGGCGACCTGATCGTGCTGCTGGTCGGCTGGGAAGTCATGGGCATCTGCTCCTACTTCCTGGTGGGCCACTACTGGGAGACCCCGCAGGCACGCGCCGCCTCCCTCAAGGCATTCCTGGTCACCAAGCTCGGCGACGTCCCCTTTCTGATCGGGCTGTTCGCCCTGGGCGCCGACGCCGGTTCCTTCCGGATCACCCGGGTGCTCGGCACCGTGGCGAGCGGCGGGCTGCACCACCCCACCCTGATCGCCCTGCTGCTCCTGGCCGGCGTGGCGGGCAAGTCGGCGCAGTTCCCGCTGCACACCTGGCTCCCCGACGCGATGGCGGGCCCCACCCCCGTCTCCGCGCTGATCCACGCCGCGACGATGGTCGCCGCCGGTGTGTACTTCGTCGCCCGCCTCCTCCCCGTCTTCCAGGCCTCCTCGGCCGCGATGGTGGTCCTCGCCGTCATGGCCGCCGTCACCATGGCCGGCTCGGCGCTCGCCGCGCTCGCCCAGGACGACATCAAACGCGTCCTCGCCTACTCGACGATCGGCCAGCTCGGCTATATGACCGGCGCCCTCGCCGTCGGCGAACGCGGTGCCGCCGTCTTCCACCTCCTGTCCCACGGCGCCTTCAAGGCACTGCTCTTCCTCGCCGCCGGAGTGGTCATCCACGCCGCCGGCACCAACTCGCTGGCCGAGATGTCCCGCATGAAGAACCTGCGCGCCCGCATCCCCGACGCCTACTGGACGATGACCGTGGCGCTGCTCGCGCTCGCCGCGGTCCCGCCGTTCGCCGGCTTCTTCTCCAAGGAGTCCGTCCTCTCCGCGGCCGAGCACGTCGCCATCGGCCACACCGGGCACGCCCCGGGCGCCGCGGGCTGGATCGTCCTGGTCTTCGGTCTGGTCACCGCCCTGCTCACCGCCGCCTACGCGACCCGGCTGTGGCTGCTCGCCTTCCGCGGCCACGGTGCCGAGGCCCCCGACCATGGAAAACAGCCCCTCGCGATGAACGCCGTGCTGTGGGTGCTCGCCATCCCCTCCGTCGCGTTCGGCCTCGGCTACGGCGTGCTGCCCGACTGGTTCGACGGCCACCGCCTGGCACCGACCCTCACCACCTCCGTCCTCGGTACGGGGCTCGCCCTGGTGGGCGGACTGGTGACCTACGGCGCCTGGCGGCACACCACCGTGCTCGCGGCCCGCGTCCCCTCCCCGGGCACTCGGCTCGGCTCGACGGAGTACGCCCAGGACGTCGCCGCCGACCACCCCGAGGAGGACGCCGGCCTGGTCGAGGCCGAGGCCATCGCGAGCCACGTGCCCGCCGGGGGCGAAGCGGCCGCTGCGTCCGACCCGGCGGACCCGGGCCGCCTGCTGCTCGGCCCGCTGCACCGTCACGCCGCCGCCGGCTTCCATCTGGACGCCCTGTACGAGGCGCTCTTCGTCCGTCCGGTCAGGGCCGGAGCGAGTCTCGTCCGGTTCCTCGACCGCGAGGTCGTCGAGACCTATGTACGGGGCGCCGGAGCATTGCCCCGACTGCTCGGCGCCGCCGTACGGCGCGCCCAGACCGGCAATGTGCAGACCTATGTGAGCGCGCTGCTCGCCGGCACCGTCGTCCTGGCGGTGGCCGTCCTCCTCGTCGCCACGGGAGCGTGAGCAGGCGTGATCGATATCAGCGAGTCCCTGATGCAGCTTCTTCTGGCGTTCATCGTCGTCGTGCCGCTCATCGGCGCGGCGGCCGCCCTGCTGCCCGCCCCGCCCGGGCTGAAGGGGAAGTCCCCCGGGCAGGCCGTGCTGCGGCACGGCGTCACCGTCACCGGCGCCGTGCTCATCGCGGCGATCGCCCTGGCGCTCGGCTTCGACCACCGCCACCCGTCGAAGATGCAGGCCACGACCGACATCAGCTGGATCCCCGCACTCGATGTGCGGATCCACCTCGGCATCGACGGCATCTCTCTCCCCCTTCTGGTCCTGACCGCGCTGCTGACCTTCCTCTGCGCGGTCTACTCGTACTTCAAGATGCCCTCGGGCCCGTCCCCGAAGGCCTTCGTCGCCCTGCTGCTGGTCCTCGAGTCCGGCACCCTCGCGACCTTCGCCGTCCTCGATCTGCTGCTGTTCTTCCTCGCGTTCGAGATGGTGCTCATCCCGATGTACTTCCTCATCGCCCGCTGGGGCGGCGAGGGGCGGACCCGGGCCGCGTGGAGGTTCATCCTCTTCACCCTGCTCGGCTCCGTGGTCATGCTGCTCGGCCTGCTTCTGATCGGACTCAGGGCGGGCACCTTCGACATGGTGGCACTCGCCACTGACAACGGCCGGTCCCTCACCACATCCGTGCAGGTCGTCGCCGTACTGGCGATCGGGATCGGGCTCGCGGTCAAGACACCGATGTGGCCCCTGCACAGCTGGCTGCCCGACGCCCACACCGCGGCGCCCACCGTCGGCTCGGTCCTGCTGGCCGGAGTCCTGCTGAAGATGGGCACCTACGGGTTCGTACGGATCCTGCTGCCCGTCGCGCCCGATGGATTCCGCACCTTCGCCCCGTCCCTCGCCGCCCTCGCCGTCATCGGGATCATCTACGGTTCGCTCGCCTGTCTCGCCCTCGTCCGACGGGGCGCGAAGGGCGACCTCAAGCGGCTCATCGCCTACTCCTCGGTGGGCCACATGGGCTTCGTCCTGCTCGGCATCGCGACCATGACCCCGACCGGGGTGAACGGCGCCCTGTTCGCCAACATCGCCCACGGCCTCATCACCGGCCTGCTGTTCTTCCTGGTCGGCGCGGTCAAGGACCGTACGGGCAGCACCGATCTCGACTCCCTCGCCGAAGGGGCCGGCGCCGCCCTCTACGGCAGGGCACCCCGCCTCGGCGGACTGCTCGCCTTCGGTGCCGTCGCCTCGCTCGGTCTGCCCGGCCTCGCCGGATTCTGGGGCGAGATGCTGGCGATGTTCGGCGCGTTCCGGCCCGCCGCCGGCCTCAGCCGCCCCGCCTTCCTCACCTTCATGGCGATCGCGGCCTTCGGCACGCTGCTCACCGCCGCGTACATGCTCATCGTGGTGCGGCGGGTCTGCATGGGCGCCGTCCCGGAGGGATCGCCCGAGCTCGCCGACGTCCACCGGTACGAGTTCGCGGCCTGGACACCGCTCGTCGTCCTCACCCTCGTCGCCGGACTGTGGCCCAGGGCCCTCCTCGGCCTGACCGACCCGGCCGTGCAGCAGCTCCTCGCAGGAGGCATCCGATGAGCTCGATGAGCTCTCTCGTCCAGTCCGTCGACTGGACGGCCGTCGCGCCACCCGCCGTCGCGGCCGTCGTGGCACTCGCCGTCCTCGTCACCGACCTCTTCCTCGGCGAGCGCCACAAGGCCGTCCTCGGCTGGATCTCCCTCGCCGGACTGGCCGCCGCGGCACTGATGCTGCTGCCGCTCCTGGACGGCGACCGCGCCACCTTCTGCCTGACCGGCGACCCGCAGGTGTGCAGCTACACCGCGGACCGGTTCACCCTCGTCATCCAGTTCCTGGTCCTCGGCGGCGCCTTCGTCGCGGCACTTCTCTCGGTCACCGCCCTGAAGGACGCCGAGCGGAACCTTCCCGAGGGCGAGTTCTGGTTCCTGCTGCTCTCCTCCGCCGCGGGCGCCGCCCTGCTGCCCGCCGCCCGCGACCTGGCGACCCTGATCGTCGCCCTGGAGGTCGCCTCGCTGCCCGCGTTCGCCCTCGTCGGCATCCGCCACGGTGACAGCAGGTCCTCCGAAGCGGCCCTGAAGTTCTTCCTCTCCTCCGTCACCGCCACCGCGGTGAGCCTCATGGGCATCAGCTTCGTGTACGCGTCCACCGGCACCCTGCACCTGACCCGGATCGCCGAACGGATCCAGCATGTGGACGGCCAGTTCCACACGCTCGCCCAGACCGGTGTCGTCCTCACCCTGGTGGGCTTCGCCTTCAAGACGGCCGCCGTCCCGTTCCACTTCTGGGTGCCCGACACCTATGTCGGAGCCCCGCTGCCGGTCGCCGCCTATCTGTCGGTCGTCGGCAAGGCGGTCGGCTTCTCCGGACTGATCCTCGTCACGGTGGTCGCCCTTCCGTCCTACGCCGATGTCTGGGGCCCGGCCCTGGCCGTGCTGGCCGCCCTCACCATGACCGTCGGTAATGTCGGGGCACTCCGGCAGCGGGCCGACCGCGCCTTCAGCGCCGTACGCCTGCTGGCCTGGTCCTCCGTCGGCCAGGCCGGCTACCTCCTGGTGCCGATCGCCGCGGCCGCGTACGCCGAGGACACCCGGAAGGCCATCGGCTCCACCGTGGCGTACGCCCTCATGTACGCGGCGGTGAACCTGGGTGCCTTCGCCGTCGCCGCCCTCGTCGGACGCACCAGGACCCTGAACCGCATCACCGACTACCGCGGCCTGTACGCCTCGCACCCCCTTGCCGCCCTGTTCCTCGCGTTCTTCCTGCTCTGCCTGGCGGGCCTGCCGCCGGGTGTCATCGGGCTCTTCGCCAAGGTCACCGTCTTCTCCGCGGCCGTCGACGCGGGCCTCGGCTGGCTCGCCGTGGTCATGGCGGTCAATGTGGTGATCGCGCTCTTCTACTACCTCCAGTGGACGGCCGTGCTCTTCCGCGCCCCCGAGGGCGAACCTGCCCCCGTCCCGAGCGAGGCGGCGGAGAAGCTCCGGGTCCCCGCCCCGCTCACGGCCGCCATCGCCCTGACGGCCGTCCTGGGCATCGTTCTGTCCGGGGCGCCCCAGCTGGTGCTGCGCTTCTCGGCCGCCGCTCTCTTCTGACGGACCACCGCACACACGCACACGGCCCCCCACGCACGCGTGCGGGGGCCGTCGCCTCACCCGGACGGCCCACACGCCCATGGGGCGGGCAGCAGGGAACTCGGGCTTCCCGCCTGGCGTTGACCAGTGCGGGAGGGTCCACTGAGAGGTGGAGTCAGCAGCACCCGCAGACAAAGGGTTCCCCTGCCGCACCACTTGGAGGGCGTACCGTGCACCGCCGGCACAACGGGCTCAGGACCGCAGCACTCCTCGGGGGCCTGTCCGCACTCATCATCGTCATCGGCAGTTTCTTCGGGCGCACGGGTCTGATCGTCGCCGTCCTGGTCGCACTCGGCACCAACGCGTACGCGTACTGGAACAGCGACAAACTGGCCCTGCGTGCGATGCGTGCCCGCCCGGTGAGCGAGTTCGAGGCCCCCGGCCTCTACCGCATGGTCCGCGAACTCTCGAACCAGGCCCGTCAGCCCATGCCCCGGCTGTACATCTCGCCGACGGACGCGCCGAACGCCTTCGCGACCGGACGCAACCCGCGCAATGCCGCCGTCTGCTGCACCGACGGCATCCTCCGCCTCCTCGACGAACGGGAGCTGCGCGGCGTCATCGGACATGAGCTCAGCCATGTCTACAACCGGGACATCCTGATCTCCTCGGTCGCCGGCGCCCTCGCCTCGGTGATCATGTTCCTGGTGAACTTCGCCTGGCTGATCCCGTTCGGCCGCTCGGACGACGACGACGGCCCGGGCATCCTCGGCCTGCTGTTGATCATGATCCTGGGTCCGCTCGCCGCGAGCCTCATCCAGCTCGCCATCAGCCGCTCCAGAGAGTACGAGGCGGACGCCTCGGGAGCCCGGCTGACCGGCGACCCGCTCGCGCTCGCGAGCGCCCTGCGCAAGCTGGAGACGGGCACCCAGCAGCTTCCACTGCCGCCCGAGCCGCGCATCGAGACCGCCAGCCACATGATGATCGCGAACCCCTTCCGTCCGGGCCAGGGACTGTCCAAGATGTTTTCCACGCACCCGCCGATGGCGGAGCGCATCAGCCGGCTCGAACAGATGGCAGGTCGCCACCAGTGAAGACAATCCTGAACGTCATTTGGCTCGTCCTGAGCGGCTTCTGGCTGTTCCTCGGATATCTCTTCGCGGGCGTGCTGCTCTGCATCACGATCATCGGCATCCCGTTCGGCATAGCCGCGTTCCGGATCGGCGTCTACGCCCTGTGGCCCTTCGGCTATACGACGGTCGAGCGCCGCGACGCGGGAGCGCCTTCCTGCATCGGCAACGTCCTGTGGCTGGTCCTGGCGGGCTGGTGGCTGGCCCTCGCCCACATCACCACGGGCATCGCCTTGTGCCTCACGATCATCGGCATCCCGTTCGGCATCGCCAACTTCAAGCTCATCCCGGTCTCGCTGCTCCCCCTGGGCCGCGAGATCGTCCCCACGGACCAGCCGTTCGCGACGCGCTGACGGAGGGTCCTGCCGGGGCCGGGGGACGTTCACGGGCCGCCCGGATCTTCGGCATGCACCGGAGCGGCCCGGGCCCGTGGCCGGGCTCCCGCGCGCGGCCATGACCCGGCTGCGCGTCAGAGGCCGTCGGAGGCCCGCGGCCGCCGTCTACCGCCTCGCGATCCGGCGCCGTACGCCGTACGCCGCCGCCCCCACGCAGAGCACCCCCGTGCCCACCCCCACCGACACCCCGGGCAGCGCACAGGCCAGTACGACGCATCCGAGGAGCCCGACCACCGGTACCACGCGCGAGGCCGGTGCCGAACTCAGGGTCCAGGCGGACGCGTTGGCGACGGCGTAGTACACCAGCACGCCGAAGGAGGAGAAACCGATCGCGCCCCGCACATCCACCGTGGCGGCGAGCGCGGCCACCACGGCACCCACGGCCAGTTCGGCCCGGTGCGGAACCCGGAAGCGCGGATGCACGGCCGCCAGAGCGCCGGGGAGATGGCGGTCGCGGGCCATGGCCAGCGTGGTGCGGGAGACTCCCAGGACGAGTGCCAGCAGCGAGCCCAGCGCGGCCACGGCGGCGCCCACGCGCACCACCGGCACCAGACCCGGTACGCCCGCCGCCCGCACCGCGTCGGCCAGCGGCGCGGTCGCCCGCCCCAGCCCGTCCGGCCCCAGCACGGACAGCACGGCCACCGCCACCGCCGCGTACACCACCAGCGCGACGGCCAGCGCCAGCGGGATCGCGCGCGGAATGGTGCGTGCCGGTTCCCGTACCTCCTCGCCGAGGGTGGCGATGCGTGCGTACCCGGCGAACGCGAAGAAGAGCAGACCGGCCGCCTGGAACACCCCGGCGAAGCCTCCGGGGCCGCCGACGGCCGGCCGCGCCGCACCGAGCGTGCCCGACGCGAGACACACGACGACCACGGCGGCGAGCACGGCCAGGACCACCGCGACGATCACCCGTGTCAGCAGGGCCGACTTGTGCACGCCGCCGTAGTTCACGGCGGTCAGCGCCACCACGGCCACGACGGCCACGGCGTGCGCCTGCCCCGGCCAGACATAGGCGCCCACGGTGAGCGCCATCGCCGCACAGGAAGCGATCTTCCCGACGACGAACGACCAGCCCGCCAGATAGCCCCAGAAGGCCCCCAGCCGCTCCCGCCCGTACACATAGGTGCCGCCGGACGCGGGATACAGAGCGGCCAGCCGTGCCGAGGACATCGCGTTGCAGTAGGCGATCACGGCGGCCACCGCGAGCCCGATCAGCAGGCCCGACCCGGCCGCGCGTGCCGCCGGGCCCAGCGCCGCGAAGATCCCGGCGCCGACCATCGACCCGAGTCCGACGACGACCGCGTCCCGGACCCCGAGAGTCCTGCGCAACCCCATGTCGTCGGGCCGGTGTGCCCCGGACTGTGCCATGCGGCGAACCCTACTGACCCTCGCAACCGGCGACCGCGGCGGAGGCGTCCTTCCCGGCGACGGGCGTGCACCGGGCACGATCGAGCGCGGTCCACCACCGTCACCAGCGGCATCGACGCATGAACACAGCCTGGCCGGAGCAGGAGCACAGCACAGGCAAGAAGCACGGAGAGGCAGGTTCGGGGCATGGGAATCGTCGGCTGGATCATTCTGGGACTGTTGGCGGGTGCCATCGCCAAGTTCCTGCTGCCGGGCAAGGACCCCGGTGGCTTCATCGGCACGACTCTCATCGGCATCGCGGGTGCCTTCATCGGCGGCTGGATCTCGGCGCGATGGCTGGACCACCCGATCACCAAGAACTTCTACGACGGCGCCACCTGGGCGGCCGCGATCGGCGGCTCACTGGTGCTGCTGATCATCTACCGCGTTCTGTTCGGCGGCTCACGCCGCTGAGAGGCGCCCTGACATGCCGCCTGCGGCGCGGCCGACAGCGCAGAGGGTGGGACCCCTGGACGGGGTGCCCACCCTCTGCGCATCGGGGGACCGTCTACCGGTAGTTCACGAACTGGAGCGCGAAGTCGAAGTCCTTGCCCTTCAGCAGGGCGATCACGGCCTGGAGGTCGTCGCGGCTCTTGGAGCTGACCCGCAGCTCGTCGCCCTGCACCTGGGCCTTGATGCCCTTGGGGCCCTCGTCACGGATGATCTTCGCCACCTTCTTCGCGTTGTCCTGGGAGATGCCCTCCTCGATCGACGCGAAGATCTTGTACTCCTTGCCGGAGAGCTGCGGCTCACCGGCGTCCAGCGACTTCAGCGAGATGCCGCGCTTGATGAGCTTCGACTGGAAGACGTCGAGGATGGCCTTCACCCGGTCCTCGGAGTTGGCCTGCATCAGGATCTTGTCGCCGGACCAGGCGATCGAAGCGCCGACGTTCTTGAAGTCGTAGCGCTGAGAGATCTCCTTGGCGGCCTGGTTGAGGGCGTTGTCGACCTCCTGCCGCTCGACCTTCGAGACGATGTCGAAACTGGAGTCGGCCATGTCCTGTGGCTCCTTGTATCGGGTTGTATCGGGGTGATCGGGGTGGATCGGGATGCGTTCGGCGTGCGGGAGCGCGACCGCCCGGCCCGACGGGAATCGCGGGCCCGCATCCGGATAAGCCTAGCCACCTGCGCCCCTGATGGGCGCCGACTATCGGGTGGCGAAGCACCCCACCGCATCGGGTATTGTTTACGTCGTTGCCGGGGATCACCGCGAAAGCGGCTCCACGACAACGAACCCCGGCGGTGTGCCCGAGCGGCCAAAGGGAGCAGACTGTAAATCTGCCGGCTCAGCCTTCCCAGGTTCGAATCCTGGCGCCGCCACGCTTGTGGGAATCGGCCCCCGACCAGTGCATCTGGTCGGGGGCCGTTCTTGTTCCCGCCCGCCTTGTGCTCGTCGTCCTGTCGGCCGGACCGGGCCGTTCTCCGTGGCGGCGCACTCGGGTCTCGTAGGCTGAGGGCATGTCCTCCCGTCGCAGGAAGTGCCCCGAGTGCCGTCGGGAGATCGCCGTGGTCGCCGGGCGGTTCGCACGGCACGATCCGCCCGGGGCGCGGCGCGGCGGGGAACTGGTCTCCTGTCCGGGATCCCGTCGGCTCTCCCACCACGACGCCGCACAGCCCGCTCTCGACGGGTATGCCGTACCGGAGTTCCCGGGGCAGCTCCCGATCTTCTGAGACGACAGGCCCTGGGAACGGGGGGCCTTGACGCGCCGTCAGGCGCCGCCGCCCGCGCCCCTGGCATCGGCCCGGCCGCCCGGCCCGCGAGGGAAGGGTCAGTTCCCCGCCACCGACTTCACGGCCACCGAGACCGGGGTCGAGCCGCCGGTCAGCTCCAGGACCAGACCGGCCGTCGCGGGGGTCTCGATCAGCTCCGCGAGGACCGCCGCCACGTCGTCGCGTGGGATCGCGCCACGGCCGGTGTGCGCCTCGAGGCGCACCAGGCCGCGGCCGGCGTCGTTCGTCAGCGCGCCCGGACGCAGGATCGTCCAGTCCAGGGACTTGTGGGCGCGTACATGGGCGTCCGCCTCGCCCTTGGCGCGCAGATACACATCGAAGACCTCGTCGCCCCGGTGCTCCGGGTCCGCGCCCATCGAGGAGACGATGACGAAACGGCGTACGCCCGCCCGTTCCGCCGCGTCCGCGAACAGGATCGCCGCGTCCCGGTCCACGGTGTCCTTGCGGGCCGCGCCGCTGCCCGGGCCCGCGCCCGCCGCGAAGACGGCCGCGTCGGCTCCCTCCAGATGCGCGGCGACCTCCTCGACCGACGCCGACTCCAGGTCGCACACGATCGGTTCGGCGCCCGCCTCCCGCAGATCGTCGGCCTGCTCCGGACGACGGACGATCCCCGCGGGCACGTCGCCGCGCGCGGCGAGCAGCCGCTCCAGCCGCAGCGCGATCTGTCCATGACCACCAGCGATGACAATGCGCATGTCTCCGACCGTACGCCGGGGCGGACGCCTTCGCCGAACGACTTCAGGCCTGGTTCTGCCTCCATCGGCGGACATCAGGCCCTGCGCGCTCGGCACCTCGGACGGGCGGGGTTCAGGACGGCTGCGCCCGCCCCTGCCGGGGCAGGTCCAGCGCCACCGCCGCCGAGTCGCAGTACTCCCGTACCGCGCTCGTGCGAGCCACCACACGGCCCCGGTGCACGACGACGCGGCTGTATGCGAGCGACAGCGCGCCCGCCAGCCGTTCGCCGCGCACGGCCAGCAGTTCGGCGGGGAAGCCGGCCTCCACGCGCACCTCGGGCAGCCCGAGCACGGCCCGCGCCGACGCGCTCACCGTGTCGTAGGCCTCCTCGGCGGACAGCCCATGGCGGGAGGCCAGCAGATAGGCCGCCTCCAGCGGGTCCCCGCGCCCCACCGGATTCGACAGATCCCTGAGCGCCCCACTGCCCGCCGCCACTCTGACCCCGGCGGACCGCAGCAGCCGTACCGGAGCTGTGCCGCGCCGCTCGACCGCGCCGCAGCCGCCCTGCGGCAGGCAGACCACCGTCACTCCCGCGGCGGCGAGCCGCTCGGCGGCCTGTGCCGCGGAGCCCGCCGGGAGACGCCCGAGCCCGCCGCACGGGGCCAGGGTCACCCCGGGGCGCAGACCGCCCGCCATCGCCGCCAGCCGGGCCAGACGTGCCGGATCGCCGGCGTCCGTGTGCAGGTCCACCGGGCGGTCGAACTCGGAGGCCAGCTCCAGGACCGTCTCCGTGTATCCCGCCGGGTCGGGATCCGCGTCCGGGCAGCCGCCCACCACCGTCGCGCCCCTCCGCAGCGCCTCCCGCAGCAGGGCGAGGCCGTCCGCCCCGGCGATCCCGGTCAGGACCCGCGGCATCGCCACCACCGTCAGCTCGGCAAGTCCGGACAGCGAACGCCGTGCGTTCAGGACCGCCGCCAGCGCGTCCAGGCCCTGCACCTCACCGATGCGCACATGCGAGCGCAGCGCCGTCGCGCCGTGCCCGAGCTGCAGCAGCGCGGCCTCGGTGGTGCGGCGCTGGACCTCCTCGGCCGTGCAGGAGACGGGTCCGTCGCCGTCCGCGGACAGGGCCGTGTCGCTGTGCGCATGCGGCTCGGCGGGGGCCGGCAGAAGGAGATAACCCTCGAGGTCGACATGGGCGCCGACGGACTCCGCGGCCAAGCTGCCGACGGTTCCGACGGCTTCGATGCGACCGTCGCCCAGCCGCACGTCCACCGTCCGCCCGTCGGACAGCCGTGCCCCGCTCAGCAGCAGCGCGGCCGGGCCGGCCGGTTCCGGCGGCGGGGCGGAGAGGCGGGGCGGCGGCTGCGGTCGGCTGTCGGGCATCGCGCTCCTGTGGTTCCGAGGGCCGTTGCGCACCAGAGGCAAAGATCAAGATCAGGCGGGGTGGGTCGAGCCTAGGGTGGCGACCCGGCCGGGGTGGGGAGGAGCGCAATAGTCGTACCGGTGTGGTCCTTACCGCCGGTGACCGGCGTGATCGCCTATGCCCGGGTGATGCCCGGCGCGGCCGGACGGAGCCCCGTCGTGGTCGTGCCCGCAGGGCGGGGAGGTTCCGTCGCGCCGGGTGCGCGAGGGGCGGAGGGAAACCCCCGGGGCAGGGCCCGGAACAGGCCGGGGCGGGTGCCGCGAAACGGATTTGGGCGAACGGCGGGCGACCGTGTAATGTCTTCATCGCTCGCCCCAATAGCTCAGTCGGCAGAGCGTCTCCATGGTAAGGAGAAGGTCAACGGTTCGATTCCGTTTTGGGGCTCTGGTGTGAGAGGCCCCCGTCGCAAGACGGGTTCCGATCGCATCGCAGCGGTGTAGCTCAGTCGGTAGAGCAAGCGGCTCATAATCGCTGTGTCACCGGTTCAAGTCCGGTCACCGCTACACACAGTAGCCGATTGCGGGGTCGGTCCTTCGATCGGCTACTCTTTCTTGCGTTAATTCCCCATCCGTTCGTCAAGGAGCACTCACGTGGCTGCCACCGACGTCCGCCCGAAGATCACGCTGGCCTGCGTGGAGTGCAAGGAGCGGAACTACATCACCAAGAAGAACCGGCGTAACAACCCGGACCGACTTGAGATGAAGAAGCATTGCCCGCGTTGCAACGCGCACACCGCGCACCGCGAGACGCGATAAGCAAGTTCGTACGCGAGGCCGCCCCCATCACCAGGGGGCGGCCTCGCGTCGTTGCGGTGACCGGTGTCCGCCGTGGTTTCGGCGGGACTTCCCTCCCGGTGGCCTCCGTGTGAGACCGGCGGGCGCGCGGCCGTGACCGGCCGCCCCGGACGGCGGCGTTCGCGTGGCCGGGTCCGGGACGACCCGGCCGACCGGGTGGCTGACGGACATCGAGCGGGTGGCTGAAGGAAGATGGGCCGGACCGGACGATCGAACCGGCGCGCGGCAGCGCTTCGCCGCGGCGGCCTTCGACGCGGCCAGACCCGATGAACTAGCAGGAGGTGCCGAGCCCATGGCGCTCGACCAGTCCTTTGTGGGGCGGTCCTACCCGCCCACCGACCCCTACGAGGTCGGCCGGGAGAAGATCCGCGAGTTCGCGGAGGCGATCGGGGACGACAACCCGGCCTACACGGACCGTGAGGCCGCCAAGGCACTCGGCCACCCCGATGTGATCGCCCCGCCGACCTTTGTCTTCGCGATCACCTTCAAGGCCGCGGGCCAGGTCGTCGAGGACCCCAAGCTCGGCCTGGACTACAGCCGCGTGGTGCACGGTGACCAGAAGTTCGCCTACACCCGCCCGGTCCGCGCAGGCGACCGGCTGAGCGTCACCTCGACCATCGAGTCGATCAAGTCCCTGGCCGGCAACGACATCCTGGACATCCGCGGCGAGGTCCATGACGAGGCCGGCGAGCATGTGGTGACCGCCTGGACGAAGCTCGTGGCGCGGGCGCCCGAAGAGGAGGCATGAGCCGGATGACCGCGAAGATCGCTTACGACGCCGTCGACATCGGCACCGAACTGCCGGCGCAGACCTTCCCCGTCACCCGTGACACGCTCGTGCGATACGCGGGCGCCTCCGGGGACTTCAACCCGATCCACTGGAACGAGAAGTTCGCCCGGGAGGTCGGTCTGCCGGACGTCATCGCGCACGGCATGTTCACCATGGCCGAGGCGATCCGCGTGGTGACCGACTGGGCGGGCGACCCCGGTGCCGTCGTCGAGTACGGAGTCCGCTTCACCAAGCCCGTCGTCGTGCCCAACGACGACCAGGGAGCCCTCATCGAGGTCAGCGGCAAGGTCGCGGCCAAGCTCGACGACCACAGGGTCCGCGTCGACCTCACGGCGACCAGCGCGGGACAGAAGGTGCTGGGCATGTCCCGGGCCGTCGTACGACTGGCCTGACGACGGATCGGTCCGGCTCGACCGCGACTTCGGCAAGGGGCGTCCGCCAGGTGCGGGTGCCCCTTGCGGGTGTCGGCCCCCTCCGGCGGGGCCGTGCCCATGCGCCGGTGCCGTCGGGGCCGTCTCGTAGTCTTGGCGCGTGCAGGAACTCCATGACGCCCCGCTCGCCCCGCTGACCACCTTCCGGCTGGGCGGTCCCGCGACCCGCCTGATCACCGCCGGCACCGACGCCGAGGTGATCGCCGCCGTCCGGGAGGCCGACGACTCCGGTACGCCGCTGCTGGTCATCGGCGGCGGATCCAACCTGGTCATCGGCGACGAGGGCTTCGAGGGCACCGCCCTGCGCATCGCGACGGAGGGTTTCTCGCTCGACGGCACGCGGCTGGAGCTGGCCGCCGGCGAGGTGTGGACCGACGCCGTCGCCCGCACCGTCGAGGCCGGTCTCGCCGGGATCGAGTGCCTCGCCGGAATCCCCGGGTCCGCCGGCGCGACCCCGATCCAGAACGTCGGGGCCTACGGTCAGGAAGTCTCCTCCACGATCACCGAGGTGATCGCCTACGACCGAAGGACGCGTGAAACGGTTGTGATCCCGAACGCCGAGTGCGCGTTCTCGTACCGGCACAGTCGTTTCAAGGCCGACCCCGACCGCTTCGTAGTGCTGCGGGTCCGCTTCGCTCTGGAGGACGCAGCGGGACTCTCCGCCCCGCTGAAGTACGCCGAGACGGCCCGCGCCCTGGGGGCCGAGCCCGGTGACCGGGTGCCGCTGGCCGAGGCCCGCGAGACCGTCCTGAAGCTGCGGACGGGTAAGGGCATGGTCCTGGACCCGGAGGACCACGACACCTGGTCGGCCGGCTCCTTCTTCACCAACCCGATCCTCAGGGACGAGGAGTTCGCCGCGTTCCGCGCCCGGGTGCGGGAACGGCTGGGCCAGGAGGCGCAGCCGCCCGCGTACCCGGCGGGCGACGGTCACACCAAGACCTCGGCCGCCTGGCTGATCGACAGGGCGGGCTTCACCAAGGGGTACGGCACCGGCCCCGCCCGTATCTCCACCAAGCACACCCTGGCCCTCACCAACCGGGGTGACGCCACCACCGAGGATCTGCTCGCCCTCGCCCGCGAGGTCGTCGCCGGGGTCCGCGAGGCCTTCGGGATCACCCTGGTGAACGAGCCCGTGACGGTCGGCGTGACCCTCTGACCGGAGGGTCACGCCGCACAGGTTGAAGATCAAGCTAGTAGGCCACCCCCACCCCCTGCTTCACCGTCCCCCGGTCGTCCAGCATCGCCAGCATCGCGTGGGCCACATCGGCGCGCGCGATGAACCGGCCGCCGCGGGGGAAGCCGCCGACGACCGTGCGGTACGCGCCGGTGAGCGGCTTGTCCAGCAGCCGCGGCGGGCGTACGACCGTCCAGTCCGTGGCGCTGCGGGCCAGTTCGGCCTCCATCGCCGCGAGGTCGGCGTAGACGTCCTTCAGGACCGCCGAGACCACACCCCGGACGGCGCGGTCGAGCAGTCCGTCGCCCTCGGGCGCGGGGCCGACCGGAGCGGCGCTCACCACGAGCAGCCGGCCCACGTTCTCCGCCGCCATGGCGTCCAGCACCGCCCGTGTCAGCCGTGTCGCCACCCCGGCGTCCCGGCGGCTGCGCGCGCCGAGCCCCGACAGGACAGCGTCCCGGCCGGCCACCGACGGACGCAGCGCACCGGGGTCGACCAGATCCGCGCGGAACACCTCCAGGCCCGCACCGGTCACGGTGAACCGCGCGGGATCCCGTACGACGGCGGTGACCTGGTGGCCGGCGGCCAGAGCCTGGCGCACGATCTCCCGGCCGATGCCGCCGGTGGCACCGAACACGGTGATTCTCATTCGGCTGTCCCTTCCGTCGTCCCTTTTGTATCGCTCACATGGACACCGCCCGGGTCAGGGGGCCGGGGTGTTGATCCAGTCGTCGATGCCCGCCAGCAGTTTCGCCTTCGCGTCCTCGGGTGCCGCCGACCCCCGCACCGACTGGCGGGCCAGTTCCGCCAGCTCCTCGTCCGTGAAGCCGTGGTGGTGACGGGCGATCTCGTACTGGGCCGCCAGACGGGAGCCGAACAGCAGGGGGTCGTCGGCGCCCAGCGCCATCGGGACCCCGGCTTCGAACAGAGTGCGCAGGGGGACGTCCTCGGGCTTCTCGTAGACGCCCAGTGCCACATTCGACGCCGGGCACACCTCACAGGTCACCCCGCGGTCCGCCAGCCGCCTCAGCAGCCGGGGGTCCTCCGCGGCGCGCACCCCGTGGCCCAGCCGGTCCGCGTGCAGATCGTCCAGGCAGTCGCGGACCGACGCCGGACCGGTCAGCTCGCCGCCGTGCGGGGCCGACAGCAGACCGCCGTCGCGGGCGATGGCGAACGCGCGGTCGAAATCCCGTGCCATGCCCCGGCGCTCGTCGTTCGAGAGGCCGAAGCCCACCACTCCGCGGTCCCCGTACCGCACCGCCAGACGCGCCAGCGTGCGCGCGTCCAGGGGGTGCTTCATCCGGTTCGCGGCGACCAGCACACGCATTCCGAGACCGGTCTCCCGCATCGTGGTGTCGACCGCGTCCAGGATGATCTCCAGCGCCGGGATCAGACCGCCCAGGCGCGGCGCGTAGGACGTCGGGTCGACCTGGATCTCCAGCCAGCCCGAGCCGTCCTTGACGTCCTCCTCCGCGGCCTCCCGCACCAGCCGCTGGATGTCCTCGGGTTTCCTGAGGCACGAGCGCGCCGCGTCGTACAACCGCTGGAAGCGGAACCAGCCGCGCTCGTCCGTCGCCCGCAGCTTCGGCGGCTCCCCGCTGGTCAGCGCCTCCGTCAGCGCATCGGGCAGCCGGACCCCGTCCCTGTCGGCGAGTTCCAGCAGGGTGGCGGGCCGCATCGAGCCGGTGAAGTGCAGGTGCAGATGGGCCTTCGGCAGCTCAGAGACATCACGTACATGCTCCATTCCAGGATCCTGCCCGACACTCCCGCCGCACCGGTAGCACTTTCCCCCTTCGTGGTCTTGCTCGCACAAACAATTCATGGTCCCGCTCGCACAGACGAACGGGGCGGTCACCCCACGCATTCGTGGGTGACCGCCCCGCGGACCGGGAGCGGGACGACGTCAGTCCCGCGCCTCCGCCAGCAGCTTCTGGATCCGGCTCACGCCCTCGACCAGGTCCTCGTCACCGAGGGCGTACGACAGCCGCAGATAGCCGGGGGTGCCGAAGGCCTCGCCCGGGACGACCGCGACCTCGGCCTCCTCCAGGATCAGCGCGGCCAGCTCCACCGAGCTCTCCGGGCGCTTGCCGCGGATCTCCTTGCCGATCAGCGCCTTCACCGAGGGGTAGACATAGAACGCGCCCTCCGGCTCGGGGCAGACCACGCCGTCGATCTCGTTCAGCATCCGCACGATGGTCCTGCGGCGCCGGTCGAAGGCCTCGCGCATCTCCGCGACCGCCGTCAGATCGCCCGACACGGCCGCCAGCGCCGCCACCTGCGCGACGTTCGACACATTGGACGTGGCATGCGACTGGAGGTTCGTCGCCGCCTTCACCACGTCCTTCGGGCCGATGATCCAGCCCACCCGCCAGCCGGTCATCGCGTACGTCTTGGCGACGCCGTTGACCACGATGCACTTGTCGCGCAGCTCGGGAAGGATCGCCGGCAGCGAGGTGAACGTCGCGTCGCCGTAGACCAGGTGCTCATAGATCTCGTCCGTCAGCACCCACAGACCGTGCTCGACCGCCCAGCGGCCGATCGCCTCGGTCTCCGCCTCGCTGTAGACCGCGCCGGTCGGGTTGGAGGGGGAGACGAAGAGGACGACCTTGGTCTTCTCCGTACGGGCCGCCTCCAGCTGCTCGACGGAGACGCGGTATCCGGTCGTCTCGTCCGCGACGACCTCCACCGGGACACCGTCGGCCAGCCGGATCGACTCCGGGTACGTCGTCCAGTACGGCGCCGGGACGATCACCTCGTCGCCCGGGTCGAGGATCGCGGCGAAGGCCTGGTAGATGGCCTGCTTGCCGCCGTTGGTGACCAGGACCTGGGAGGCGTCCACCTCGTAGCCGGAGTCCCGCAGCGTCTTGGCCGCGATCGCGGTCTTCAGCTCGGGCAGTCCGCCGGCCGGCGTGTAGCGGTGGTACTTCGGGTTTCTGCAGGCCTCGACGGCGGCCTCGACGATGTAGTCCGGCGTCGGGAAGTCGGGCTCACCGGCGCCGAAGCCGATCACCGGACGCCCGGCGGCCTTGAGGGCCTTGGCCTTGGCATCCACGGCGAGGGTGGCGGACTCGGAGATCGCGCCGATCCGGGCGGAGACCCGGCGCTCGGTCGGAGGGGTTGCAGCGCTCATGCAACCCATCGTTTCAGACCGGAATCACCCTCGGCACGCGGGTTTCACAGACTGAACAGGACCGGACCGAGGACCGAACCCATGTCCGGATCCAGAGGGTCACCGGGCCGATCTTCCGGCGGCAAAGCCCTTACGGGAACTTTCTGTTCGACGACCGGCCCCGGAGCACGTACACTCTCACCTCGTTGGCCACCAGCGGCTGCTTCGGGTCGGTGCACACCGCGCACCCGGTCGGATGCGGTACGTTGGGGCTACACAGCAAAGGGTCGTAGCTCAATTGGTAGAGCACTGGTCTCCAAAACCAGCGGTTGGGGGTTCAAGTCCCTCCGGCCCTGCTACACACTCTCCACCAGGAAGTGTGCGCACAGTACGTATGTTTTGCACTCGCCGTGCGGCTCAACCGGGCGCGGCACGGCCACGACCCGGGAATTCAGGTGAGGACGAGTGACGGACGCCGTGGGCTCCATCGACATGCCTGACGCCCAGGACGAGGTGCAGGAGTCGAAGAAGAAGACCCGCAAGGGCGGGAAGCGTGGCAAGAAGGGCCCGCTGAAGCGCCTTGCCCTCTTCTATCGTCAGATCATCGCGGAGCTGCGCAAGGTCGTCTGGCCGACGCGGAACCAGTTGACGTCGTACACCACTGTGGTGATCTTCTTCGTCGTGATCATGATCGCCCTGGTGACTTTGATTGACTATGGGTTCAACCACGCCGCCAAGTACGTCTTCGGCTGAGCCGAGAGCGAAGGACGCCGTTGGTGCCCGGCGTCCCTTTCGCGTGTTCCACCCCTATGTATCCAGGAAGAAGCAGCCACCGTGTCTGACCCGAACCTGAACGACGCCATCGAGCCGGACGAGTCCGTGGATGATGAGCTCGACATCGTCGAAGGCGCGGACGAGGTCGACGAGGCCGAGGCTGCCGAAGCCGCCGCGGGCGAGCCGGCAGAGCAGGCCGCTGTGCACG
This sequence comes from Streptomyces nodosus, assembly GCF_008704995.1. Taxonomy (NCBI): domain Bacteria; kingdom Bacillati; phylum Actinomycetota; class Actinomycetes; order Kitasatosporales; family Streptomycetaceae; genus Streptomyces; species Streptomyces nodosus. The sequence goes on from NZ_CP023747.1 coordinate 4,394,910, forward strand.
TCGTGGACGAGGACGAGGCCGTCGAGGGTGCTTCGGAGCCCGAGCTCGACCCGGTCGAGAAGCTCCGCGAGGAACTGCGCTCCCTGCCCGGCGAGTGGTACGTGATCCACACCTACGCCGGTTACGAGAACCGCGTGAAGACCAACCTCGAACAGCGCGCCGTCTCGCTGAACGTCGAGGACTACATCTTCCAGGCCGAGGTGCCGCAGGAAGAGGTCGTCCAGATCAAGAACGGCGACCGCAAGACCATCCGTCAGAACAAGCTCCCCGGCTATGTGCTGGTGCGCATGGACCTGACGAACGAGTCCTGGGGCGTCGTGCGCAACACGCCCGGAGTCACCGGCTTCGTCGGCAACGCCTACGACCCCTACCCGCTGACCCTGGACGAGATCGTCAAGATGCTCGCCCCGGAGGCCGAGGAGAAGGCCGCCCGCGAGGCCGCCGAGGCCGAGGGCAAGCCGGCTCCGCAGCGCAAGGTCGAGGTCCAGGTGCTGGACTTCGAGGTCGGCGACTCGGTCACCGTCACCGACGGCCCCTTCGCCACGCTGCAGGCCACCATCAACGAGATCAACGCCGACTCCAAGAAGGTCAAGGGCCTGGTGGAGATCTTCGGCCGCGAGACGCCGGTCGAGCTCTCCTTCGACCAGATCCAGAAGAACTGACGTCACGGTCGTCCGACCGAGCCCCTGCCCAGCGGTTTCCTGCGGGCGGGGGCTCTTTCGTGCCCGGGCCCCGGGCATCGGATCCGCTCCGCCGACGAGGAACGGCACACCTGCCGCCGAGGGGCGGCCGGGGGCCGATTTCTTGTCCCGAGGTGACACCGGCTATCGTTGTGCGGTATGCCTTCCGCGGGATGCACGCATCCAACGGCGCGGAGGGTACTCAACCTCTCAGTAAGGACCCGGAGAGAGCATGCCTCCCAAGAAGAAGAAGGTCACGGGGCTTATCAAGCTCCAGATCCAGGCCGGCGCAGCCAATCCGGCCCCGCCGGTCGGCCCGGCGCTGGGTCAGCACGGCGTCAACATCATGGAGTTCTGCAAGGCCTACAACGCCGCGACCGAGTCGCAGCGCGGTTGGGTCATCCCGGTGGAGATCACGGTCTACGAGGACCGTTCCTTCACCTTCATCACCAAGACGCCGCCGGCCGCCAAGATGATCCTCAAGGCCGCGGGCGTGGAGAAGGGCTCCGGCGAGCCGCACAAGACCAAGGTCGCCAAGATCACCCAGGCGCAGGTCCGCGAGATCGCCCAGACCAAGCTGCCCGACCTCAACGCCAACGACCTGGACGCCGCCGCGAAGATCATCGCCGGTACCGCGCGTTCCATGGGCGTCACGGTCGAGGGCTGAACCCCACCTTCGTAGAACATGCGGCTCCGGCCGCACGTGGCAGGGCCTGCTCGGCCCGCACCACGACTCCTTTCAGAACACTCAGGAGCAGTTGTGAGCAAGCGCAGCAAGGCTCTCCGCGCTGCGGACGCCAAGGTCGACCGGGAGAAGCTGTACGCCCCGCTCGAGGCCGTCCGTCTCGCCAAGGAGACCTCCACCTCCAAGTTCGACGGCACCGTCGAGGTCGCCTTCCGTCTGGGTGTCGACCCGCGCAAGGCGGACCAGATGGTCCGTGGCACCGTGAACCTCCCGCACGGCACCGGTAAGACCGCCCGGGTCCTGGTCTTCGCGACCGGTGACCGTGCCGAGGCCGCTCGTGCCGCGGGCGCCGACATCGTCGGCGCCGACGAGCTCATCGACGAGGTGTCGAAGGGCCGCCTGGACTTCGACGCCGTCGTCGCCACCCCGGACCTCATGGGCAAGGTCGGCCGTCTCGGCCGTGTGCTCGGTCCCCGTGGTCTCATGCCGAACCCCAAGACCGGCACCGTGACCCCGGACGTGACGAAGGCTGTCACGGACATCAAGGGCGGCAAGATCGAGTTCCGCGTCGACAAGCACTCGAACCTGCACTTCATCATCGGCAAGGCGTCCTTCGACGACACCAAGCTGGTGGAGAACTATGGCGCGGCCCTGGAGGAGATCCTCCGTCTGAAGCCGTCCGCCGCCAAGGGTCGTTACATCAAGAAGGCCGCCATCACCACCACGATGGGCCCCGGCATCCCCCTCGACCCGAACCGCACCCGCAACCTCCTCGTCGAGGAGGACCCGGCCGCCGTCTGATCCTGACGGCAGCCGCGGTCCTGCGCAGCTGACGACGGGCCCCGTACCTTCCCAGGTGCGGGGCCCGTCGGCGTTCGGGCACCGGACCGCCGCGCGTGGGCGCCCGTGCCGTGAGAAGCGGCCCTGGGAGAAGAGGCACATGCCGTTTCACCCCGGGCACGTGCTCTTTTCCCCTCCCGGAGTTAGCGTGATGATCACGGAGCGGGTGAGGGGGACGGATGAGGGACCGGATCATCAGGCGGGGCGTCCTCTCGATCGCGGCGCTCGCCGCGCTGTCCGCCGTGGCGGCCTGCGGATTCTCCGGTGACGGTGAAGCCCACCGGCACTCCGTGGCGCCGTCGGACGGCCGAACGGGCCGTGCCGAGGGGCCCCATCGCACAGACCCGCGGACCGCGACCGCCCTGCGCGCCGTCGAGCAGGCCACCGCCAGGGCCGGCTCCGCGCGGATAGAGTCCACCACGGCCATGGGCGGGATGCTCTCCCTGAAGACGGAGGGGGCGCTCGGCTGGTCCGGGGACTCCGTCGGCACCCTGAGCATCACCTACACCGGCGGCCGGCTCGCCGAGACCATGCGCACCCTCAACAGCACCTCCATGGAGGCCCGGCTGCTCCCCGACGCCTACTACGCGAAGGTCGGAGCCGCCTTCGCCCGCCATCTGCGGGGCCGCCACTGGATCCAGTACGCCTACGACGACCTGACGGCCCTGCCGGGCGGCTCCGGGGCCTATCTGTCGGACCAGCTGCGCAGCACCGCCCCACTCCAGCCGGTCCGCCTGCTGCTCGCCTCCGGGAACGTCCACCGGGTCGGCGAGGAGACGGTGCGCGGCCGGCGTACCACGCACTACTCGGGCACGGTCACCACGGCAGCTCTCACCGGGCGGGGTGCCGCGGGGCTCAAGGCGCAGCTGGAACAGGCGGGGGTCACCACGGAGACCGTCGACATCTGGGTCGATGACCACGACCTGCTGGTCAAGAAGGCCGAGCGGGGCGAGCTGTCGACCGGACGGATGTCCTCGACGGCGTACTACCGCGAGTACGGGGTGAAGGTCACGGTCGCCAAGCCTCCGGCCGCGGACACCGCCGATTTCAAGGAGCTGATGGACACCCAGGGCTCCTAGGGCTCCTGGGGCGTTTCGCGGCGGGCGGCGCGGGAAGGCAGGGGGCGTTGTCACCGGGGCGGGATAAGCTCACGATCTTGCTGTTAATCGTCTATGTGTTCCTTGGGGGGAATCACCATGAAGGTTGCCGTGCGTGGAACGGCGGGGCGTGGGGCGACGGGCGTGGTGCTCGCGGCTCTGATCCTGGGCGGCGGGGCAGTCGCCTGTTCGAAGGGTGGCGCGGACGAGCCGCGGATGACGCCCGCCGCGGCCGTGGCCAAGGCCGCGAAGAACAGCCAGGACATCAGCTCCCTGCACTACCGGATGACCGGCACGGTTCCGGGCTCGGGCAAGGTCGAGGCCGAGGCCGAGATGAGCATGAAGCCCCTCGCCATGTCGATGAAGATGACGGCCGAGGAGCAGGGCACCGAAGGACCGATCGAGATCCGGCTCGTGGATTCGGTGATGTACATGGGCGGGAACGCCGAGCTCGCCAAGGAGATGAACGGCAAGAGCTGGATGAAGTTCGACCTGGGGAACCTGGGCGAGGACGGGGGGCTGGGCACCGACCAGTTCGGCGCCGGCCAGGCGAGCCAGAATCCGGCCCAGGAGTCCACCTTCCTCACCGGCTCCAAGAATGTGACGGAGGTGGGCACCGAGACCGTCGACGGCGTGAAGACGACCCACTACAAGGGCAAGATCACCCTCGCCGACCTGCGCGCCGACCTCAAGAAGCAGAAGCTCGACAAGGAGACCCGCAAGGGCCGCGAGAAGAGCCTCGAGCAGTACGAGAGCCTGGGCGCCGACAAGCTGACCATGGACATGTGGATCGACGGCGACGACCACACCAAGCAGTTCCGGATGCACGGCGACGCTGAGCAGGGCCCGCTCGACATCACCATCACCTTCCTCGACTTCAACAAGCCGGTGACGGTGAAGGCCCCGCCGGCCAACGACACGGCCTCCCTCGAGGAGATGATGAAGGAGGCCCAGCAGGGCTGAGCCCCCTCGTGCGGGAACGGATTTGCCCCACGGCGATCCGTTCCCGTAGTCTCCCTGTCGAAGCCAAAGACCGCTGGTCGTCGCCGTGTGCTCGCACGAGGGCGCGGTGACCGAAGGATCCGCTGAATTGCGGACGACCCGCGCAGGTGACAGTGGAAGAACTCCCGGAGCACATGCGTTCGCCGTATGTGCGACCGGTCGAGTCCGCCCCGTGCGCCTGCGCCGGGGCGTTTCGTTTTCTCAGCCCCTTCCGAGCGGTCCCATCACCCGGAAGGAGGCCGACGCTCTATGGCGAGGCCCGACAAGGCTGCCGCGGTAGCCGAGCTGGCGGAGCAGTTCCGTAGCTCGAACGCCGCCGTGCTGACCGAGTACCGGGGTCTCACCGTGGCGCAGCTCAAGACGCTGCGTCGTTCGCTCGGTGAGAACGCCCAGTACGCCGTGGTGAAGAACACGCTGACCAAGATTGCGGCCAACGAGGCCGGGATCAACACGCTGGACGACCTGTTCAACGGTCCGACGGCGGTCGCCTTCGTCACCGGTGACCCGGTGGAGTCGGCGAAGGGTCTTCGTGACTTCGCCAAGGACAACCCGAATCTCGTCATCAAGGGCGGTGTCCTCGACGGCAAGGCGCTGTCGGCCGACGAGATCAAGAAGCTTGCGGACCTCGAGTCCCGCGAGGTTCTGCTCGCCAAGCTGGCGGGCGCCTTCAAGGGCAAGCAGACCCAGGCTGCTCAGGTCTTCCAGGCGCTCCCGTCGAAGCTCGTCCGCACCGTGGACGCGCTTCGCGCCAAGCAGGACGAGCAGGGCGGTGCCGAGTAACTCGGCTCGCGCATTGACCGCCGCCTGAGGCGACGGTCACAGCGGGCCGAACGTACGCCCGCCATACATGTACATCCGGCACCAGCCGAATCAATGGAAGGATCGCCCATCATGGCGAAGCTCACCCAGGATGACCTGCTCGCGCAGTTCGAGGAGATGACCCTCATCGAGCTCTCCGAGTTCGTGAAGGCGTTCGAGGAGAAGTTCGACGTCACCGCCGCCGCCGCGGTCGCCGTCGCCGCCCCGGGTGCCCCCGGCGCCCCGGTCGAGGCCGAGGAGGAGAAGGACGAGTTCGACGTCATCCTCACCGGTGCCGGCGAGAAGAAGATCCAGGTCATCAAGGTCGTGCGCGAGCTCACCTCCCTCGGCCTGAAGGAGGCCAAGGACCTGGTGGACGGCGCCCCGAAGCCGGTCCTGGAGAAGGTCAACAAGGAGGCCGCGGAGAAGGCCGCCGAGTCCCTCAAGGGCGCCGGCGCCTCCGTCGAGGTCAAGTAAGACCTCCTCGGGTCCACACCCGGGCTCACGGGTCCGCACGGGACCCCTGGGGCCGTACGGGACGGGTGTCCCGTACGTGCCCCTGCCGTGCATGTGACGTGCAGCTCACTCGAACGCCGTAACGACCTCGCTCGGGTCGCTCGCGGCTCACTCGTGGGGCTGTAACGCGAACGCGCTGAAGAGCGATCATCCATCCGGGTGGTCGCTCTTCGGCGTTCCGGAGGGTCAGGCGGCGGCTGCCTTGCGGCTGTCGCCGCGGGGAGTATGGTGATCTTCGTCGTGCCTCCCGAGGGCCCCGGTGACAGGCGGCACGTGACGAGGGCAGCACCCGGTTTTCGGCCAGGGGGGCCTTGACGAACTGCACGCAGCGCGCAATTCTCAGGACGCGTCGTCACAACGATCCGGATCCGAGGCATGGATCGACGACGAAGAGGGCAGTATCGATGTGCATCGAGGGCGTGGCTTGCTGCAGGTGTTGAGGAATAACGAGGGTGTCCGTCGTGAGCCTTCAAACCCGCACTGGACATCAGTGTGCCAAGTGGCTACACTGACCCTTTGCGCTGCCTGTTAGCTGCCTCCTGCCCGTCACCAGGAGCACGCTCCTTGCTTGAGCACGACGATCATGAGTCTCTGACCTGGGACTTCCATCTCTGTGCCCGGCGAGGACAGGGACGCGCGTAGTGAGTCCGAGCCCTCGGAAGGACCCCCTCTTGGCCGCCTCGCGCACTGCCTCGACCGCGAATACGAACAACGGCGCCAGCACCGCCCCGCTGCGCATCTCCTTTGCAAAGATCAAGGAGCCCCTCGAGGTTCCGAACCTTCTCGCGCTGCAAACCGAGAGCTTCGACTGGCTGCTCGGCAACGACGCGTGGAAGGCTCGCGTCGAGGAGGCTCTGGAGTCAGGTCAGGACGTCCCCACCAAGTCCGGTCTCGAGGAGATCTTCGAGGAGATCTCCCCGATCGAGGACTTCTCCGGGTCGATGTCGCTGACGTTCCGCGACCACCGCTTCGAGCCGCCCAAGAACTCGATCGACGAGTGCAAGGAGCGCGACTTCACGTACGCGGCTCCGCTCTTCGTCACGGCCGAGTTCACCAACAACGAGACCGGCGAGATCAAGTCCCAGACCGTCTTCATGGGTGACTTCCCGCTCATGACGAACAAGGGCACCTTCGTCATCAACGGCACCGAGCGTGTCGTGGTGTCGCAGCTGGTCCGTTCCCCCGGTGTCTACTTCGACTCCAGCATCGACAAGACGTCCGACAAGGACATCTTCTCCGCCAAGATCATCCCGTCCCGGGGTGCCTGGCTGGAGATGGAGATCGACAAGCGTGACATGGTCGGTGTCCGCATCGACCGCAAGCGCAAGCAGTCCGTGACCGTCCTCCTGAAGGCGCTCGGCTGGACGACCGAGCAGATCCTCGAGGAGTTCGGCGAGTACGAGTCCATGCGCGCCACCCTGGAGAAGGACCACACCCAGGGCCAGGACGACGCGCTGCTCGACATCTACCGCAAGCTGCGCCCGGGCGAGCCCCCGACGCGTGAGGCCGCGCAGACGCTGCTCGAGAACCTCTACTTCAACCCGAAGCGCTACGACCTCGCGAAGGTCGGCCGCTACAAGGTCAACAAGAAGCTGGGTACGGACACCGGGCTCGACGCGGGTGTCCTGACCGTCGAGGACATCATCGCCTCGATCAAGTACCTGGTGAAGCTGCACGCCGGTGAGATCGAGACCGTCGCCGACAACGGCGAGACGGTGGTCGTCGAGACCGACGACATCGACCACTTCGGCAACCGTCGTCTGCGCAGCGTCGGCGAGCTCATCCAGAACCAGGTCCGCACGGGTCTGGCGCGTATGGAGCGCGTCGTGCGCGAGCGCATGACCACGCAGGACGTCGAGGCGATCACGCCGCAGACCCTGATCAACATCCGGCCGGTCGTCGCCTCCATCAAGGAGTTCTTCGGCACCAGCCAGCTGTCCCAGTTCATGGACCAGAACAACCCGCTGTCCGGCCTGACGCACAAGCGGCGTCTGTCCGCGCTGGGCCCGGGCGGTCTCTCCCGTGAGCGGGCCGGCTTCGAGGTCCGTGACGTGCACCCCTCGCACTACGGCCGCATGTGCCCGATCGAGACCCCCGAAGGCCCGAACATCGGTCTGATCGGCTCGCTCGCCTCCTACGGCCGGGTCAACGCGTTCGGTTTCGTCGAGACCCCGTACCGCAAGGTCGACGAGGGCCAGGTCACCGACGAGGTCGACTACCTGACGGCCGACGAGGAGGACCGCTTCGTCATCGCGCAGGCCAACGCCACCCTGACGGACGACCTGCGCTTCGCCGAGAACCGTGTCCTGGTCCGCCGCCGCGGCGGTGAGGTCGACTACGTCAGCCCCTCGGACGTGGACTACATGGACGTCTCGCCGCGCCAGATGGTGTCGGTCGCGACCGCCATGATCCCGTTCCTGGAGCACGACGACGCCAACCGTGCCCTGATGGGCGCGAACATGATGCGCCAGGCCGTTCCGCTGATCAAGTCGGAGTCCCCGCTCGTCGGCACCGGCATGGAGTACCGCTCCGCCGTCGACGCCGGCGACGTCGTCAAGGCCGAGAAGGCCGGTGTGGTCCAGGAGGTCTCCGCGGACTACATCACCACCGCCAACGACGACGGCACGTACATCACCTACCGCCTGGCCAAGTTCGCCCGCTCCAACCAGGGCACCTCGGTCAACCAGAAGGTCATCGTCAACGAGGGCGACCGCGTCATCGAGGGCCAGGTCCTCGCCGACGGTCCGGCCACCCAGAACGGCGAGATGGCGCTCGGCAAGAACCTGCTGGTGGCGTTCATGCCGTGGGAGGGTCACAACTACGAGGACGCGATCATCCTGTCGCAGCGCCTCGTGCAGGACGACGTCCTTTCCTCGATCCACATCGAGGAGCACGAGGTCGACGCCCGTGACACCAAGCTCGGCCCCGAGGAGATCACCCGGGACATCCCGAACGTCTCCGAGGAGGTCCTCGCCGACCTCGACGAGCGCGGCATCATCCGGATCGGCGCCGAGGTCATCGCCGGTGACATCCTCGTCGGCAAGGTCACCCCGAAGGGTGAGACCGAGCTGACGCCCGAGGAGCGCCTGCTGCGCGCGATCTTCGGTGAGAAGGCCCGTGAGGTCCGTGACACCTCGCTGAAGGTGCCGCACGGTGAGACCGGCAAGGTCATCGGTGTGCGCGTCTTCGACCGCGAGGAGGGCGACGAACTGCCGCCGGGCGTGAACCAGCTGGTCCGCGTCTATGTCGCGCAGAAGCGCAAGATCACCGACGGTGACAAGCTCGCCGGCCGCCACGGCAACAAGGGTGTCATCTCCAAGATCCTGCCGATCGAGGACATGCCGTTCCTGGAGGACGGCACCCCGGTCGACATCATCCTCAACCCGCTGGGTGTGCCGTCCCGAATGAACCCGGGACAGGTCCTGGAGATCCACCTCGGCTGGCTCGCCAGCCGCGGCTGGGACGTCTCCGGCCTCGCGGAGGAGTGGGCGCAGCGCCTCCAGGCGATCGGCGCCGACCAGGTCGACCCCGGCACCAACGTCGCGACCCCGGTCTTCGACGGTGCCCGTGAGGACGAGCTGGCCGGTCTGCTCCAGCACACCATCCCGAACCGGGACGGCGAGCGCATGGTGCTCCCGACCGGTAAGGCGCGGCTGTTCGACGGCCGCAGCGGTGAGCCGTTCCCGGACCCGATCTCGGTCGGCTACATGTACATCCTGAAGCTGCACCACCTGGTCGACGACAAGCTGCACGCCCGCTCGACCGGCCCCTACTCGATGATCACCCAGCAGCCGCTGGGTGGTAAGGCCCAGTTCGGTGGCCAGCGGTTCGGCGAGATGGAGGTGTGGGCCCTCGAGGCCTACGGCGCCGCGTACGCCCTCCAGGAGCTGCTGACCATCAAGTCCGACGACGTCACCGGCCGCGTGAAGGTCTACGAGGCCATCGTCAAGGGCGAGAACATCCCCGAACCCGGCATCCCCGAGTCCTTCAAGGTGCTCATCAAGGAGATGCAGTCCCTGTGCCTGAACGTGGAGGTGCTGTCCAGCGACGGTATGTCCATCGAGATGCGTGACACCGACGAGGACGTCTTCCGCGCTGCGGAGGAGCTCGGCATCGACCTGTCCCGGCGCGAGCCGAGCAGCGTCGAAGAGGTCTGACGGGAGTTCCGGCGGGACTTGAGCGATCAAGGCCCGCCGGCCCCAGGACCCCCGTATCAGACCCCAAGACTCACGACCCTGAGAGGGATTGACGCATAGTGCTCGACGTCAACTTCTTCGACGAGCTCCGGATCGGCCTGGCCACCGCTGACGACATCCGGCAGTGGAGCCACGGCGAGGTCAAGAAGCCCGAGACCATCAACTACCGCACCCTCAAGCCCGAGAAGGACGGACTCTTCTGCGAGAAGATCTTCGGTCCCACCCGGGACTGGGAGTGCTACTGCGGCAAGTACAAGCGCGTCCGATTCAAGGGCATCATCTGCGAGCGCTGTGGCGTCGAGGTCACGCGCGCCAAGGTGCGCCGTGAGCGGATGGGCCACATCGAGCTGGCCGCTCCCGTCACGCACATCTGGTACTTCAAGGGCGTTCCGTCGCGGCTGGGCTACCTGCTCGACCTCGCCCCGAAGGACCTGGAGAAGGTCATCTACTTCGCGGCGTACATGATCACGTACGTCGACGAGGAGCGCCGCACCCGTGACCTGCCCTCGCTGGAGGCGCATGTCTCCGTCGAGCGGCAGCAGATCGAGAACCGTCGCGACGCCGACCTGGAGGCCCGCGCCAAGAAGCTCGAGACGGACCTCGCCGAGCTGGAGGCCGAGGGCGCCAAGGCCGATGTGCGCCGCAAGGTCCGCGAGGGTGCCGAGCGCGAGATGAAGCAGCTGCGCGACCGTGCGCAGCGCGAGATCGACCGCCTGGACGAGGTCTGGACCCGCTTCAAGAACCTCAAGGTCCAGGACCTCGAGGGCGACGAGCTGCTCTACCGCGAGCTGCGTGACCGCTTCGGCACGTACTTCGACGGTTCGATGGGTGCCGCGGCGCTGCAGAAGCGCCTGGAGTCCTTCGACCTGGAGGAGGAGGCCGAGCGCCTCCGCGAGATCATCCGTACCGGCAAGGGCCAGAAGAAGACCCGCGCCCTCAAGCGGCTGAAGGTCGTCTCCGCGTTCCTGCAGACCTCCAACAGCCCCAAGGGCATGGTCCTGGACTGCGTGCCGGTCATCCCGCCGGACCTGCGTCCGATGGTGCAGCTGGACGGTGGCCGCTTCGCGACCTCCGACCTCAACGACCTGTACCGCCGCGTCATCAACCGCAACAACCGTCTGAAGAGGCTCCTGGACCTCGGTGCCCCGGAGATCATCGTCAACAACGAGAAGCGCATGCTTCAGGAGGCTGTTGACGCCCTCTTCGACAACGGTCGTCGCGGCCGCCCGGTCACGGGCCCCGGCAACCGTCCGCTGAAGTCCCTCAGCGACATGCTGAAGGGCAAGCAGGGCCGCTTCCGTCAGAACCTGCTCGGTAAGCGTGTCGACTACTCGGCGCGTTCCGTGATCGTCGTCGGTCCGCAGCTGAAGCTGCACCAGTGCGGTCTGCCGAAGGCGATGGCGCTGGAGCTCTTCAAGCCGTTCGTGATGAAGCGCCTGGTCGACCTGAACCACGCGCAGAACATCAAGAGCGCCAAGCGCATGGTCGAGCGCGGCCGCACGGTCGTGTACGACGTGCTGGAAGAGGTCATCGCGGAGCACCCGGTTCTGCTGAACCGTGCGCCCACCCTGCACCGCCTCGGCATCCAGGCCTTCGAGCCGCAGCTGGTCGAGGGCAAGGCCATCCAGATCCACCCGCTCGTCTGCACCGCCTTCAACGCGGACTTCGACGGTGACCAGATGGCCGTGCACCTGCCGCTGTCCGCGGAGGCGCAGGCCGAGGCCCGCATCCTGATGCTGTCCTCGAACAACATCCTCAAGCCGGCCGACGGCCGCCCGGTCACGATGCCGACCCAGGACATGGTCCTCGGTCTGTTCTTCCTGACCACGGACGGCGAGATGCGGAACGTGAAGGGCGAGGAGCGCTCCTTCGCATCCGTGGCCGAGGCGATCATGGCGTTCGACGCCGGTGAGCTCTCGCTGCAGTCGCGCGTGGACATCCGCTTCCCGGTGGGCACCATCCCGCCGCGCGGCTGGACCCCGCCGGCCGACGAGGAGCCCGCGGCCGGCGACGGCTTCGGCACCGGTGAGTGGCAGCAGGGCGACAGCTTCCGGCTGCGGACGACGCTGGGCCGTGCGCTCTTCAACGAGCTGCTGCCCGAGGACTACCCGTTCGTCGACTACGAGGTCGGCAAGAAGCAGCTCTCCGAGATCGTCAACGACCTCGCCGAGCGCTACCCGAAGGTCATCGTGGCGGCGACGCTCGACAACCTGAAGGCGGCCGGCTTCTTCTGGGCCACCCGCTCCGGCGTCACCGTCGCCATCTCCGACGTCGTCGTCCCCGAGGCGAAGAAGGAGATCGTCAAGGGCTACGAGGCGCAGGACGAGAAGGTCCAGAAGCAGTACGAGCGCGGTCTGATCACCAAGGACGAGCGCACCCAGGAGCTCATCGCGATCTGGACCAAGGCGACCAACGAGGTCGCCGAGGCGATGAACGACAACTTCCCGAAGACGAACCCGATCTTCATGATGGTGAACTCGGGTGCGCGAGGAAACATGATGCAGATGCGCCAGATCGCGGGTATGCGCGGTCTGGTGTCGAACGCGAAGAACGAGACCATCCCGCGGCCCATCAAGGCGTCGTTCCGTGAGGGTCTGTCCGTGCTGGAGTACTTCATCTCCACGCACGGTGCCCGTAAGGGTCTCGCGGACACCGCTCTGCGTACCGCCGACTCGGGTTACCTCACCCGTCGTCTGGTCGACGTGTCGCAGGACGTCATCATCCGCGAGGAGGACTGCGGCACCGAGCGCGGCCTCAAGCTCCAGATCGCGGAGCGCGGCGCGGACGGCGTGCTGCGCAAGGCGGACAACGTCGAGACGTCCGTGTACGCGCGCTGCCTCGCCGAGGACATCGTGGTCGACGGCCAGGTGCTGGCCCCGGCCGGTACCGACCTGGGCGATGTGCTCATCGAGGAGCTGGTCTCCCGCGGCGTCGCCGAGGTCAAGACCCGCTCGGTCCTGACCTGTGAGTCCGCCGTCGGCACCTGCGCCATGTGCTACGGCCGCTCGCTGGCCACCGGCAAGCTGGTCGATATCGGTGAGGCGGTCGGCATCATCGCCGCCCAGTCCATCGGTGAGCCCGGTACCCAGCTGACGATGCGTACCTTCCACACCGGTGGTGTGGCCGGTGACGACATCACCCAGGGTCTGCCGCGTGTCGTCGAGCTCTTCGAGGCCCGTACCCCGAAGGGTGTCGCCCCGATCTCCGAGGCCTCCGGCCGCGTCCGGATCGAGGAGACCGAGAAGACCAAGAAGATCGTCATCACCCCGGACGACGGCAGCGACGAGACGGCCTACCCGATCTCGAAGCGCGCCCGTCTCCTGGTGAGCGAGGGCGAGCACGTCGAGGTGGGCCAGAAGCTCACCGTGGGTGCCACCAACCCGCACGACGTGCTGCGCATCCTGGGCCAGCGTGCCGTCCAGGTCCACCTGGTCGGCGAGGTCCAGAAGGTCTACAACTCGCAGGGTGTGTCGATCCACGACAAGCACATCGAGATCATCATCCGGCAGATGCTGCGCCGTGTGACGATCATCGAGTCCGGCGACGCCGAGCTGCTGCCCGGTGAGCTGGTCGAGCGCTCGAAGTTCGAGCACGAGAACCGTCGTGTGGTCCAGGAGGGCGGTCACCCGGCCTCCGGTCGTCCGCAGCTCATGGGTATCACCAAGGCCTCGCTGGCCACGGAGTCCTGGCTGTCGGCGGCGTCCTTCCAGGAGACGACCAGGGTCCTCACGGACGCGGCGATCAACGCCAAGTCCGACTCCCTGATCGGCCTCAAGGAGAACGTCATCATCGGTAAGCTCATCCCGGCCGGTACGGGCCTGTCCCGCTACCGCAACATCCGGGTCGAGCCGACCGAGGAGGCCAAGGCCGCGATGTACTCGGCCGTCGGCTACGACGACATCGACTACTCGCCGTTCGGCACCGGCTCCGGCCAGGCCGTGCCGCTGGAGGACTACGACTACGGTCCGTACAACCAGTAAGCGAGCAGCTTGAGTCGAGGGGCGGTCACTCCATTGCGGAGTGACCGCCCCTCGGCGTGTCCGGGCGGGAACCGGAGCGCTCAGCGCTGCGGCTGGAGATACGGCTGCAAGTGGTGCAGCCGCGTGTAGTGGTCCGGGTGCGAGGAGAGCAGCTTGCTGAGCGCGCTCTCCCGGACGGGGACGCCGCCGTTGCGGTAGGTCAGCTCGGCGGTCCGGCGCTGGTCCTGCTGGTGCAGCTTGTCGAGCACGGCGGCGAGCATCGGGGCGAAGCCGAGGGCGGCAGCGTGCTCGTCGGCGCGCAGCTCGGAGCGGCGGCCCACGGCGGCGAGCGCATAGGGCACACCCAGGATCAGCAGCGGAAGGCCGTAGAGCGTACCGACCGTCGCCAGGGCGATGAAGCCGAAGAACATCGCCACGAAGACGACGCCGAAGCAGCCGAACACACGCGACACCTTGAACACCACGCCGGAGAACGCCTTGAGGAACCGCCAGGCGAGGCGTCCGGGCAGCGCGTACCAGTAGCCGAGCAGCGAGGACCAGGCGTGGCCGCCGACATGGTGGCCCAGCTCGTGCGCCAGGACGGCGGCCAGTTCGCCGTTGGGCAGCTGCTCGACGGCGAAGCGGGTGACGCCGACGATATGCCCGGCTGCCGCGACCGCGTTCAGATTGTCGCTGTCCTCCACCCACAGCTCATAGGCGCGTCCCTCGATGCCGGCACGCGCCGTGACCTCGTGCCAGACCCGTTCGAGTCTGGCTTGTTCCTGCGGGGTGGGGTAGCGCAGCCGCAGCAGATGGCGCGCGAGGGCGCTCTCGGTGGGGCGGTGGAACACGAGTGCGCCGCTGAGGAGCCAGGCGAGGATCAGCAGCAGGCCGAGTCCGCCGAAGAAGACGGAGACCAGGGCGACCACAAAGAGGCTGCACAGGAAGTTCGGCAGGTGGAGCAGGAGGCTGCCGACGGCGGTGGCGTCGGTGCGCCGCTGGTCCTTGGAGATGTGCACACGCCCGTGGTCGGTGCTGATGTGGTGGGGGTGCGCCGGGTCGTGGGGGGAGAGCGCCCCGGGGGGCGGCGCCGGCGGGGGTGCCGTCGGGTAGTGGGGTGGCGGTCCCCCTTGGAGGTGGTGCGGCGGCGGGCCGGCCTGGGGGTGGTGGGGAGGGGGGCCCGCTTGGGGGTACTGCTGGGGGTACTGCGGTGGTGGGGCCGCCTGGGGGCGGTACGGTGCCGGGCCTGCTCCGGGGTGATGGGGTGCCGCTTGGGGGTACTGCTGTGGCGGTCCCGGTTGGGGGTACGGCGGTATGGGGCCGGCCTGGGGGTACTGCGGAGGGGGCCCTGCCTGGGGGTGTTGTGGGGGCGGTCCGGCCGGTGGTTGGGCGTGGGGGGCCGGGGCGGGATAGGGGTACGGGGGTGCGGCCGCCGACTGCGGATACGCCGGAGGCTGGTCGGGCTGCGGATACGGGGGAGGCTGCTGGGGCTGCGGCGGCGGCATCGGCTGCGGCGAGGCGGCCTGCGCGGACGGCCCGGGGTCTTCGGGCGGGGGCGGTGGGGATGCGGTCATGGCGAGCGTTCCTTCACTTGCGGGTGTGGGGACGGCCGGCAGGTCAGCCGATCAGCAGGGAGGCGGGCAGCAGGACCGTGCCGGCGCAGAAGGCGACGAGGCCGACCCGGATCCACCGGTGCTTCTGGGCGGCGATCCGGCTGGTCTCGGCGAGTGCTCCGGTCAGGGCCTCCGTGGGGTGGCGCTCGGTGTCGGCGAGCGCGCTCTCCAGATGCCCCTGCCGGACGGCCTGGTGGATGTCTCCGAAGTAGGACAGGGTCCGGCCCGGTTCCCATGTCCTGGTGCGGTAGCGCGGCAGCACGGCCAGCAGCAGGGCGAACAGCGACAGCGCGAGGGAGAGGGCCCCGGCCCACCACAGGGCGTTGCCCGGTCCGGAGAGCGAGACCGGGGTCCACCTCCGTCCGGCGAGCAGACCGCTGAAGACACCGGCGGTCATGCCGAGGGCGGCGACCAGGACCGATGCCTTGCTGTCGGCGCGGGCGATCTCGGCGCGCAGTTCGGTGAGGAGCCGCTCACAGAGCTCGGCGCGTGCCGTGGAGCCGTCGGCCGGAGCGCCGGTGGCCGGGGCGGGTGCGGGATCGAGGGCGGTCATGTGCTGCTCCTTCCGTCGTCGCCGCCGGCTTCCTCGGTGGCATCGGCGGCGCGCTCCACCGGGGTCCCGGGGGACTGCTCCGGGGGCGCCGCGTCCGGCCGTTCGGGTGCGTTCGGGGTGGTGCCGTAGCCGGGCGGGGGCTGCCACCCCGTCTGCGGCGGCGCATACGCGGTGGCGGGCGGCGGGGGGAAGGCGCCGGCGGCGCCGTACGGGGCGGCCGTTGCCGGGGGCGGCGGCGTGAACGGGGGCGGTCCCGGGGGTGTGTATGGACCGGCGGGCGGTCCCGGGGGCGTGTAAGGACCGGTCGCAGGAGGGCCGTACGGGCCCGCGGCAGCGGGCGGCACCGTGGGCGGTGGCGGAGGCGGCGGGGTGCCCGGGACCGGTGCCGGGCTGGTCGCCGGAGGGCCGGGCGGGGGGACCGGAGCCGCCCCGTCCGGTGGTGCGTCGCCCCGCCCGGCGTCGGTCCGCCCGGCCTCCACCTGCCCCGCCGCGTCCACCACGACTCCCGGGTAGGCGGGCCCCGTTCCTCCGGGGAGCGGGGGCGGGCTCTGGGGGACTCCGGGGAGACGCTGGTTGAGGATGTCGCTGACCGTGCGCAGCGCCAGCTGCTTCGGCCCCTCCAACTCGTAGTTCTCCGCCGCGTCACCGCTCAGCAGCTGCTTCACCAGGTCCATCTGCGCCTGGATCATGCGGAGCTGGTCCTCACGCATGCTGGTCATGACGAGCTGGGAGTCCTCCGGGTGCTGGGCGAGATGAAGCGCCCAGGAGTGGACTCCGCCCTGCTGGAGGTGCCACTGGTAGAAGTCGATCTTCTGGGCCTCGATCTGCTGCAGCTCCAGTTGCTGTTGCCCGTGCTGCAGAGCGAGCTGGTGCTGCTGCCCGCTGTGCAGCAGGGCTTGTTCGTGCTGCCACCGCTGCTGCTGGAGAAGCAGCTCCTGCTGCTGCGTGCCGTACACCATGGCTCGTTCGACCTGTAGTGCGTCCTGCTGCCGCTGACGCCGGTCCGCCTCGACGTCGACCTCCATGCCGCGCTGGGCCACCCGGACCTGCTCGGCGGCCGAGTGGTCGATGGCCTGCAACCGTTGCTGGTGCTCGATGTTCGCCTGGTCACGCCTGAGCCGCAGGGTCCAGGTGACCTGCAGTCCCGCGGGCGCTCCGAGCGGCCCCAGCACGGTGACCGCCTGCAGCAGCTCCCGTTCGGTCACCGCGCTGTCGGCGATGGCGAACCGCCGGGTCACCGGCCGGGCCGCCTGCTGGAGTTCGCCGAGCAGCAGCCCCGGCACGTCCCGGTGCCCGCTCGCCACGAACCGGGCCGGGTCCAGGACCTGCCAGGAGAGGTCGACCTCGGCCGTGAACTCGAAGGCGTCGTTGTCGCTGGGCAGCGTGAGTTCGGCCGTCCAGCGGTGCACGCCCATGTCCACCTCGTACACGGCGGTGTACCGGTTGGCGACGACCTCGGCGCGTGTCGGGCGCCGCGGCGGCGGATACGCCTCGAAGGAGCCCTTGGGGGTGGAGAAGACGAGCGCATGGTCGATGCGGACCAGCGAGCGCAGATTGAAGTCGAAGCGGGACAGCTGACGCACGGTCAGCACCGGGTCGACCAGCTGGGTGTGCCGGTCCGCCGGCTGCTGCCACTCGGGCTGGCGGTGGAAGGGGGGCATGGTGCGTGTGTCTCCTCGGAACGGACCGCCGGGCGATCGGCGGGGAGGCACGAGGTCCCCCACCGGTCGTCCCGCCGGGCTCAGCGGGTGGGGAGCGTGGTCAGCAGACGGGCCGCGACGGACGGCGGGGGCGCACCGTCCTCGCCGGGCATGGTGCGCAGCAGATGGTCCAGGCGTTGGTGCTCGGCGGGCGTGGTGACCAGCGTGGGCAGCAGTGCGGCCAGCGCCCACTCGACCGCGGTGGACCGGTCGGCGAGCAGCACCCAGGCGCGCAGCACGTCCAGTGCGTGCCGGGTGGTGCGCGGGTCGGAGAGCGCCGCCCGCCACAGGAAGGGGACGCCCTGCGCGGCGGGCCCGCCCTCGCCCGCGGCACGGGCGTACCAGCCGAGGACGAGCGGGGTGCCGGACCGCTCGTCGTCGCTGTCGGTGCGGCGGCAGGCGCTCACGAAGCCGCCGAGCGTGAGATCGCGCACCGCCCGGTCGTCGTCCAGGTGGGCGCGGAGCTCGGCGAGGACCGGGTCGCTCGCCGGTGAGAGCAGCAGCAGCTCCACCGCCTCCGCCAGCTCCCGCGCCAGTTCGCCGTCGGTGTCGTCGGGCGCGCCGGCGTACAGCCGTCGTACGGCACCGCGCAGCGCGGCCAGCGCCTGCTCGGGACGCTCGGGGCCGATCAGCCCGTAGGCCCGCACCGCCACCCAGCGCAGCCGCGGGTCGTCGCCCGCGCACCAGGCGTCGAGGATGCGGGGGATGTTGGGCGTGCCGACCAGATGGGCGAGGGTGAGGGCGTTGACGGCGACGAGCCGGTGCCGGAACCGCCTGGAGAGGCCCCAGACCTCGATGACCAGCGCCATCGCGGACGGCAGGTCGGTGCGGGCGAGCACGGCGACGGCGGACGCGGCGCGGGTGCGGACCAGGGGGCGGCCGTCGTCGGCGAGACGGCGCAGCCACTGGATCAGCGCGGGCCGGGCGGACGGATGGCCGGTCCACACCTCGCGCAGCAGCACCAGGGAGGCCCGTTCGTCGTGGAACGCCGCCTTCTGCTGCGTCACCGGGCCCCATTCGGTGTGCTCGTCCTCCCAGTAGGTGTGGGCGCGGGCCAGTTGGAGGCGCTTGCCGACGTGGGTGCCGAAGACGGGCACCTCGGGGACGCGGGAGGGGTTCTCGGTCTCCTGGAGGAAGCGGTAGAGCAGATCGCCGAGTTCGGCGGTCAGCGCGTAGGGACCGCCGTCGAAGGCGGCGAGCGCGACGAGGAACGCCTTGTCCCGCAGATGGAGCGAGGTGTCGTCCTCCTCGAACCACTCCTGGACCTGGTTCTCCAGGGACACCAGGGAGAACCGGGCGACCGTGTCCTCGGTGACGTCCCCGGCCGAGTACCGGCCGAGCAGCCGGGCGAACGCGGCCACCTCGCGCAGCTGGTGACCGCGGGTCAGGAAGTCGGTCACGGACGGCAGGTCGAGCAGCTCGGCGATGGTCTCCCGGTCGGCACCGGCGCCCAGATGGGCGGCGAGCACCTCGGCCGCGGCGGGCGGTCGCCACTCCTCGGCGGTCACGTCCTCCAGTACGGCGCCGGGTCCGACGGTGACGACCAGATAGGCGTCCTGCTCCAGGAGGCGGTCGCGGGCGGCCAGCAGATGGGTCTCGCGCAGCGGACGGTCCCGGCGGGTGGCGAGGTCGCACAGGACATGGCCACGGGCCGGGTTCTCCGGGGTGAGCCGCTCGGCGAGGGCGCCCGGGCCGGTGTCGCGGTCCAGCGTGCGGACGGGGAGGGCGCCGAGCCGGCGCAGCAGCATCAGGGCGGCGGTGCGCCGGCCGGTGAAACGGCCGCCGGACAGGACCAGGACGCGGTCGCGGCGCAGCCGGTCCAGCAGACGGTCCATGACCTGCTCATCGGCGACGAAATGGTCCGCCAGCCGCTCCAGGGTGGCGCCCGGGACCTCGCCGGAGGCGGCCGCGGACGCGGTGAGCCCCGGCACCGCGAGCTGGTAGATCTCCGTCTTGCTGCCCAGCAGGACATCGCCGGAGAAGTGGCCGCCGCTGATGCCGCCGTGCTGGTCGCCGACGACACCGCCGCTGAAGCGGGCCCTGGCGCCGACGTTCATGGTGCGGGGACTGTGGTCGACCAGCTCGCGCCGCGCCGCCCAGGCGTCCTGCGGCTGGTCGCGCTCCTCCGGCTCGTCCTCGGGGCCGGGGCCGGGGGCGGTGTCGTCCGCGGGGACCGGGTCGGCCGGCGGCGGTCCGCCCGCGGGTCCGGGCGCGGAGGCCGGGTGCGGGGACGTCTGCGCCTCGGGCGTGCTCATGTGCGCTCACCCCGTTCGCGGTGACGGTCCGCGCCGTCGCCGACGACCACATCGCCGGAGAAGCGGCCGCCGCTGATGCCGCCGTACTGGTTGCCGCCGATCACGCCACCGGTGAAGGTGGCGCCCTGGATGTTGACGACGGTGCCCGGCGCCGGGGCTCCCCCTGATCCGGCCGGCGCCGGGCGGTCCTGGTGGGATCCGTCCCGGGATCCGTCCTGCGGGGGCGCCGGCGCCGGGCGGTCCCCCGAACCGCCCGGCGCCTCCCCCGCCCCCGTGTCACCGTGGTCCTGGTCCCCCGTCGTGGCCGCCTCGCCGGGCACCGGCCCGTGCAGCCAGGCCTTGAGGGGGCCGTTCTTGCTCTCCATCGTCACCGGGTGGAAGTCGGCGGCCGGGACGCCGGTGTGGTCATGGCGCACGACCCCGGTGTAGAGGGCGTCCGAGACGCAGAGCGCGAAGTCGTCGGGCCGTTCGCGCAGGGCGGCGCGCAGCAGCCCGGCGTCCAGCAGCCGGCAGGCGTGGTTCAGGTCGGACCCGACCCAGCCGTCGTGCCGGTCCACCGCGACGTACCCGGTGGCGACGACTCCCCGCAGCCGGATCTGTGCGGAGCGGGACGCCATGCGGTTGATCGCGCGCAGCTGCGCCGGGACCTCGGTGAGCAGAGCCCTCAGCAGCGCCGTCACCGGGGCGTTGGCGTCGATGAGCTCCATCACGGAGTCGCCGCGGTCGGCCCGCAGCCGCCGGGTCTCGTCGATGCCGGCGCTCTCCAGCGCGCGGTCGGTGATGTCGTAGAGCATGCGCCGCAGATAGGCCTGCTCCACGTCGTCCCGGTCGCTGAACCTCTCGATGTCCAGCAGAAGGATCGTGCGGCTGACGGGATCGCTCATGGTCGCCTCTCGAGGGGGAACGCCGTGCAGGACAGCAGAGTGACGGCGGGAGCCCCGGAGCGGTGAGGGCGGATGACCCACTCCGAGTGTGACCGTGTGCACAGAGCGCCTCGGGTGGTGGCGGAAGGCCCACGCGGCGGGGCGGGGGCCTTCGAACGCCGGGGCAGGGTGTGCCGCCGTCGGGGGAGAGAGGGGGCGGTCAGCTCTCAGGCGACCTCGGCGGTGAGGGAATCCCGGTGGCCGGGCCCGCCGCGGCGATGCGGCGGAGTATGTCGGGGCGCCTGATCAGCAGCATGCGGCGGCCGGTCGCGACCGCCTCCTTGTCGCGGAGCTCGCGCAGCAGACGCTGCACCATCTCCCGGGAGGCACCCACCGAGCCGGCGAGTTCCTGTTTGCTCAGCGGCACGGAGAGCTCGATGCCCTCGGCGGTGCGGCGGCCGTGCGTGCGTGCGAGATCCAGCAGAAGGACCGCGAGACGTTCCCGCACGCTCAGGGAGGCGAACTCCAGCCGACGCCGGTCCGCCGCGCGGGTGCGGTCCGCGGTCAGTCCGAGCAGCGCGAACGAGACGGCGGGGGAGCGGCTCAGAAAGTCCCTGAACCGCTCGTGCTCGACCGCGGTCGCCCGCACCGGTTCCAGCGCGGTCACCGTGGCCGCCCGGGGCCGGCCGGTGAGCGCGGCCGCCTCGCCGATGATGTCGCCGGGCCCGCGCAGCGCGAGCAGCGCCTCATAGCCGTTGGCGGCCGAGGCGGTGACCTTCGTCCAGCCGTGCACCAGGAAGAGGACATGGGAGGAGGGCTCGTGCTGATGGAGCAGCACCACCCGCGGTCCGAAGGTCAGCTCATGGCCGAGCGCCAGCAGTGCCGAGCGGTCCTCCGCCTCCAGTCTCGCCAGGAACGGAACCCGGTCGTCCAGGCCCCCGTCGTCCGGCGAGTACGCCGCCGTCCATGTCGTCGCCATGCCCATCCCCCGAATCCCTCGCCCGCAGCGGACGGATCAACGTACTGAAAGCACATGCCGGTGGGGCACGGAAGAGCGCGATTCGGCCATGTCTGTCCGAAGTGCTTCGGGCGGGCCCCCGAGCTGCCGCCCGGGCACGCGGCTCCAGTCGCTTCGCGGTGCCCGGACAAGTGGGACCAAGCGCAGGCAGGGAGGTGCGGGGCACGGGGTGTCGAGTCCCGCTCCATTTGTTTTGACCGAAGTCCGTGCGGTAGGTACGCTCAGACCTTGTGCCTGGGGTGTGCCCTGGCTCTCGTGCGTGCCTTCAACCGCATGGCGAGCCGTCACCGGCCACCGCGATCTGCGCCCTTCTCGCCTTGCGGCGGGAGTCTGCGGGATTCGACACACCCGACCGCGTGGGTCGGTGAAGTTCCAGGTTAGCTGTACCCATCGGCACACAGAAACCGGAGAAGTAGTGCCTACGATCCAGCAGCTGGTCCGGAAGGGCCGGCAGGACAAGGTCGACAAGAACAAGACGCCGGCACTCGAGGGTTCCCCTCAGCGTCGTGGCGTCTGCACGCGTGTGTTCACGACTACCCCGAAGAAGCCGAACTCGGCCCTGCGTAAGGTCGCGCGTGTGCGTCTGACCAGCGGCATCGAGGTCACGGCCTACATTCCGGGTGAGGGACACAACCTGCAGGAGCACTCCATCGTGCTCGTGCGCGGCGGCCGTGTGAAGGACCTGCCGGGTGTTCGCTACAAGATCATCCGCGGCTCGCTCGACACCCAGGGTGTCAAGAACCGCAAGCAGGCTCGCAGCCGTTACGGCGCCAAGAAGGAGAAGTAAGAATGCCTCGTAAGGGCCCCGCCCCGAAGCGCCCGGTCATCATCGACCCGGTCTACGGCTCTCCTCTGGTGACCTCCCTCATCAACAAGGTGCTGCTGAACGGCAAGCGCTCCACCGCCGAGCGCATCGTCTACGGCGCCATGGAGGGTCTGCGTGAGAAGACGGGCAACGACCCGATCATCACGCTGAAGCGCGCCCTGGAGAACATCAAGCCGACCCTCGAGGTCAAGTCCCGCCGTGTCGGTGGCGCGACGTACCAGGTCCCGATCGAGGTCAAGCCCGGTCGTGCCAACACCCTGGCGCTGCGCTGGCTCGTCGGTTACTCCCGCGCCCGTCGCGAGAAGACCATGACCGAGCGTCTCCTCAACGAGCTCCTCGACGCCTCCAACGGCCTCGGTGCCGCGGTGAAGAAGCGCGAGGACACGCACAAGATGGCCGAGTCCAACAAGGCCTTCGCGCACTACCGCTGGTAGTCGCTACCCCATCGAGAACCGAGAGAAGACTGAAGCCTTATGGCTACCACTTCACTTGACCTGGCCAGGGTCCGCAACATCGGGATCATGGCCCACATCGACGCGGGCAAGACGACCACCACCGAACGGATCCTGTTCTACACGGGTGTCTCGTACAAGATCGGCGAGACGCACGAAGGCTCCGCGACCATGGACTGGATGGAGCAGGAGCAGGAGCGTGGCATCACGATCACGTCTGCTGCCACCACCTGTCACTGGCCGCTGGCCGATGTGGACCACACCATCAACATCATCGACACCCCGGGCCACGTGGACTTCACCGTCGAGGTGGAGCGCTCCCTGCGCGTCCTCGACGGTGCCGTGACGGTGTTCGACGGTGTTGCGGGCGTCGAGCCGCAGTCCGAGACGGTGTGGCGTCAGGCGGACCGCTACGGCGTTCCGCGTATCTGCTTCGTCAACAAGCTCGACCGCACCGGTGCCGAGTTCCACCGCTGCGTCGACATGATCTCCGACCGTCTGGGCGCTCAGCCGCTGGTCATGCAGCTGCCCATCGGTGCCGAGGCCGACTTCCGCGGCGTGGTGGACCTGGTCCGCATGAAGGCCCTGGTCTGGTCCGCCGAGGCGACCAAGGGTGAGATGTACGACGTCGTCGACATCCCCGACACGCACGCCGAGGCCGCCGAGGAGTGGCGCGGCAAGCTGCTCGAGGCCGTCGCGGAGAACGACGAAGAGCTGATGGAGCTGTACCTCGAGGGCGAGGAGCCCACCGAGGAGCAGCTGTACGCGGCGATCCGTCGTATCACCATCGCCTCCGGCAAGGCGTCCGACAAGACCGTCACCCCGGTGTTCTGCGGTACCGCGTTCAAGAACAAGGGCGTCCAGCCCCTGCTCGACGCGGTCGTGCGCTACCTCCCCTCGCCGCTCGACGTCGAGGCCATCGAGGGCCACGACGTCAAGGACCCCGAGGTGATCGTCAAGCGCAAGCCGTCCGAGGACGAGCCGCTGGCCGCGCTGGCGTTCAAGATCATGAGCGACCCGCACCTGGGCAAGCTCACCTTCGTCCGGGTGTACTCCGGCCGCCTGGTGTCCGGCACCGCCGTGCTGAACGCCGTCAAGGGCAAGAAGGAGCGCATCGGCAAGATCTACCGTATGCACGCCAACAAGCGTGAGGAGATCGAGTCGGTGGGCGCCGGTGACATCGTCGCCGTCATGGGCCTGAAGCAGACCACCACCGGTGAGACGCTGAGCGACGAGAAGGCCCCGGTGATCCTGGAGTCCATGGACTTCCCGGCGCCGGTCATCCAGGTCGCCATCGAGCCCAAGTCGAAGGGCGACCAGGAGAAGCTGGGCGTCGCCATCCAGCGCCTGGCCGAGGAGGACCCGTCCTTCCAGGTCCACTCGGACGAGGAGACCGGCCAGACCATCATCGGTGGTATGGGCGAGCTGCACCTCGAGGTGCTGGTCGACCGTATGCGCCGTGAGTTCAAGGTCGAGGCCAACGTCGGCAAGCCGCAGGTCGCGTACCGCGAGACCATCCGCAAGACGGTCGACCGGGTCGACTACACGCACAAGAAGCAGACTGGTGGTACCGGCCAGTTCGCCAAGGTGCAGATCTCGATCGAGCCGCTCGAGGGTGGCGACACCTCGTACGAGTTCGTTAACAAGGTGACCGGTGGCCGTATCCCGAAGGAGTACATCCCTTCGGTCGACGCCGGTGCCCAGGAGGCCATGCAGTTCGGCATCCTGGCGGGCTACGAGATGACCGGTGTCCGTGTCATCCTGCTCGACGGTGGCTACCACGAGGTCGACTCCTCCGAGCTCGCCTTCAAGATCGCCGGCTCGCAGGCCTTCAAGGAGGCCGCGCGCAAGGCCGGCCCTGTGCTCCTCGAACCGATGATGGCCGTCGAGGTCACCACGCCCGAGGACTACATGGGTGAGGTCATCGGCGACATCAACTCCCGCCGTGGCCAGATCCAGGCCATGGAGGAGCGGGCCGGTGCCCGCGTCGTCAAGGGCCTCGTGCCCCTGTCGGAGATGTTCGGCTACGTCGGCGACCTCCGCAGCAAGACGTCGGGTCGCGCAAGCTACTCGATGCAGTTCGACTCCTACGCCGAGGTTCCCCGGAACGTCGCCGAGGAGATCATCGCGAAGGCCAAGGGCGAGTAACGCACCCCGTTTACACGCTTTAGGCTTGACACCGACCGCCGGGTTCCGAATCCCGGAAAGGACCCTCGGTCCCCATACGGGCGAGGATCCCGGCGGGCGGCACCCCAGCAAAGATCACCTGGCGCCGATGAGTAAGGCGTACAGAACCACTCCACAGGAGGAACCCAGTGGCGAAGGCGAAGTTCGAGCGGACTAAGCCGCACGTCAACATCGGCACCATCGGTCACATCGACCACGGTAAGACGACCCTCACGGCCGCCATTACCAAGGTGCTGCACGACGCGTACCCGGACCTGAACGAGGCCTCGGCGTTCGACCAGATCGACAAGGCTCCTGAGGAGCGCCAGCGCGGGATCACCATCTCGATCTCGCACGTCGAGTACCAGACCGAGCAGCGTCACTACGCCCACGTCGACTGCCCCGGTCACGCGGACTACATCAAGAACATGATCACCGGTGCCGCCCAGATGGACGGCGCGATCCTGGTGGTCGCCGCGACCGACGGCCCGATGCCGCAGACCAAGGAGCACGTGCTCCTGGCCCGCCAGGTCGGCGTTCCGTACATCGTCGTCGCCCTGAACAAGGCCGACATGGTGGACGACGAGGAGATCCTGGAGCTCGTCGAGCTCGAGGTCCGTGAGCTCCTCTCCGAGTACGAGTTCCCGGGCGACGACGTTCCGGTCGTCAAGGTCTCCGCTCTGAAGGCCCTCGAGGGCGACAAGGAGTGGGGCGAGTCGGTCCTCAACCTGATGAAGGCCGTCGACGAGTCGATCCCGCAGCCCGAGCGCGACGTCGACAAGCCGTTCCTGATGCCGATCGAGGACGTCTTCACCATCACCGGTCGCGGTACGGTCGTCACCGGCCGTATCGAGCGTGGTGTCCTCAAGGTCAACGAGACCGTCGACATCATCGGCATCAAGACCGAGAAGACCACCACCACGGTCACCGGCATCGAGATGTTCCGCAAGCTGCTCGACGAGGGCCAGGCCGGTGAGAACGTCGGTCTGCTGCTCCGCGGCATCAAGCGCGAGGACGTCGAGCGCGGCCAGGTCATCATCAAGCCGGGCTCGGTCACCCCGCACACCGAGTTCCAGGCGCAGGCCTACATCCTCTCCAAGGACGAGGGTGGCCGCCACACGCCGTTCTTCAACAACTACCGTCCGCAGTTCTACTTCCGTACGACGGACGTGACCGGCGTGGTGACCCTCCCCGAGGGCACCGAGATGGTCATGCCGGGTGACAACACCGAGATGAAGGTGGAGCTCATCCAGCCCGTCGCCATGGAAGAGGGCCTGAAGTTCGCCATCCGTGAGGGTGGCCGTACCGTGGGCGCCGGCCAGGTCACCAAGATCGTGAAGTAAGCTCTCCAGCTTGCTCCGGGTCCGATGACCCCGGTGACGCGCACTGCGTGCACCTGAAGGGGCCCGTACGACATCACGTCGTACGGGCCCTTTCGCGTACCCGGGGCCGTGCGCCGTGCGGCCGGCCGGTCGGAGGCGGAACCGGGGCGCTGTTACGAAATTATTCGGTGCCTACGACCTCTGGCTCCCCGTAGATCACTCGCCCACCATTTGTCATGCCACTAACCAAATTCAGAGCGGGAGGGTGTGCATGTCTGCGCACGTCAGCAGGAGAGCCGTCCTGGGCGCGGGTCTCGCCGCGGTGCCGGTGCTTTCGTCGGGTGCCACGGGCGCCGCGTGGGCGGCCGGAAGTGGAAACGGGAACGGACAGGGAAACGAGAACGGACAGGGACACGGGCCCGGAGGCGGAGGTCTCCAGGTCACCGAACCCGGGGCCTATGTCTCCTTCGCGTCCCATGAACCGAGACCGGGCTCCTTCTCCCTGGTGGGCGCCCCGGTCGTGGTCAGCGCCGACGACCACTCCGGTGTCGTACGGGCCGCAGGGGACCTCCGCGACGACATCGAGCGGGTCACGGGCGTCCGGCCGGGCCGCACCATCGCCCGTAACGCCGTGCTGGTGGGCACGATCGGCCGCAGCCCGCTGATCGACTCGTTGGTGAAGTCGGGGAAGCTGGACGTCACCGGGGTGCGCGGAGGCTGGGAGACCTCGCTCCAGGCCGTGGTGGACCACCCGATGCCCGGGGTCGACCGCGCCCTGGTCATCGCGGGCAGCGACCCGCGCGGCACGATCTTCGGCGCCTACGACGTCTCGTACGGCATCGGGGTCTCGCCCTGGTACTGGTGGGACGATGTGCAGCCGGTGCGCCGCAACCGCGTCTGGATCCTGCCAGGCCGCCACACCCAGGGCACACCGGTGGTGAAGTACCGCGGTGTCTTCATCAACGACGAGAACCCGGCCCTGGGCCTCTGGGCACCCGCTTTCTTCGGTCCGGGCAAGGCGCCGGGCTACCCCGGCGGCTTCAACGCCGACTTCTACGCCAAGGTCTTCGAACTCCTGCTCAGGCTGAAGGGCAACTACCTCTGGCCGGCGGTGTGGGGGCGCGCCTTCGCGGAGGACGACCCGGAGAACCACCAGCGGGCCACCGAGTACGGGATCGTCATGGGCACCTCCCACGAGGCCCCCATGATGCGCGGCATCGAGGAGTGGAACCGCCACGCGAGCGGGGGCAAGGACCCGTACGGCGGCAATGGCGAGTGGTCGTACGTCCGCAACGCCCAGGCGGTCAAGGCGTACTGGCGGGACGGCCTGCAGCGCATGGTCGACGAGGGCTTCGAGGGCGTCGTCACCCTGGGCATGCGCGGCAACGGCGACACCAGCCTGCCGGACGGCGACGGCATCGAACTGATGCAGGAGATCATCTCCGAGCAGCGCCGCATCATCGAGGAGGTCACCGGCCGGCCGGCCGCCGAGACCCCCCAGGTGTGGACCCTCTACAAGGAGGTCCAGCGCTACTGGGACCGCGGACTGCGCGCCCCGGACGACGTCACGGTCGTGCTGACCGACGACAACTGGAGCAACATCCGTAAGCACCCCGACCCCGCGGAGGCCGCCCGACCCGGCGGCTACGGCCTGTACTACCACTTCGACTACGTCGGCGTGGGCCGCAACTACAAGTGGGTCGACACCGCCAACCTCCGCAATGTCCAGGAGCAGCTCCACCAGGCCCACGCCTACGGCAACCACGGCCTGTGGGTCGTCAACGTCGGCGATCTGAAGGGCAATGAGCTGCCGACCGAGTTCTTCCTCGACTACGCCTGGAACCCGGACAACTGGCCCCAGGAGCGGCTGACGGAGTGGGAACGCCGGTACGCCCGCCAGAACTTCGGCGAGAGCGACTCCGCGGCGATCGCGGAGGTGCTGGAGGAGTACGGCCGCCTCCAGGCCCGCCGCAAGCCCGAGCTGCTCAACCGCCGGATCACCCTCCAGGACGGTCAGGTCCGGTACGACGACCAGCAGAGCCCGTACCACTTCGCCCACCGGGAGATGGAGCGGGTCACCGACGAGTGGAAGGCCCTGGCGCGCAAGGCCGACCGGATCGCCCGGAAGCTGCCCGCCCGCAACCAGGACGCCTGGTTCGAACTGGTCGGCTACGAGGTGACGGCGACCGCCAACCTCTACGCCCTGCGGCAGGCCGAGTTCACCAACCTGCTCTACGCCGGGCAGGGCCGGGCGGCGACCAACGACCGGGCCAAGGAGGCGGAGGCGGGCCTGGAGCAGGACCTCGCCCTCGCCGCGCACTTCAACCACCAGGTCGCGGGCGGCAAATGGAACGGCTTCCAGACCCAGCCGCACATCGACTACGGCGATGTGGACCGCTACGGTCCGAACGCGGGCTGGCAGCAGCCGGAGATCGACAACGAAGCGATCCCGGACGTCCTGTTCCCGGCGGTACGGCGGATCGAGATACCGAAGGCCGCGGGTCTTGGCGTCTCGCTGGACGGCTCCGAGGACGCGGGGCAGTGGTGGCCGGGCGGCGCGACGACCCCGGCGCGGCTGCCGGAGTTCAGCCCGTACCAGACCCGCCCGCAGCAGTATGTGGAGATCTTCAACCGGGGCCGTACGGCCTTCGACTACCGGGTGGAGACCTCCGCCGCCTGGCTGGTGCCGGACCGCAAGCGGGGCCGGGTGGAGCAGCAGGAGCGGGTCGAGGTCCGGGTGGACTGGTCGAGGGTGCCGGCGGGCGGCGCGAAGGCGACGCTGACGGTGTCGGGCGCGGGCTCCTCGGTGACCGTCCAGTGCACGGCGGACAAGCCGTCGCAGCGGGGTCTGAAGGGCTTTGTCGAGGCGGGCGGCTATGTGGCGATCGACACCGAGCACTACGACCGCGCGGTGGGCACCTGGCGCCGGCTGGACGGCATCGGCCGCACCACGGCGGGCATGACCCCCTGGCCGGTCACGGCCCCCCGGCAGACCCCGGGCGGCGCCAAGTCCCCCCGTCTGGAGTACGAGGTGACGCTTCTGTCGCCGGGTGAGGTGACGCTCTGGGCGGAGGTGTCCCCGCGCAACCCGGCCCTCGCGACGAGCGGCCT
This sequence comes from Streptomyces nodosus, assembly GCF_008704995.1. Classification (NCBI taxonomy): domain Bacteria; kingdom Bacillati; phylum Actinomycetota; class Actinomycetes; order Kitasatosporales; family Streptomycetaceae; genus Streptomyces; species Streptomyces nodosus. The sequence goes on from NZ_CP023747.1 coordinate 4,424,562, forward strand.
GCGGTACGCGGTCTCCTTCGACGACGCGAAGCCGCAGACGGTGGACATCATCGAGGCCACGGGCTCGGACGACGGCTCGATGAACATCCAGTGGGCGCGGAACACCTCCGACAACATCAACCGCACCTCGACCCGGCACCGCCTCGCTGCCGGGACCCACCGCCTCACCTTCTGGATGGTCGACCCCACGGTCGTCCTCCAGCGCCTCCTGATCGACACGGGCGGCCTGCCGCAGACGTACCTCGGCCCGCTGGAGAGCCGACGACTGCGCTGACCTGCCACCGGGAAGGCGGGCGCAGGGTCACCGGACTCCGCGCCCGCCTCGGCGTGCGGGCGCCGCGAAGGCGCCTGCGCCTGGTTGAGTAGAACTACTCAGGCGCCCGCTCCCCCTGAGCTGGTTGGATCGAGTGACGTCGGCCGATTCGGATCGGCCGCGCACAACCCGGGTAGGCGCTGTCACTTGGCGTAGCTAGGGTTGTCACCGAGCAATGCGTGTTGTACGAACGCACGGGGGAGAGTGCTGTGTTGCCGAGCGATGCCGGGTCGACCGGACAGCCGCCGTCGCTGTTGTCAGGCTTGGCCGAGGGGACCGCGAGCGCCGTCGCTGCCCAGGCCGACATGGCCACGGAGTTGTCGTCGTTCACGAATTTCCAGAAGCGGGTGGACGCCCTGATCCGTGACCTGAAGGGCTCGGCCGCCGGCCCGGGCAAGGTCGGGGAGGCCCAGCTGGTCCGACACCAGTTCGGTGGCGGTGGCGGTTCGTGGTCGGAGGCGACCGGTCTGTACTCGGCCTACGAGACGGTGATCGGCGAACTGGAGACGCTGTCGAGGCTGCTGTCCGACTCGATGGAGGGCATGGGCATCGCCGTCATGGCCTCGCACAAGGGCTACGCGAACATCGACCTGGACACGCGGCACCGGATGACGGTCATCAGCGCGAGGGCGAGAGAGAACTACGGCGGAAGCTACGACCCCTCCCTGCCGCACGCACGCGACGCCGGTGGCACGATCTGATGGTGGTGACGGTGACGGGGGTGCCTTGATGGCGGGCAAGGGCAACGGTGGCGGTACGTCCTTCGAGGGCATGAGCCATGAGCAGATGCTGGCGTGGCTGGACCAGGCGAACTCGGGAGAGGTGCAGGCTGCCGCGGGCCGTCTGACGGCGGCGGCCGAGGAGATCCGGAAGATCGCCGAGGAACTGAAGGTCCGCCCACAGTGGGTGGAGTGGAAGGGCGAGGGCGCGGACGCGTTCCGTGCCTGGGCGAACGATCTGGCCAATTCCACGCTCCGGCTGGGTGACTTCAGCGAGGACGCGGCGAAGTGGCTGGGCGAGGCATCGGGTGCGATCGCCACGGCCCAGGCATCGATCCCCCGTGACACCAAGGGCGCACAGGCGAACCTGGACGCGGCGACGGCGGCCCACAACGACCCGGATTCGGCCGCGGTACGCGCCAAGTCGGCGACGGAACTCGCCGCGTTGAAGGCGGACCAGGAGAAGGTCCGCCTGGAGGCGGCGTCCCAGATGCACAAGCTGGGACAGTCCTACGAGCTCTCGGCGAGCCAACTGGACGGCCTGGAAAGGCCGAAGTTTCCACCGCCGCCGGATGAGATCAGGCCGCCGGAACCGCATCGCTCATCCGTGGAACTGACCCGCCCGGGAACCGGCACCACCCATGGTGTGAGTACCAAAAGCCCAAGTGCGAGTTATGGCCCCACCAACGGCATCAGCGCCGCTACAAGCTCTGAGCATCGGGATCCTGCGGCTTCCGGGCGCACTTCGAACCTGCCCCCCAGCGTGTCCCCGCCGAGTCACCCGCTTCCGTCGGTCGACGAGCCGGCGACGCGCGTCGGCATCGACACGGTGGCCGCGCCGCCAGAAGTCCGTCAGCCCGTCACGGGCCCTGCGGGAGCGCAGGCCGCGGCCGCGCGCCCGGACATGGGAACTCTGCCTCCGGCGCCCGGACCGGTTCCTCCGGTCTCGCGTGGCCTTGAGCGGATGCCTTCGGCTTCAGGGGGAGTTGAGAAGTCCGTCGGTGGAGGGCGCGTGCCCGCCCAGCCCGGCCAGAAGTCCATCGGGCCGGCTCCCGCTCGTGGCGTCGCAGGAACCAGTCCTTCCCCTGGCCGCAGCCTGCCAGGTCCTGTAAGCGCTATCGGCCAGGGCGCCTCGGGCCAGGGTCCCGCAGCCGGGCGTGGTGGTACGCCCGGTTCGGGGACCGGTGGGCGTCCGGCTGCACCCGCTGCCGGGGGACGGTCGATGGGCCGGGTTCCGGGGGGACCGGTAGGTGGCCCGACTGCAACTGGTCCCGGTCCGTCCGGCCGCCTGCCATCAACGAGTGCGCCAGGACAGCCGGTGTCTCGGAGCGTCGGCCCCACCGCCGGGCGTGCTGTATCCACGCCGCGTGAAGGCATCGTAGGCGGCACTCCACAGCGGACAGGCCGCCCTCCGGTACGACCCGGTACGCAGCTGCCCATGGCACCGACGCGGGGAGGTATCTCCGGCGGCGTGCCGAGCGAGACCGCGGGCGGCGCGCGGAGCGGCGTTCGCGGTGTTACGAACGGATCGCCGAGTGGTCCTCGGCAGCGGAGCCAGAAACAGAAGCCCAAGCGCCGAAGCGAACCACCGACCGACGGCCAATGATCAGGGGACACCAGAACATGCGCATGGCCGCGATCAACAAGTGGCATAGGGCAGCCCGCGTGGTGGCCTCGATGGCCGTCTGCGTACTCCTCGTGGGCGGCGCCACCACACAGGCTCAGGCCGCCGACTCCATCCGGGACATGCAATGGCACCTGGACGCCATGCACGCAGAGGACATGTGGCGAACGAGCACAGGTGAGGGCATCACGGTTGCTGTGATCGACACGGGTGTCGACCCGAGCAATGTCGACCTGAAGGGGCAAGTGCTCGACGGAAAGGACCTCGCCCCCGCAAAGCGTGCTGGAGACGAGCACACGGACTACGACGGCCACGGCACGGGAATGGCCGGACTCATCGCAGGCACAGGGGCGTTCCATGGCGGACGCGGGGCGTTCGGTCTTGCGCCAGGAGTCAAGATTCTCCCTGTCCGTATGCCTGCCACGAGCGACATCAGGGGCTACGCCGGTCCCTCGTACCTCAGCCGGGCCATTCGCTATGCGACAGACTCGGGAGCCCAGGTCATCAATATCTCCATGGGTGCCCGGATCGGCTCACCCCAGCTCACCGAGGCGGTGGACTACGCGCTGTCCCATGGCTCACTTGTCTTCGCCGCAGTAGGGAATGACGGGGGTAAGGACAACCCGGTCGAATACCCGGCGGCCACACCCGGAGTGGTGGGGGTGGCCGCCGTCGGCAAGAACCTCAGGAGAACCGAGGAATCCGCATTCGGCGACCAGGTCGACGTGGCAGCTCCCGGTGAGGACATGGTCGCGGCGTGCAGGGGAGAGACCGGTCTGTGTCGAGGCCATGGCACCAGCGATGCCACCGCCATCGCCTCCGCCAGCGCCGCTTTGATCTGGTCGGCCCACCCGGACTGGACCAACAACCAGGTCCTGCGCGTCATGCTGAACACCATCGGCGGTCCCACGGACGGCGCCAAGCGCAATGACTCCATCGGCTACGGCATCGTCCGCCCGCGCATAGCGCTGAAGAACCCGGGCGACCCTGGCCCCGCGGACGTCTACCCGCTCCCGGACCTGGCGGCCTCGGCATCGCCCTCTGCGTCGCCGACTTCCACCGAGGCAGCGAGTCGCGACGCGAAGACCCCGGCTGCGGCAACCGCCAAGAACGACGACGGCAACGGCCTGCTGTGGGCCGGCCTCGGCGGGGGCGCGGTTCTGGTGCTGGGCGGGGTAGGAGCGGCTGTCGCTGTCGCTAGGCGTCGGCGGCCCAATGCTTTCTGACTGTTGACCACCACTTGGAGGACCAGGTCCAGTCGTCAACATTAATGCGCCAGGCCGTGCTGACGAGCGCAGTGCTCTGTGCGGCCTGGCGGACCGCATGTTGGAAACAGTCGAATGGGGGGAAGAACCCGTGGCAGGCGCAACAGGAGAGACCGGTCTCGATGGGCGCGGGACCACACAAGCTGTCGGTATGAGGCTGAACCAGTTCCCGGCCGATCAGGGCGCGCAACCGGATCTGGCGTCTTCGCCGGCCGAGATGCGGGCCGCAGCCCGGGCCATTGACCAACACATCCTGGGCGACACTCGCAAGGCCGGGGCCTTACCTGACAAGGACACTGAAGCTGTTGTCAAGGAGTTCGGGGCAAAGGACGGCCACGGGTGGCTGACCTCCAGGGCTGTACAAAGAGCCCACAACGCCTGGGGCGAGCAGGTAAAGGCCCACACAGATCGACTGTCGAGTGACAGGGATTCCCTCAAGGGGGCCAACCAGGTCTTGCATGGCACCGATACCGTGATCGGAGCCAAGACGGGCCAAGTATCGGTTTTCCACTCCTACTAGCAGCTGATACAGCGGCACTCTGCGGAGTTCGAACCGACTCGTACGCCACTGCATTTACGGGGATTCATGCCGACGTACCACGAGATTCTAACGACCGATCTGTCCATGCTTACCACTGCTGCGGAGTGCTGGGACGCAACCGCGAAGGAGTTCCACGAGCAGGAAAAGGCTTACGAGCGTGATGTGCAAGGAATCACTCTTCTTCCCACATCAAGAGGAGTGAGTTCGGACGCCGCCAGCAAGCGCTTCGATACCACTCTCAAGGAATTCCAAAATGCGCAGGTCGAAGCGAAGGCGATCGCGTCGCTCCTCCGCGATGCACATGAACAGTTTGTCGACCTTCGCAAGAAGCTGCAGGCGGCCCGGGACGAGGCAATTGAGAAGGGCATGCTGGTCTCGGACCAAGGCGTGGTTTCCTACGACTACGGAAAACTGAGCGCAGGCGAAGCCAGTGCCCTTCACCATGACCCAGATTATAAGGAGATCGTCCGAAAGGCTGTCGTCTCCTGGCAGGAGCGCATCGACCGGCTGGTGAACGACGTGGGCGACGCGGACAAGGGCGTGGAGGTCGCCTTCAAGGCCGTAGTGATCGACTCAGACCCGATGGACGGCACCACCAACGGCTTCAATGGCAAAGCCCAGGGTGACATCGAGAAGTACGAAGCGCAGGAAGCCAGCGACATCGCGAATCGGATCACCCTCGGAGAAAACATCTCCGCTGCGGAACTTGCCGAACTTCAACGCACTTTCCGAGACAATGCTGGCGACAATTCGTTCAGTCGCGCCTTCCTGGATGAACTGGGAGCAGACGGAACTATCAGGTTCATCAATGAGCTGAACCACCTCGCCTACGACTCGGATAAGAGTCATGAACGTGTATACATGGAACTGCAGGGCGGGTTGGCCGATACCGTGGCTCAAGCGACTCAGGTGCCTGGTTCCGTTACAGAGATGCCTCCGGGGTCGCAGAAATTCAAGGAGTGGCTCGCCAGTGGCGACGGAAAATTTTACCGGGATTGGATGAAAGGCCTTGATGAATATGGCAACAAGAACTACGCGACCGGTGCGAACCCCCTGTACGGGTATCAGGCGTTCGTCAGTATGATGCAGCATGGCGATGCCAAGTACGATGACCAGTTCCTGTACGAGATGGGCCACGACCTGATCGAAGTTGATAAGAAGCATCCAGGCTTTTCTACGGAATGGGGAGGCGGGCACGATGGCGTCCGAGCAGACGCACTTGACGGACTCCTTGGTGTCATGAGTAAAAATCCCGATGCCGCCACTGCTTTCTTCGACCCGACTGGAAAGGGCAACGATCACCTGCACTATCTGCTCGGTAGCGGTGACGGCGCACGGGAGTGGCCGAAACATATAAACGCTGGTGTCTCGGTCATCGAGATGGACGACCCCCTGAGCCGGGTAGGCCTCGGTGCAGCCCTGGAGGCAGCGGCGACCGGCCATCCTCCGCTCGCGAAAGGCCAGGACCCTTGGCCTGAAATGTCACACAGCGACGCCGAAGCACGTGTGATGCACGGAATCATCGAGGAGCTCAAGCCGTCCACAGGTAATGACGCCGACGTGAAAAGGAACCTACGTCAACCATTGGCGAACGCTCTGGCGGAGTATACGAACGATACGCACGAAATCCTGGGTGGTATGGGTACCGAGTATGTGCGGGCAGCGACCGGGGATGGATACTTTCATGATGGCGAAACGGTGCATTTGGGGGTCTCGCAGAAAGACCTCGTTCAAGTTATGCGTGGCTTGTCTGACGATCCAGATGCATATGCCACGCTACACAAGGCGGAATCTCGGTATATCAATGCTGAGCTGAACAAGATCCCGGACGGTGAGACGGATTTTGCGCAGTCCGGGCCTCTCGGTAAGGCAGGCGCTGCGCTCGGCAATTACAGCGCCATTCGGGAAGACGTGATAAATAGTGATCGTATGGACGACTATCTCAAGGCTGACTGGAAATCGAAGATCGCTTACCATATTGTTGGCGGGGTGGTCACTCCATTGGCTATCCCGACCGCTGGTGGTTCGCTTGCGGTAGGCGATGCCCTTCAGCGTGGTGTCGACACTTGGGCCTGGCTGTGGGGCAATGACATGAAGGGGAAGGCAGACGCTAAGGCCGATGCCGCGATTGCCGATATGTATCTCGATGCCAACAACCAGCTAGGCGACATGCTCGCCGGATGGGCAGATGGCAGGCCAGATATCGACCCGAACTCTCGAAGTGGTAAAGATTTGCTGGACGCTTTTCGTGGTGAAATGCTCAACAGTCACGATCGAGGGTCGAACTTGGCGGCGAAATACATGTAACAGTTGCCTCGAATCAGATTGGCAACCGCTCAGCATTGCGTCTCTGCATGAAGGAAGAGTCTTGCCTGAACTGCCCACCCGTCGTTCTCTGCGGATCCGTTTCGTCCCGGTGGCCGCTGTCGTCTTTTGTGTTGTGGCTGCTGGAGGGGCCGCGGCGTGGTTCCTTCTTGGGGCTGACCAGAAAACAGGGACTTGCGAGGCGCTTCTCAAAGACGAGCACGTACGCAGCGCGTTGGGAAGCAGCTACAAGGCTGATATGTCATGTTCGGAGCTGGGAGAAGCCGTAAAGAAGGCTGCTGTGGGCGTGCAGCCGGGACAACACTCGCTTCAGCAGGCGCAGGTAATGAAAACGGTGGTGATGGCCGTTGACGAGAGCCTAGAGAAGACCAGCGGCCATATTGATGCCGCACTGCGCGTGCCCTTCGCCGAGTCCCTTGCGGACTACGCAGCGGACACAGCGTCGACCATTGGTCTCGGAGACAGGGACTACGTCCGCAACGGCTCGCCCTCCAAGCCGGCCTGGAAGGATGATGAGGGCGTCCACATGGCTGTACCGCGCTATACGCTGCTCCGGGTCGCGCGCGCCCTCTCGGAAGACTCCACGGCTTACGTCACACTGCGAGGGGCCACGACGCACCATGCTGCTGAGGTACTCACAGCCGTGCCCCGCAGGGCCACCGGCGTCGACCTCACCGTTCCTCCCATGCTCAACTCCCATGTGTTCGGCGCTTTTGACGCCTTCGCCACTGCTGTCCGGCGCGACCTCGGCAAGGAACGGGCGGCGGAATGGGACCGGAAGGTGTTCGAGGAGGCGACGGCGAGGCAGTCTGTGCCTCCCCCTTACGCCAAGGATCCCGTCGGCCACCTTGTCGCCTCTTGGCAGCAGACGTTGCGTGAGGGCGGACTCGAGAACAGCGCGGATGTCCTTGAGCAGCAAAATGCCGTCATGGTCGACATATGGGGCAAGGCCACAGGACTCGGCGACAAAGTCCGGGACTCACTCCACGACGACGCGCTGAACGACACATCCGCAGCACGGGGCAACGCGCTTCGCAATCTCTCCTGACCTCGATTTGTCAGCGACTTCGAGTATACGGCGATCTGGCGAATTGCCCGCAATGCCTTGGGGTGTGATGGATGGCATATCCGGAGTTCATCGATGAAAAGATTTTCTTGTTGCGTAGCAGTCATCATTGCTCTGTCGGGAGCGTTGACTGGGTGTAGCAAAAACATGGCTATACCGAAAGATTTCTGTAGTGTGCCCGTAAATGGATCTACGCTGTCGCCGCTCCTTCCAGATGGAGAACAGGTGAAGAAGACGCGTGAAGACCCGCTGGAAGCTGGCCTACGGAATACGTACTGCTATCTGGGCGTCGACGGGGTTCGGGTCTTGAGCGTCACGGTTCGCCAGATCGATAAGCCGTTGCCTCCCGAGGATTGGAAAAATGCAACCTCCTACTACAGGATGGCAGCCGAACGGAGGATGACTTTCCCCGGGCGTGCCGTTATCGGGGCTGATGGGGCGTTGGTCGTGGCGAAATGTGGAAGCCCTACGGCGTACATACTCTTTGATGTCGACTTCTATGGAGGCCGAGTTGAGAATACGCAAGCTGGGTACAAGAAGCTTCAGCGCTTCCTGGAAGATTTCACGCCCGCGGTAACCAAGAAGCTCCGATGCACCACTTGATGAGCAGGCCCTGCACTGAACAGCAAGTGCGGCACGTTCGGCCAAAGTGTCGACGTCTGTAAGAAGTTGGGGGAGGACAAGCGCGTTCGGTCGGCGCTTGGCTCCAGTGATCCTGATGGATGACGAGGGTGCGAAGGATCGTGTGGACAGCCTTGCGACGGCAACTCTCCAGGGTCATGGCCGGGGGCTGGCGATGCGTTTAAGTATCTTTAAGCGTGCACGAATTTATTCGATCAGGCCCTGGACTGCCCGCACTCTTAGCCGGCAATGAAGGAAGTCGTGTCCCAACCAGCAGAAAAGTCGTCCAGGAGAGTATTTTCCAAGGTTGCCGTCGGCATCCTCTCGCTTGTGGTTTTGGCCGCCGGTTTTGGAGCATGGTCGTACGTCGACTCGGTTCGCGAGGGAAAGAACTGCAAGGACCTTCTAGGGGACAAGCGGGTGGAGAAGGCCCTGGGGGCGGGGTATCAGTCGGATCTCAGTTGTGCACAGTTGGGTAATGCGGTCAAGCGAGCCACTATGGGCTCGGTGGCACGCGAGCACTCACTGGATCAGGCACGGTCGATGCAAAGCCTGCTGACAGTGATGAGTGAGCAGGTCAGCGGGAATGCTGGTGAGCTGGATGTTGACTTGGCTGTTCCCTTCTCTGAAGCCTTGGCCGACTATGCCGAGGATATGGACCAGATACTTGCCTCGGTGAACGTCGAATACATTCGCAGGGATACGTCGTCGACGTCACCGTGGCAGGATGACGACGGTGTGCACATGGCGGTGTCGCTGGAGTCCCTGCTGCAGGTGATGCGTTCGCTCTCCGAAAGTTCTGCCGCTTATGCCATCCTGCGTGAATCTATTACGCAGGAGATCGCTGGTCGCCTCGCTGAGACGTCACCTGATGCGGAGAAGGAGAAGCTGTCCCTTCTTGCCAAGCTCTCCTCGAGAGTCCTGGGCAACTTCGATGCGGTGGCGGAGAAGGCTCGGGGCGAAGGAGGGGAGGCGGGGGTCTGGGATCGGGACGTTCTTGCGCGGCTGTCGAAAAAAAGGTTAACGTCCCGCCGTACAGCAAGGATGGTGCCGGCCACCTTGTTGCGTCGTGGGACCGGAAAGTTCGAGTTGAGGGTAAGAACGGCGATGCCCTTAGCCTTTTTGAAATTCAGGGTACGGAGATGACACGTACCTGGAGTACCGGGATGGGTCTGGGGCGGGAGCTCTCGGATTCCTTGGTCGGCGACTCGCTCAACAGCGCCAGTCGGGGGCGCAGTAGCGCGCTGCGACTGCTTGGCTGATCAGCGCGGTCGGCCAGGATGCGGACGTCTGTAAGGACCTGGGGGAGGGCAAGCTCGGACTGTTCGCCGGCTCGGGGAGGCAGTTCGGAAGGCGACGGTCGGGAGCGAGCCCGGTGCGCACTCGCGACGGCTGGCCCAGGCCGTGAGGAGGGGACGGCCGATGCGGATTCGCCCTAGGGGCTTCTGTGGGCGTGGCGTTCGTCATATCGGACAGTTGTGCGGGGCGGGTGGTGTCGGGGGTGGGCGTGATCGGTGCGGGGGATCGTCCCGCCCGGGGTCCCGTCGGCCGCTGGACACGTTCGCCGTGGTCAACGTGGGGTATCGCCGATCTGTCCCTCGGATGGAGCAGCCGTCGAGTATCAGGTGATTGGCAGCGATGTGTCCGGTGCGTTTCGGGTCGAGTGGTCTCAGATAGTGGGCGGGGACCACATGGCCACTGGTCACCACGTTTACACAGGGGTAACACTGAAGGGTCGGCCGTTTCCCGGATGACCCTTCCCGGGGCGGCCCTGTCCTGTGCGCAGGCAACGGCGCCGAGCGCATCACCACCGGTTTCCACCGGTAGTCGTGCCAGAAAGGGGTCCCCTGTGACGCGACCCGACACGAAGACCTTGCTCGCCTCCCTGCTCGCCGACATCGAACGGCGCAACCCGGCCCAGCCCGAGTTCCACCAGGCCGCCCATGAGGTGCTGGAGACTCTGGCGCCGGTGCTCGCCGCCCGGCCGGAGTACGCGGACGCCGGACTGGTCGAGCGCCTGTGCGAACCGGAGCGGCAGATCATCTTCCGGGTCCCGTGGCAGGACGACCACGGCCGGGTTCATGTCAACCGTGGCTTCCGTGTGGAGTTCAACAGCGCGCTCGGCCCCTACAAGGGCGGTCTGCGCTTCCACCCGTCGGTCAACCTGGGCATCGTGAAGTTCCTCGGCTTCGAACAGATCTTCAAGAACGCGCTGACCGGACTGGGTATCGGCGGCGGAAAGGGCGGCAGCGACTTCGACCCGCACGGCCGCTCCGACGCCGAGGTCATGCGCTTCTGCCAGTCCTTCATGACCGAACTCCACCGGCACATCGGCGAGCACACCGACGTGCCCGCCGGTGACATCGGTGTCGGGGGCCGTGAGATCGGCTACCTGTTCGGGCAGTACCGGCGCATCACCAACCGCTGGGAGGCCGGCGTCCTCACCGGCAAGGGGACGCGGTGGGGCGGCTCCGCGATCCGCCCCGAGGCCACCGGCTACGGCAACGTCCTGTTCACCGCGGCCATGCTCCGCGAGCGGGGTGAGGACCTGGAGGGGCAGACCGCCGTAGTCTCCGGCTCCGGCAATGTCGCCATCTACACCGTCGAGAAGCTGATCGCCCTCGGCGCGAACCCGCTGACCTGCTCCGACTCCACCGGCTATGTCGTGGACGACAAGGGCATCGACGTCGAGCTGCTCAAGCAGATCAAGGAGGTCGAGCGCGGCCGGGTCGGCGACTACGCCGCACGGCGGGGCGCCTCGGCGCGGTTCGTCGCCGGCGGCAGTGTCTGGGACGTCCCGGCCGACATCGCCCTGCCGTCGGCCACCCAGAACGAGCTGGACGCGGACGCCGCGGCCACGCTGGTGCGCAACGGCGTCAAGGCCGTGTCCGAGGGCGCCAACATGCCCGCCACCCCGGAGGCGGTCCACCTCCTCCGGCAGGCGGGCGTCGCCTTCGGCCCCGGCAAGGCGGCCAACGCGGGCGGCGTCGCGGTCAGCGCCCTGGAGATGAGCCAGAACCACGCCCGCACCGTCTGGCCCCGCGCGCGGGTGGAGGAGGAGCTGACCCACATCATGAACGGCATCCACGCCACCTGCCACGAGACCGCCGAGCGCTACGGCGCCTCCGGCGACTATGTCACCGGCGCCAATATCGCCGGCTTCGAACGCGTCGCCGACGCGATGCTGGAGCAGGGCGTGATCTGATCCCGCCGCCGTACCTCTGATCCTCGGCCCCCGTTCTCGCCGCCCCCGGACAGGGGCTGAGGGCGGGGGCGCGTCAGGGTTCTGGGCACCCGTCGGGAAGCCCTACTTGCTCGGTGGCCAGGCCCTCGATCGGGATCTCTACTCCCGGCCGGGGGCCGCTGCATGTGTGCGGTCGTTCGCGCTGAGAGCAGGGGAGTCGGGGGCGCCGGAATCCGTGGGGCCGGGTGCCGGCGACGCACAGCGCAGCTCGGCCCAGACCCGCTTGCGCGGGAATCGGTCCTCGGCCACGCCCCAGCGGTCGGCAAGCGCGTCCACGAGGAGCAGGCCCCGTCCCGACTCGTCGTCCCCGCTGGGACGTTGGAGTGCTGGGAGCCGGTCACCGCGGGTGTCGGTGACCTCGATACGGAGGGTGCCGCCGATCACGTAGAGCGTCAGCCGGAAGTCCCGCCCGGGGACACGACCGTGTGTGACGGCGTTGGCCGCCAGCTCGGCCACGAGGAGGTCCGCGGGCTTCGTGGGCAGCCCCCAGCGGCGGAGCTGCGCCTCCGCGAGCAGGCGTGCGAGGCGGGCCCCGCGCCGCGTGGAGGACAGCAGCACGGTGAAGTGGGGGAGCGTGGTCGCTGGTGGGGCCATGGGCTCGGCGATTTCCTGATTCACATCACTGAGCGTGGCCGACCGCATCTACCGTGAGGAGTGACTGAGTGGTTGCGTACCGTGACTGTCGGCGAGCTGTCCGGTGCTGTCCGGGCTGTCGGCACCGTTGCCACGGGTAAGGCGTCGCGGTACGACGCGGGACTACGGAGGGGCGCGGCATGTCGGTGGACGGCGAGGCGGTACGGCTCAGGAGCGAGGCGGATGAACCGGGGTGGGAGGTGGACCCGGACGACGAGTGGGGCGTGGCGGTCATCACCACGGTGGGGCGGCAACTGAAGCTGCGGCGTGAGGCGGCGGGACTGCGGGCCGCCGAGTTCGGAAAGGCCGTCGGGTACGGGGAGGACCTGGTCTACAAGGTCGAGGGCGGGAAGCGGATTCCTCGGCAGGATTATCTGATCAGGGCCGATGAACTGTTGGACGCGGGTGGGCTCGTCGCGGCGACATGGGAGGACGTGAAGAGGGTCCGATACCCGAAGAAGGTTCGGGACATCGCGAAGCTGGAGGCGCAGGCGGTCGAGATCGGGGTGTACGTGTGCAACAGCATCAGTGGGTTGCTGCAGACACCGGAACATGCGCGGGCGCTCTTCCACGCTGCGCAGCCGCCGTACTCGCCAGATGATGTGGAGCGCATGGTGGCCGCTCGGACGGCTCGGGGGGCGATCTTCGAACGCGATCCGGCTCCTTCTGTCAGTTTCGTGCTGGAGGAGGCGACGCTGCTACGGGAGGTCGGCGGCACAATGGTGTGGCGTGGGCAGCTTGAACGCCTGCTGGAGGTAGGGCAGTTGCGCAACATCACACTTCAGGTAATGCCGACGAAGACCGATGCTCACCCCGGGGTGGACGGCAAGATTGAGGTGCTGAAGTTCGCGGATGGCACGGCAGTGGGGCGTTCCGACGGCGCGTTCAACGGCCGGCCGACCTCCGAACCAAAGCTCCTGCGCATCCTTGAACTGCGCTACGGCACCATCCGGGCGCAGGCTCTCACGCCCCGGGATTCGCTGGCCTTCATCGAGCACCTACTGCTGGGGGAAACATGATCCGTAAGACTGCTGCCGGTGACGCCGCCGAGCCGGCGTGGTTCAAGAGCAGCTACAGCGACGGCACCGATGGTGAGTCGTGCGTCGAGATGGCCACTGGCCCCGGCACCGTCCACGTCCGAGACTCCAAGGACATCGCCGGCCCCCGGCTCGCGTTCGCCCCGGGCGCATGGGCGGCGTTCGTCCCGTATGTGTCCGAGGGCTGATCGCGCCGCCGGTCAGAGGGCGCTGCTGCCGTCCCGGCCGGGCGTGCGGGCGAGCCGGGAGAGCAGCTTGGCGTAGACGGCGGTGGTCGCGGCGACCACCGTGACGATGAGTGACAGGGCCAGGATGCCGAGCAGCGCCGACCACTGGCGCAGTTCGCTGCGGCAGGCGCGGTCCTGCTGGAACGGGTCGAGCGGCGGGCCCTTGCATCGCGGGTCGCTCTCGCCCGTGGTGAGCACTATTTGGCTGACGGGTCCGTGTCGTCCGCGTCCATGCCGCGCTACTGGGCCCTGCCGCTGCGCCTCGGCCTTGTCTGCTGGCATCCCTTGGAGGCGTGTTCTGGAACCATGGCAGGCTCGACAGCGCTTACTGACAGCCGTGACCACCGTCTGCCGCCTGTTTGCAGAACTGACCAAGTATCAGCGACTCGCCCCGTTGCCTTTGCAATTTGCCGTGTGGAGTTGTGATGATGTGACGTATGGCTGAGCACGGGGGTGCGGTCGACGGGCCGCAGGGGATTCCACGTTCGCGACTCGCGGACTACGCGGAGATGATGGATACCCCGGCCGTGATGACGTCTTCGCGGGAGTACCGGGAGACGGGCACGAGGCAGGGTGAACAGTCGTCCGTTCAGGAGCCGGTTCCATCACCCGCATCCTCGTCTTCCGAAGCGGCGGTGCGCAGGCGTGAGTTCGCTGCGCTCCTCGGCGAGTTCCGTCGTACCGCGGTGCTGGTGCCGTTGGGTGACGGGCCGGGCCCGGACTCCGAACGCGGTCTGTTGACCGTCGACTTGGGCGGTATCCGCTTCATCCTGGCTTTCTCCGATGAGCAGGCGCTGGCGCGTTATGCCGTCGTACGTGGTGAGTCGAGCCGTGAGTGGACGTATCAGACGATTCTTGGCGCGCGTCTGCTGGATGTGGCCGTGCCCGCGGCCGGGGTGCCGTGCGGGGTGGCCTTGGACTGCGCGGACGGGGAGGACGGCATGGTGTTCCCGCCGGTGTGCGGGATCGTGCCGGATGCGGTGGCGGTGGACTTCGACGTGAACGCGGACGGACGAACGGGGGGAACGGCGTGACTGATGGTGGCAAGGACCTGTCCACGGAGGGGCTCGGTCTGGTCGCCAAGGGTCTGACCGAGGCGCTGGGCGAGCTGGAGGAACTCGGCATGGTCGGCGAGGCCGGCGCCGGGCGTGGTTTCGGTGAGATCGCGTTGTCAGGGCTTGAGCTGGGCCATGAGGGGCTGACGGGGGAGTTCACGGCGTTCTGCGAGCGCTGGGAGTGGGGTGTGCGGTCACTGATCAACGAGGGTAACGCCTTCGCTGTGAAGACGGGTCTGTCGGCGGGCACGCTCTACGAGACCGAGCACTACGTCGAGGGCAGTTTCAAGGTCGTCGCGAACTCGGCGATCGGTAATCCGTATGCGTCCGAGGAGGACGTGGAGGGCATGGGGTGGGGCGACATCGCGAAGTCCGGTGCGTTCGGCGGGGTGGACTACAGCAAGGAGTCGTTCGACAGGGCGCTGGCCAACAGTGAGCAGGGCTGGAAGGACGCCGGCCGGGACGTGATGACCTCGCACACCGTCGGACCGCTGGGCCTCAACCCGGAGAACCTGCACGGCGCGTTCGGTGTCTCCGACAAGGAGTACAACCAGTTCCTGGACGACACCTTCGGCCCCTCCCCCGAGGAACGCGCCAAGACGGCCGGGCAGCAGGACGGTCAGGGCTGATGGGACTGGGAGACCTGACCAACTCGCTGCTGGGCGAGGGCGAGCACCTCTGGGACGAGGGCAAGAAGAAGCTCGGCCAGGGCATCGACTGGACCACGGACAAGCTGGGTGAGGGCCTGGACTACGTCGGGCTGCACGACTGGGCCCATGGCGTGGAGGACTGGGGCGACGGCATCGCCTCCGATCTGGGCGCCACTCCGGGCGAGAAACAACTCGGCCAGACCGACGAGGCGAAAGACCTCGTCCACGGCGATCCGGGAAAGATCCGCGAGAGCGCCAAGCATCTGCGGGACTTCCACGGCGCCTTCGACAAGGTCCACCAGGGGATGAGGAAGGTCGATTCCTCCGGCTGGAAAGGCGAGGCCGGCGACACCTTCCGCAAGAAGTTCGGAGTGCACCCCACCAAGTGGGCACAGGCAGCCGATGCGTGCCACACGGCGGCCGGGGCGCTGGAGTCGTACGCGGAATCCGTCACCTGGGCGCAAGGCCAGGCCGAGGAAGCCGTCGAGCTCTACAACAAGGGCGTGAAGGCGTCCAAGGACGCGGCCGACGCGTACAACAAGAAGGTCGATGCCTACAACGCCAAAGTCAAGGCGAACCAGGACCCCGGTCCCAAGCCGGAGCCGTTCCAGGACCCCGGCAAGGTCGACATCCGATCCGCCGTTCAAAAGCTGGCCGAGGCGCGCAAACAGCGCAACACCGCCGCCTCCGAGGCCCAGAGCAAGGTCAAGGCCGCCCTCGCACACGCCCCCGCCGAGCCCCCGCCCCTGGAACGCCTCAGCCATGACCTCGTCGACGGCTACCAGGCCGTCAACCTCGAACTCACCCACGTCGTCGGCGGTGCCCTCAAGGGCACCGCAGGTCTGCTGAACTTCGCCCGTGGCCTGAACCCCACGGACCCCTACAACCTCACCCACCCGGCCGATTACCTGCAGAACGTCAGCATGACGCTCTCCGGCCTCGTCTCCACCGCCTCCCACCCCGAACGCGTCGTCCAGGCCGCCGTGGACGGCTTCAAGAAGGACCCCTCCGAGTTCGTCGGCCGCCTCATCCCCGAACTCATCGGCACCAAGGGCGCCGGACTCGCCCGCGGCGGCCTACGACTCGCGCTGAAAGAGGGCGCGGAGGGAGCCGCGGAACAGGGCCTGCGCAAGACCGCGCGCAGCGCGGTCGAGGGTGAGGGCGAGAAAGCGGCCGGGAAGACGGCTCGGGAGAAGGTGAACGGGGATCCGGCGGAAAACTCCCGATCCGAGGGTAAGCACAGCGAGGGCACCGACCCGATTGACCTCGCCACCGGCACGATGTACTTGCCGCAGACGGATGCCGTCCTTCCCGGTGTGCTGCCTTTGGCCCTGACTCGGCGAGTGGAGTCCGGCTACCACCTCGGCCGCTGTTTCGGGCCGTCCTGGTCCTCCACACTCGACCAGCGTCTGGAGATCGACGCGGAAGGCGTCGTCTTCGTCACCGAGGACGGCCTGCTCCTGGCCTACCCTCACCCGGCACCCGGTGTGCCGACCCTACCCAGCCACGGTCCGCGGCGTCCCCTGGACCGTGTGGACGGCGGCTACACGATCACGGACCCCCAGACACGCCACACCTGGCACTTCGCCGACCGGGGCGACGACCAGGCGGTCCTGGAGCAGATCGACGACCGCAACGGCAACTGGATCACCTTCGAGTACGACGAGGCGGGAGTTCCCTCGAACATCGCCCACAGCGCCGGGTACCGCCTGCGGATTGACAGCGCCGAGGGGCTGGTCACCGGCGTGCACCTGGTCGGCGGGGGGGGACGGCGGTTCCGACCTCGCGTTGGTCCGTTACGGCTATGCCCAGGGGAACCTGACCGAAGTCGGCAATTCGTCCGGGAAGCCGCTCAGGTTCGCCTACGACGAGGCGCTGCGCGTCACGTCGTGGACGGACACCAACGGGCATGCGTACGAGTACGCGTACGACGACAGAAACCGATGCATCGCACAAGGCGGCGCCCAGGGCCACATGAGCCTCCGGCTTTCCTACGACGAGAAAGACCCGGAAACCGGACTGCACACCACGACGGCAGTCAACGGGGACGGTGCGGTACGTCAGTACTTCGTCAACGATCTCCACCAGATCGTCGCCATCGTCGACCCCGCGGGGAGCACCAGGCGCTTCACCCGCGACCGGTTCAACCATCTGCTGTCCGAGACCGATGCCGTCGGCCGTACGACGTCCTACCGATACGACGACATGGGGAACCCGACGGAGATCGTCCGCCCGGACGGCCGACGCACCGCGTTCTCCTACGACGACCGTGGCCTGCTCATCCGGGTGGTGCGTCCCGACGGGAGCGTGGTCCGCCAGGAGTTCGACGACCGCGGGAACCAGACGTCGGTGACCGATTCGGCGGGCGGTGCGACCTTCTTCTCCTACGACGCTCGCGGACGTCCGTCAGCACTGCGTGATCAGTACGGCCGGGCGACCGAAATACGGTGTGACACGGCCGGCCTGCCCCTGGAGATGCGTGATCACCAGGGCGGCGTCATGCGCTACCGGCGGGACGCGCTCGGGCGGGTCATATCCATGACCGACCCGCTGGGCACGACCGGTCGGCTCGAATGGACCGTCGAGGGCAAGATCAAGCGTCGGCTGAACCCGGACGGAACGGAGGAGACGTGGACGTACGACGGTGAGGGGAACTGTCTCACTCACACGAACGCCATCGGCGGCGTCACCCGTTTCGAATACGCCCCGTTCGATCTACTGACGGCTCGCGTCGAACCCGACGGCTCACGGTACGAGTTCCAGTACGACAACGAACTCCGCCTGACCACGGTGACCAACCCCCATGGGCTGACGTGGACCTACGAGTACGACCTGGTCGGGCGGCCGGCCTCGGAAACCGACTTCGGCGGCCGGGTCACCAGGTACTCCTACAGCGCGGCCGGTGAGCTGATCTCCCGCACGAACGCACTGGGACAGATCGTCACCTTCGAGCACAACGAACTCGGTCAGGTCGTTCGCAAGACCGCCGACGGCGAGGTGATGACGTACGACTACGACTTCACCGACCGGATCGCTTGGGCCAGTAACGCCCATGCGGACCTGAGCCTGCTTCGTGACCGGCACGGACGGCTGGTCAGCGAGCGCGTGAACGACCGGGAGGTGGCGTACCGGTACGACGAGTTCGGCAGACTGGAGGGACGCCGGACGCCGTCGGGCGCTGAGACCGCCTGGCAGTTCGATGCCACGGGGCGGCCCTGTCGGCTCGTGGCGGACGGGCGTGTCGTCACGCTGGAGTATGACCAGGTCGGGCGCGAAGTCAGTCGCAGGTTCGCCGGGTCCCTGAGCATGTCCCGCTCGTTCGACGCGATGGGCCGCCTGGCGTCCCAGGCGGTGGACGGCCCTCTCGGACGTATCCAGACGCGCGCCTACGAGTACCGCGGTGACGGCAGCCTGACCAAGGTCCACGATCAACTGAATGGTGTTCAGCTGTTCGACCTGGACCTGACGGGCAGGACCACACAGGTCAGCGGAGAGGGATGGGCGGAGGCCTACACCTACGACGCGCTCGGCAACCAGGTGTCGGCTGACTGGCCTGCGCGCAGCATCGGAGACGACGGATGCGGGGAGCGTGTCTACCAGGGTGCCGATCTGCTGCGCGCCGGCCGGATCCGCTACGAGTACGACGCCGCAGGACGTGTTGTGCTTCGTCAGAAGGTCCGGCTCTCCCGAAAACCGGATACATGGCGCTACGACTGGGACGCGGAGGACCGGCTCACCCAGGTTGTCACCCCGGACGGCACGGTATGGCGATACACGTACGACGCTCTCGGGCGACGCGTGAGCAAACAGCGCACCGCCGACAACGGTGTGGACGTACTGGAACGGGTGGACTTCAGCTGGGACGGCGTCTCGCTGTGCGAACAGACGACGAGCTGGGGTTCCTCGGCCGACTCGGTGACCCTGACGTGGCATCTCGACGGTGCCGAAGCGGTTGCGCAGAGCGAACGCAGAACCATGGCCGTGACCTCACAGGAAGAGGTGGACGCCCGGTTCTTTGCCATCGTGGCTGATCTCTCGGGATCCCCTTGTGAGCTGATCGACGAGTCCGGAGAGATCGCCTGGCGGTCCCGTGCCACGAACTGGGGAAAACGGTCGTGGTCGGTGCGGAGCCATGCCTACACACCGCTGCGTTTCCCGGGGCAGTATTTCGACACCGAAACGGGCCTGCACTACAACTACCTGCGGTATTACGACCCCGAAGTGGGACGGTACGTCAGTCTCGACCCCCTCGGGCTGGCTCCGGCAGCCAATCCCGCCACTTATGTGGATCGGCCGTCGGTGGCCTGTGATCCCCTCGGCCTCGCGCCGCAGAAGAACCTGCCCCCGCCCAAGCCGTACGAGACGCCAGATCTTTCCCATTTGGTGAAGGACTTCAATCCGGAGGGAGGGATGAGTAACTGCACCTATGTGAGCGAGGCGTTCGACCGGTACCTTGCTGGAGAGGGTGTCAAGGCAGTCCCCGGTGACATTCCGCTCCAATCCCTCGAACGGCTAGAGAGCGCGTACGGCCGGAGTTTCAAGGACACCGGATTCTGGGATATGGTCGACGATATCCGGAATTCCGGCCACGGGTCTCGGGGCCTGGTGGCTGCACGGCCCGAAGGGGGCATGGCGGGTCACGTGTTCAATATCGTGAACCATCAGGGTCGCGTTCTTTTCTCTGATGTGCAGACCGGATTCGTCGACCCTATGCTATACAGGACATTCAAGTTGATGAGGACCAACTGATGTACACGATGGACCAGGCGGAGCGGCTCGCATCGGAGGCTCTGCGTAAGAAGTACGGAGAGTGGAGCGATCAGGTCGCGCTTTACGGTGACGGGGAATTCGTGACAAAAATGGGCGAGTTCTTCTATTTCGGCTTCAATTCCGTGAAGTACATCGAGACCCGGGACCATAAATACTTCAATTACGGACCCAACTGTATTTCGGTGCACGGCGAGACCGGTGAATGCAGATTCCTCGACATTCATGAGGTTCTGGCCTTGAAGCCCTTCGAGGCGTGCTGATTCCAGCCCGTGGGGGTGGTTCCGTACCTGGGCGGCGCAGTTCTGCCCATACGCACTTGCGGGAGAACCGGTCCTCGGGCACGCCCCAGCCGTCGGCGAGCGCGTCCACCGGCAGCAGACCCCGTCCCGACTCGGCGTCCCGGCAGTGTGAATGACGGCACGAACTCGACCGGGAACAGGCCCTCCGTGAAGTCCTGAGCAACTCAGCGATGGCGAGAGTGGGTACGAGCAGTGGGCCGGGACGGGACTTCAGCAGGCGGCGGCAGGCCGTGTGCCAGGCGTCGCGGCGGTCGAGCACGGGCGTAGAGGGGACCCGCATTCCGCATCGGCTGCTGTCATGGTTCCCCCCCCCAGAATGCGCGTCGGCGTTTTCGGCGCCCGAACCCCAGCGCGATGATCGACGTACCCGCCGGCTTCCGGACGACACGGATGGCCGACCGCGTTTGACCATCGTCGCCCCCGGGGTACCCTCTTCCGCTCGATTGGCCAGGGGGCCGTTCACTGTGGCAGACTGTCGGAGTTGCTCGGTCGAGTGTTGATGCCGCGCGCCTCCCGCCGGGAGGACTGGAAGCGAGTCCCACAGTACTCGTCGCCCTAACTGCCTGACGGCAGCGCTGGGGCGGACGTACGGGAATCTTCCGGGAAGCGTGGGTGCGACGTCGGCCAGGCACCCGGTGGGTCCTCGCCCCCGGTCTCGCGGTTCCGGAAGGGCCGTGTTCCCCCGCAGGGATGTTCGAACAAGGGACATTCATGTCGGCGGGAGCGCGACACACCCGACCGCGGGGGTCGGAGACGAGGGCGCAAACCCGCCGGGTTCCAGAGCGTAAATGAGAGACAGGACTACGAAGTAGCCATGGCGGGACAGAAGATCCGCATCCGGCTCAAGGCCTACGACCACGAGGTCATCGACTCCTCGGCGAAGAAGATCGTCGAGACGGTGACCCGTACTGGTGCGTCGGTCGCGGGCCCGGTGCCGCTGCCCACTGAGAAGAACGTGTACTGCGTCATCAAGTCGCCGCACAAGTACAAGGACTCGCGCGAGCACTTCGAGATGCGTACCCACAAGCGTCTGATCGACATTCTCGACCCGACGCCCAAGACCGTTGACTCCCTGATGCGACTCGACCTCCCGGCCGGTGTCGACATCGAGATCAAGCTCTGAGGCCGGTGATCTGAGAATGGCTAAGCAGATCAAGGGCATCCTGGGCGAGAAGCTCGGCATGACGCAGGTCTGGGACGAGAACAACCGTGTCGTCCCCGTGACCGTCGTCAAGGCCGGCCCCAACGTCGTGACCCAGGTTCGTACGAACGACGCCGACGGCTACGAGTCGGTCCAGATCGCCTTCGGCGAGATCGACCCCCGCAAGGTGAACAAGCCCCTCAAGGGCCACTTCGCCAAGGCCGACGTCACCCCGCGCCGTCACCTCGTCGAGATCCGCACGGCGGACGCCGCCGAGTACACCCTCGGCCAGGAGATCACCGCCGAGGTGTTCGAGGCCGGCGTGAAGGTCGACGTCACCGGCAAGAGCAAGGGCAAGGGCTTCGCCGGTGTCATGAAGCGTCACAACTTCAAGGGCCTCGGCGCCGGACACGGTGTCCAGCGCAAGCACCGCTCTCCCGGCTCGATCGGTGGCTGCGCCACCCCGGGCCGTGTGTTCAAGGGCGTCCGCATGGCGGGTCGCATGGGCCACGAGCGGGTCACCACCCAGAACCTGACCGTCCACGCCGTTGACGCGGAGAAGGGTCTGCTGCTCATCAAGGGCGCGGTTCCTGGTCCGAACGGCGGCCTCGTCCTGGTCCGCACCGCGGCCAAGGGGGCCTGAGGTAACCGATGAGCACTGTTGACATCCTTTCGCCGGCGGGCGAGAAGGCCGGTTCCGTCGAGCTCCCCGCGGAGATCTTCGGCGTTGAGAAGGTCAGCGTTCCGCTGATCCACCAGGTCGTCGTCGCACAGCTGGCCGCTGCCCGCCAGGGCACGCACAAGACGAAGACCCGTGCCGAGGTCCGTGGCGGCGGCAGGAAGCCGTACCGCCAGAAGGGCACCGGTCGCGCCCGTCAGGGTTCGACCCGCGCGCCGCAGTTCGCCGGCGGTGGCGTCGTCCACGGCCCGCAGCCGCGTGACTACTCGCAGCGGACCCCGAAGAAGATGAAGGCCGCGGCCCTGCGCCACGCCCTCACCGACCGGGCCCGCAGCAACCGCATCCACGTCGTCACCGACGTGGTGGAGTCGGACATCTCCACCAAGGCCGCCAAGGCTCTCCTCGGCAAGATCAGCGAGCGCAAGAACGTGCTCCTGGTCGTCGAGCGCGAGAACGAGAAGGCCCTGCTGTCCGCTCGCAACCTGCCCCAGGTCCACATCCTGGAGCCGGGCCAGCTGAACACGTACGACGTGATCGTCTCGGACGACGTGGTCTTCACCCAGGCCGCTTTCGAGTCCTTCGTGTCCGGCGCGCCTTCTGCTGCGCGGAGCAACGACACCGAAGGGAGCGAGGCCTGATGGCTATCCGTCATCCCGCCATTGCCTCGAAGGCCGCCAAGGCCGCCAAGGCCGCGCGCGTCGCCAAGGCGCGCCGCCACGCCACCGAGGGCAAGAACACCGTCATCACCCCGGCGAGCAAGGCGTACACGGACCCCCGTGACGTCCTGATCAAGCCGGTCGTGTCGGAGAAGAGCTACGCGCTCCTCGACGAGAACAAGTACACGTTCGTCGTCGACCCGCGTGCCAACAAGACCCAGATCAAGGAAGCCGTCCAGGCGGTCTTCGAGGTCAAGGTCACCGGCGTGAACACGATCAACCGTCAGGGCAAGCGCAAGCGGACCCGTACGGGCTTCGGCCAGCGTGCCGCCACCAAGCGCGCGATCGTGACCCTCGCCGAGGGCGACCGTATCGACATCTTCGGCGGTCCGACCTCCTGACGGAGGTCTGGATCGTCCAGATAATCGGAATCTTCCGAGGACTGAGAGACAATGGGTATCCGCAAGTACAAGCCGACGACTCCTGGCCGTCGTGGCGCCAGCGTCGCCGACTTCGTCGAGGTCACGCGGTCCACGCCGGAGAAGTCGCTGGTCCGCCCGCTGCACAGCAAGGGCGGCCGTAACAACGCCGGTCGTGTGACCGTTCGCCACCAGGGTGGCGGACACAAGCGCGCCTACCGCGTGATCGACTTCCGTCGTCACGACAAGGACGGCGTGCCGGCGAAGGTCGCGCACATCGAGTACGACCCCAACCGCACCGCGCGCATCGCGCTGCTGCACTACGCCGACGGCGAGAAGCGCTACATCCTCGCGCCGCGCGGCCTGACGCAGGGCGACCGCGTCGAGAACGGCCCCGGGGCCGACATCAAGCCGGGCAACAACCTGGCCCTCCGCAACATCCCGGTCGGTACCACGATCCACGCGATCGAGCTCCGTCCCGGTGGCGGTGCCAAGTTCGCCCGTTCCGCCGGTACCTCCGTGCAGCTGCTCGCGAAGGAGGGCGCCTACGCCCACCTCCGCATGCCGTCCGGTGAGATCCGCCTGGTCGACGTCCGCTGCCGCGCCACCGTCGGCGAGGTCGGCAACGCCGAGCAGTCGAACATCAACTGGGGCAAGGCCGGCCGCAAGCGCTGGCTGGGCGTTCGCCCGAGCGTGCGTGGTGTGGTCATGAACCCTGTCGACCACCCGCACGGTGGTGGTGAGGGTCGTACCTCCG
The DNA here is from genome assembly GCF_008704995.1 of Streptomyces nodosus. Lineage (NCBI taxonomy): Bacteria > Bacillati > Actinomycetota > Actinomycetes > Kitasatosporales > Streptomycetaceae > Streptomyces > Streptomyces nodosus. The sequence goes on from NZ_CP023747.1 coordinate 4,448,603, forward strand.
GTGGTCGCCACCCGGTGTCCCCGTGGGGCAAGAAGGAAGGCCGCACCCGGTCTCCCAAGAAGGCGAGCAACAAGTACATCGTCCGCCGCCGCAAGACGAACAAGAAGCGCTAAGGACGGGTTGAGATGCCTCGTAGCTTGAAGAAGGGGCCCTTCGTCGACGACCACCTGATCAAGAAGGTGGATGTCCAGAACGAAGCCGGCACCAAGAACGTCATCAAGACCTGGTCCCGTCGCTCGATGATCGTCCCGGCCATGCTGGGCCACACGATCGCGGTGCACAACGGCAAGACCCACATTCCGGTGTTTGTCACCGAGTCGATGGTCGGCCACAAGCTCGGCGAGTTCTCGCCGACCCGCACCTTCCGGGGTCACGTCAAGGACGACCGGAAGTCGAAGCGCCGCTAGTAGCGGGGTGGAATGACTATGACAAACACTGAAGGGACAACCATGGAAGCCAGGGCCCAGGCGCGGTACATCCGCGTCACGCCCATGAAGGCCCGCCGTGTGGTGGACCTCATCCGTGGCATGGACGCCACGGAGGCTCAGGCGGTCCTGCGTTTCGCCCCGCAGGCCGCGAGCGTGCCGGTCGGCAAGGTGCTGGACAGCGCCATCGCCAACGCCGCGCACAACTACGACCACACCGACGCCGACAGCCTCTACATCTCCGAGGCGTACGTCGACGAGGGCCCGACCCTGAAGCGGTTCCGTCCGCGTGCCCAGGGCCGCGCCTACCGGATCCGCAAGCGGACCAGCCACATCACCGTGGTCGTCAGCAGCAAGGAAGGAACCCGGTAATGGGCCAGAAGGTAAACCCGCACGGGTTCCGGCTCGGTGTCACCACCGACTTCAAGTCGCGCTGGTACGCCGACAAGCTGTACAAGGACTACGTCAAGGAAGACGTCGCCATCCGTCGGATGATGACGTCCGGCATGGAGCGCGCCGGCATCTCCAAGGTGGAGATCGAGCGCACCCGTGACCGCGTCCGCGTCGACATCCACACCGCGCGTCCGGGCATCGTCATCGGCCGCCGTGGCGCCGAGGCCGACCGTATCCGCGGCGACCTGGAGAAGCTGACGGGCAAGCAGGTCCAGCTGAACATCCTCGAGGTCAAGAACCCCGAGACCGATGCTCAGCTCGTGGCCCAGGCCGTGGCCGAGCAGCTCTCCTCCCGCGTCTCCTTCCGCCGCGCCATGCGTAAGAGCATGCAGTCGGCCATGAAGGCGGGCGCCAAGGGCATCAAGATCCAGTGCGGTGGCCGCCTCGGCGGCGCCGAGATGTCCCGCTCGGAGTTCTACCGCGAGGGCCGTGTGCCCCTGCACACCCTCCGCGCGAACGTGGACTACGGCTTCTTCGAGGCCAAGACGACCTTCGGCCGCATCGGTGTGAAGGTCTGGATCTACAAGGGCGACGTCAAGAACATCGCCGAGGTCCGCGCTGAGAACGCCGCTGCCCGCGCCGGCAACCGCCCGGCCCGTGGTGGCGCCGACCGCCCGGCCCGTGGTGGCCGTGGTGGCGAGCGGCGCGGTCGCAAGCCGCAGCAGGCTCCGGCTGCCGAGGCCCCCAAGGCCGAGGCTCCCGCTGCCGCTCCGGCTGAGAGCACCGGAACGGAGGCCTGACCGACATGCTGATCCCCCGTAGGGTCAAGCACCGCAAGCAGCACCACCCGAAGCGCGATGGTATGGCCAAGGGTGGCACGCAGGTTGCGTTCGGCGAGTACGGCATCCAGGCGGTGACCCCGGCCTACGTCACGAACCGCCAGATCGAAGCGGCTCGTATCGCCATGACCCGTCACATCAAGCGTGGCGGCAAGGTCTGGATCAACATCTACCCGGACCGCCCGCTGACCAAGAAGCCCGCCGAGACCCGCATGGGTTCCGGTAAGGGTTCCCCGGAGTGGTGGATCGCGAACGTCAAGCCCGGTCGGGTGATGTTCGAGCTGTCCTACCCGAACGAGAAGATCGCCCGTGAGGCGCTGACCCGTGCGGCCCACAAGCTGCCGATGAAGTGCCGGATCGTCAAGCGCGAGGCAGGTGAAGCGTGATGTCGGCCGGTACCAAGGCGTCCGAGCTGCGCGAACTGGGCAACGAGGAGCTTCTGGGCAAGCTCCGCGAGGCCAAGGAAGAGCTGTTCAACCTCCGCTTCCAGGCGGCGACGGGCCAGCTGGAGAACCACGGCCGTCTGAAGGCGGTCCGCAAGGACATCGCGCGGATCTACACCCTGATGCGCGAGCGTGAGCTGGGCATCGAAACGGTGGAGAGCGCCTGATGAGCGAGAAGAACGTGACTGAGCAGACCGAGCGCAACGCACGGAAGACCCGTGAGGGTCTGGTCGTCAGCGACAAGATGGACAAGACCGTCGTCGTCGCCGTCGAGGACCGCGTGAAGCACGCGCTGTACGGCAAGGTCATCCGCCGTACCAACAAGCTCAAGGCGCACGACGAGCAGAACGCTGCCGGCATCGGTGACCGCGTCCTCCTCATGGAGACCCGGAAGCTGTCCGCCACCAAGCACTGGCGCGTCATCGAGATCCTCGAGAAGGCGAAGTAATCCAGCAGGGGCCCTGCCCCCGCTGCCGCCGTCGGAGACTTCGCCCCCAGGCCTCAGGGCCGGTGGGGCGGAACCCCGCCCGGACCTGAGGTCCGGGCGGTTGTCCCCGGCGAGGGCTTCACCGGACCGAATCCCCGCGGTCAGTCCGCGGGGCCAGGCCGCCGCCCCGACGGGGTCCGTACAACGGACGGACCCCGGCGGGAGTCGGCCCGTTACGTAAATTCCTGCGGGAGCGACCCGCAGGACAGTTCCGCCAGGCTCTCCGGACCACCGTTCGGAGGGAACCGGCAGACGATCAGGAGATAGACGTGATCCAGCAGGAGTCGCGACTGCGTGTCGCCGACAACACGGGTGCGAAGGAGATTCTTTGCATCCGTGTGCTCGGTGGCTCCGGTCGCCGCTACGCGGGCATCGGTGACGTCATCGTCGCCACCGTCAAGGACGCGATCCCCGGTGGCAACGTGAAGAAGGGTGACGTCGTCAAGGCGGTCATCGTTCGCACCGTCAAGGAGCGCCGCCGTCCGGACGGCTCGTACATCCGCTTCGACGAGAACGCCGCCGTCATTCTGAAGAACGACGGCGACCCTCGCGGCACCCGTATCTTCGGCCCGGTCGGCCGTGAGCTGCGCGAGAAGAAGTTCATGAAGATCATCTCGCTCGCGCCGGAGGTGCTGTAAGCATGAAGATCAAGAAGGGCGACCTGGTCCAGGTCATCACCGGTAAGGACAAGGGCAAGCAGGGCAAGGTCATTGCCGCTTACCCGCGCGACGAGCGTGTCCTGGTCGAGGGTGTCAACCGGGTCAAGAAGCACACCAAGGCCGGTCCGACGGCCCGCGGCTCGCAGGCCGGCGGCATCGTCACCACCGAGGCCCCCATCCACGTGTCCAACGTTCAGCTGGTCGTGGAGAAGGACGGCAACAAGGTCGTGACCCGTGTCGGCTACCGCTTCGACGAGAACGGCAACAAGATCCGCGTTGCCAAGCGGACGGGTGAGGACATCTGATGGCTACCACCACCACTCCGCGTCTGAAGCAGAAGTACCGCGAGGAGATCGCGGGCAAGCTGCGTGACGAGTTCAAGTACGAGAACGTCATGCAGGTTCCCGGCCTCGTCAAGATCGTGGTCAACATGGGTGTGGGCGACGCCGCCCGCGACTCCAAGCTGATCGAGGGCGCCATCCGCGACCTCACCACGATCACCGGTCAGAAGCCGGCCGTCACCAAGGCCCGCAAGTCCATCGCGCAGTTCAAGCTGCGTGAGGGCCAGCCGATCGGTGCCCACGTCACGCTCCGTGGCGACCGCATGTGGGAGTTCCTGGACCGCACCCTGTCGCTCGCGCTGCCGCGCATCCGCGACTTCCGCGGTCTGTCCCCCAAGCAGTTCGACGGCCGTGGCAACTACACCTTCGGTCTCACGGAGCAGGTCATGTTCCACGAGATCGACCAGGACAAGATCGACCGCGTCCGGGGTATGGACATCACCGTGGTCACCACGGCGACCAATGACGCTGAGGGCCGTGCGCTCCTTCGTCACCTCGGCTTCCCGTTCAAGGAGGCGTAAGCGAGATGGCGAAGAAGGCTCTGATCGCAAAGGCTGCCCGTAAGCCCAAGTTCGGTGTCCGTGCGTACACCCGCTGCCAGCGCTGCGGCCGTCCGCACTCCGTGTACCGCAAGTTCGGCCTGTGCCGCGTGTGCCTCCGTGAGATGGCTCACCGCGGCGAGCTGCCGGGCGTCACCAAGAGCTCCTGGTAACAACCCGTTTGGGTTGATACCGGGCTCTCGGTGAGCAACAGGGTCGGCAGACCGCTCACCCCGCATGCCGTAGGCTGGTGGGGTTGGGCGTCTGCCGCCCGTACTGCGGGCTTGGCCCGCTAATGTTTGCTTACTACGCCGTAGGTCCACCGCGCCGCACCCGTCCCGTCTCGGATCGGGGAGAGGGATGGCGCACCAGGAAACCCCGGCGAGAGAGGCCGAAGGCCAATTCATGACCATGACTGATCCGATCGCAGACATGCTCACGCGTCTGCGGAACGCGAACTCGGCGTACCACGACTCCGTGGGCATGCCGCACTCGAAGATCAAGTCTCACATCGCGGAGATCCTCCAGCAGGAGGGCTTCATCACGGGCTGGAAGGTCGAGGACGCCGAGGTCGGCAAGAACCTCGTCCTGGAGCTGAAGTTCGGCCCCAACCGTGAGCGCTCCATCGCGGGCATCAAGCGGATCTCCAAGCCCGGTCTCCGGGTGTACGCGAAGTCCACCAACCTGCCGAAGGTGCTCGGCGGCCTGGGCGTGGCGATCATCTCCACGTCGCACGGGCTCCTCACCGACAAGCAGGCCGGCAAGAAGGGCGTGGGTGGGGAAGTCCTCGCCTACGTCTGGTAGCGGAAGGGAACGGAGGAAACAGCTATGTCGCGCATCGGCAAGCTCCCCATCGCGGTTCCCGCCGGCGTGGACGTCACCATCGACGGCAGCACGGTCTCGGTCAAGGGCCCCAAGGGCGAGCTGACCCACACCGTCGCCGCGCCGATCGAGATCGTCAAGGCTGAGGACGGCACCCTCCAGGTGAGCCGTCCCAACGACGAGCGTCAGAACAGGGCTCTCCACGGCCTGTCCCGCACGCTGGTGGCGAACATGATCACCGGCGTGACCCAGGGTTACGTGAAGAAGCTCGAAATCAGCGGTGTCGGTTACCGCGTGACCGCCAAGGGCTCCAACCTGGAGTTCGCGCTCGGTTACAGCCACTCGATCACCGTCGAGGCGCCCGAGGGCATCACCTTCAAGGTCGAGACCCCGACCCGCTTCCAGGTCGAGGGCATCGACAAGCAGAAGGTGGGCGAGGTCGCGGCCAACATCCGCAAGCTGCGCAAGCCCGACCCGTACAAGGCCAAGGGTGTCAAGTACGAGGGCGAAGTCATCCGCCGCAAGGTCGGAAAGGCGGGTAAGTAAGCCATGGCATACGGACAGAAGATCCTCAAGGGCGACGCCTACAAGCGCGCCGCGATCAAGCGCCGTCACATCCGGATCCGCAAGCGGGTCTCGGGTACGGCGGAGCGTCCCCGTCTGGTCGTGACTCGCTCCAACCGCCACATCGTGGCGCAGGTGATCGACGACCTCAAGGGTCACACCCTGGCGTCCGCGTCCACCCTGGACACCTCGATCCGTGGTGGCGAGGGCGACAAGTCCGCGCAGGCCAAGCAGGTCGGGGCCCTGGTCGCCGAGCGTGCCAAGGCCGCCGGTGTCGAGGCCGTCGTGTTCGACCGTGGCGGTAACCAGTACGCCGGGCGCATCGCCGCCCTGGCGGACGCCGCCCGCGAGGCCGGGCTCAAGTTCTGAGCCGCCCGTCGCGACGACGGAATGTTGTCGCGTAGCTAGCGGAAAAGAGAGAGGTAAATCCAATGGCTGGACCCCAGCGCCGCGGCAGCGGTGCCGGTGGCGGCGAGCGGCGGGACCGGAAGGGCCGTGACGGCGGCGCAGCTGCCGCCGAGAAGACCGCGTACGTTGAGCGCGTCGTCGCGATCAACCGCGTCGCCAAGGTTGTGAAGGGTGGTCGTCGCTTCAGCTTCACCGCGCTGGTCGTGGTGGGCGACGGTGACGGCACCGTGGGTGTCGGATACGGCAAGGCCAAGGAGGTGCCGGCCGCCATCGCCAAGGGTGTGGAGGAGGCCAAGAAGCACTTCTTCAAGGTCCCCCGGATCCAGGGCACCATCCCGCACCCGATCCAGGGTGAGAAGGCTGCCGGTGTCGTGCTGCTCAAGCCCGCGTCGCCCGGTACCGGTGTTATCGCCGGTGGCCCGGTGCGTGCCGTGCTGGAGTGCGCCGGTATCCACGATGTGCTGTCGAAGTCGCTCGGCTCCGACAACCAGATCAACATCGTGCACGCGACCGTGGAGGCCCTGAAGGGCCTGCAGCGTCCCGAGGAGATCGCGGCCCGCCGTGGTCTGCCGCTCGAGGACGTCGCCCCCGCGGCTCTGCTTCGTGCGCGTGCCGGGGCTGGTGCGTGATGGCACAGCTCAAGGTCACGCAGACGAAGTCGTACATCGGCAGCAAGCAGAACCACCGTGACACCCTGCGTTCGCTCGGCCTGAAGAGGCTCGGCGACGTGGTCGTCAAGGAGGACCGCCCCGAGTTCCGCGGCATGGTGCACACCGTCCGCCACCTCGTGACGGTCGAGGAGGTCGACTGATCATGGCGGAGCAGAACCCGCTCAAGATCCACAACCTCCGTCCCGCCCCGGGTGCCAAGACCGCCAAGACCCGTGTCGGTCGTGGTGAGGCGTCCAAGGGTAAGACGGCCGGTCGTGGTACCAAGGGCACCAAGGCCCGTTACCAGGTTCCGGAGCGCTTCGAGGGCGGCCAGATGCCGCTGCACATGCGCCTCCCGAAGCTGAAGGGCTTCAAGAACCCGTTCAAGACCGAGTTCCAGGTCGTGAACCTCGACCGTCTGGCCGAGCTCTACCCCGAGGGCGGCGAGGTCACCGTCGAGTCGCTGGTGGCCAAGGGCGCCGTTCGCAAGAACAGCCTCGTCAAGGTCCTCGGCCAGGGCGAGATCTCCGTGGCGCTGCAGGTGACGGTCGATGCCGTCTCCGGCTCCGCCAAGGAGAAGATCACCGCCGCCGGCGGTACCGTCACCGAGCTCGTCTGACATTCTCGGACGTCTTGATGACTTGAACGATCCCGACCGGGGATACTCCACAATTGGGGTATCCCCGGTTGGTCGTTCCAAGGGGGGCGGTTCCGCCGGTAAGGTGGCCCCCACTGCCAACTTGCACAGGGTGCCGCGGTACGGGCACTCGGGGCGGCAGTTGACCGTTATGCATGTCGTTGTTCAGTCGGAATCTCAGACCGTCACCCTTGACGCAGTCGCGCGGGGGTCGCAGGAGGCACCGTGCTCACCGCGTTCGCCCGGGCGTTCAAGACGCCCGACCTGCGCAAGAAGCTGCTCTTCACGCTCGGCATCATCGTGGTGTACCGAATGGGTACCCACATCCCGATCCCAGGCGTCGATTACAGGAGCGTCCAGACCTGTATCGACGTGGCCAAGGGCAACCAGGGCCTGTTCGGCCTGGTCAACATGTTCAGCGGCGGCGCCCTGCTGCAGATCACGGTCTTCGCGCTGGGCATCATGCCGTACATCACGGCGAGCATCATTCTCCAGCTGCTGACCGTGGTCATCCCGCGCCTCGAGGCCCTCAAGAAGGAGGGCCAGACGGGCACCGCGAAGATCACCCAGTACACCCGTTATCTGACGGTGGCGCTGGCGATCCTCCAGGGCACCGGCCTGGTGGCCACCGCCCGCAGTGGTGCGCTGTTCAGTGGATGCCCGGTGGCGACGTCGATCGTCCCCGACCAGTCGATCTTCACCACCATCACGATGGTCATCGTGATGACCGCCGGTACCGCCGTCGTCATGTGGCTCGGTGAGCTGATCACCGACCGCGGCATCGGCAACGGCATGTCCATCCTGATGTTCATCTCGATCGCCGCCACCTTCCCGTCCGCGCTGTGGGCCATCAAGAAGCAGGGCTCGCTGGCCGGCGGCTGGATCGAATTCGGCACGGTCATCCTGGTCGGCCTGGTCATGGTCGCCCTGGTGGTCTTCGTCGAGCAGGCGCAGCGGCGCATCCCCGTCCAGTACGCCAAGCGGATGATCGGACGCCGTTCCTACGGCGGTACGTCCACCTACATCCCGCTGAAGGTGAACCAGGCGGGTGTGATCCCCGTCATCTTCGCCTCGTCACTGCTGTACATCCCGGCGTTGATCGCGCAGTTCGCCGGTGGAGATTCCGGCTGGAAGACCTGGATCCAGCAGAACCTCACCAAGGGTGATCACCCGATTTACATCAGCCTGTACTTCTTGCTGATCGTGTTCTTCGCCTTCTTCTACGTGGCCATCTCCTTCAACCCCGAAGAAGTCGCGGACAACATGAAGAAGTATGGTGGCTTTATTCCCGGCATCCGGGCCGGCAGGCCTACCGCCGAGTACCTCTCGTATGTGCTCAACCGGATCACCTGGCCGGGTTCGCTGTACCTGGGTCTGATCGCTCTTGTGCCGACCATGGCGTTGGTGGGCTTCGGAGCAAGCCAGAACTTCCCGTTCGGTGGCACCAGCATCCTGATCATCGTGGGTGTGGGCCTGGAGACGGTGAAGCAGATCGAGAGCCAGCTCCAGCAGCGCAATTACGAAGGGTTCCTCCGCTGATGCGAATCGTCCTCGTCGGACCGCCCGGTGCCGGCAAGGGAACGCAGGCTGCGTTCCTTGCCACGAACTTGTCGGTCCCGCACATCTCCACGGGCGACCTGTTCCGCGCCAACATCAGCAACGAGACGGAACTGGGCACCCTCGCGAAGTCCTACATGGACCGGGGCGATCTGGTACCGGACGAGGTCACCATCGCGATGGCCAAGGACCGCATGGAGCAGTCCGACGCGGCCGACGGGTTCCTGCTGGACGGCTTCCCGCGCAATGTGCAGCAGGCCGAGGCGCTGGACGACATGCTCCAGACCGAGGGCATGAAGCTGGACGGGGTCCTGGACCTCGAGGTGCCGGAGGACGAGGTCGTCAAGCGCATCGCGGGCCGCCGCGTGTGCCGCAACGACTCCTCGCACGTCTTCCATGTGTCGTACAAGCCGTCGCAGAAGGAGGGCGTCTGCGACCTGTGCGGCGGCGAGCTCTACCAGCGCGACGACGACTCCGAGGACACCGTTCGCAAGCGCCTGGAGGTCTACCACACCCAGACCGAGCCGATCATCGACTACTACAAGGCCCAGGGCCTGGTGGTCACGATCTCCGCGCTCGGCAAGGTGGAGGAGGTCACCCAGCGCGCGATGGAGGCGCTCGGGTCGAAGGCCGGCGACGCGTAGTCACCGGTCCCTGCCGCCGCTTCCCGGCCGCGGTTCCCCTGGCGGGAGCCGCGGCCGAGGCATGCGGCCCTTCAGGTGCAGCCTCCCGGGGGCTCTGGACGGGCCGGTGGCGGCGGCACCTTATCGTTGACGGTGTCCATCCCTGGATGGCGTCCGTACTCTCTCCGGTCCAGAAAGGCCCGTAGCCGTCATGGTGCAGATCAAGACCCCCGAGCAGATCGCCAAGATGCGTGAGGCGGGGCTGGTCGTCGCCGCCGTGCACGCGGCCACGAGCGAGGCGGCCGTGCCGGGTGCCACCACCAAGGACCTGGACCAGGTCGCCCGCAAGGTTCTCGCGGAGCACGGGGCCACCTCGAACTTCCTGGGGTACGGCGGTTTCCCGGCGACCATCTGCACCTCGGTCAACGAGGTCGTCGTCCACGGCATCCCCTCCGACGAGGTGGTGCTCAAGGACGGCGACGTCATCTCCATCGACGCCGGCGCCATCGTGGACGGCTGGCACGGCGACGCCGCCTTCACCGCGTTCGTGGGGTCCGGTCACGCCCCGGAGCTCATCGAGCTGTCCCGGGTGACCGAGGAGTCCATGTGGGCCGGGATCGCGGCGATGAAGCCGGGCAACCGGCTGGTCGACATCTCCCGGGCGATCGAGACCTACATCCGCCGGCAGCCCAAGCCGGGCGGCGGCCGGTACGGGATCATCGAGGACTACGGCGGCCACGGCATCGGCACCGAGATGCACATGGACCCGCATCTGCTGAACTACGTGGAGCGTCGGCGGGGCAAGGGCCCCAAGCTGGTGCCCGGCTTCTGCCTCGCCATCGAGCCGATGGTGTCCCTGGGCACCCCGCGCACGGAGGTCCTCTCGGACGACTGGACCGTGATCACCACCGACGGCACCTGGTCCTCCCACTGGGAGCACTCCATCGCCCTGACGGAGCAGGGCCCGCTGGTGCTGACGGCTCCCGACGGCGGCAAGGCCAAGCTGGCCGAGTACGGCATCACGGCGGCGCCCGACCCGCTCGCCTGAGGCGCGGGCCCAGGCCCGATACCGCCGGTGGCGCCGGTCCGTACGGGCCGGCCGCAGCACAGGACACCCCTTCGTCGCTTCACCCTCCCCCGTGCCGGTCCGCATGATGATCTCGGGAATGGGGCAGACTTCCCCGATTCGTCTTTCAGAGGGCCCTGGCGTAGACTGACTCGTCGGCTCTCGTGTATCCGCATGTCCGCATGCGGGACCTGGAGTCGATCAAGGTAGTCGATTCGAAGGGCGAAGCGTGGCCAAGAAGCAAGGTGCCATCGAGATCGAGGGCACTGTCGTCGAGTCTCTGCCGAACGCCATGTTCAGGGTCGAGCTCCAGAACGGCCACCAGGTCCTGGCACACATCAGCGGCAAGATGCGTATGCACTACATCCGCATCCTCCCTGACGACCGGGTCGTGGTGGAGCTTTCTCCGTACGACCTGACGCGTGGCCGGATCGTCTACCGATACAAGTAGATCTTGCCGGTGCCCCGTCTGACGGGGTGGTGGCACTGACCCGGAGAACCTCACACCCATGAAGGTCAAGCCGAGCGTCAAGAAGATCTGCGACAAGTGCAGGGTGATCCGCCGTCACGGTCGGGTCATGGTCATCTGCGACAACCCGCGCCACAAGCAGCGCCAGGGCTGACGCAAGGACCGTACCCTCTGCATCCGCAGAGATTCGCGCGACGCGAGCAGAATATGTTCATACGCAGGGCCCGGATCCGAGCGATCGGATCTGACACCCCCGGTTCGGAGGCCGGGGACCCAGTTCGTACCTGGTACGGCGGCTGGGAACCGGTCCTGCGGAAGACCTCCGAAGATCAACTGGAGCCATTGAATGGCACGCGTTTCCGGTGTTGACATCCCGCGCGAAAAGCGCGTGGAGGTCGCCCTCACCTACGTGTTCGGCATCGGCCGGACCCTTTCGCAGGAGACGCTGGCAGCGACCGGCGTCGACCCGAACACCCGCGTTCGCGACCTCTCCGAGGAGCAGCTCGTCGCGATCCGCGAGTACGTCGACAACAACATCAAGACCGAGGGTGACCTCCGTCGCGAGATCCAGGCCGACATCCGCCGCAAGGTCGAGATCGGCTGCTACCAGGGCCTGCGGCACCGCCGCGGTCTGCCCGTCCGCGGTCAGCGCACCAGCACCAACGCTCGTACCCGCAAGGGCCCGCGTCGCGCCATCGCCGGCAAGAAGAAGCCGGGCAAGAAGTAGTCCGCAGCGGACACCTGTCCACGGTCTTCGCTGTAGGACCGACCACCTCCCCAGGAGTTGAGAGATGCCCCCCAAGGGTCGTCAGGGCGCTGCCAAGAAGGTGCGCCGCAAGGAAAAGAAGAACGTCGCTCACGGCCACGCGCACATCAAGAGCACGTTCAACAACACGATCGTCTCGATCACGGACCCGTCCGGCAACGTGATCTCGTGGGCCTCCGCGGGCCACGTCGGCTTCAAGGGCTCCCGCAAGTCCACGCCGTTCGCCGCGCAGATGGCCGCCGAGTCCGCCGCGCGTCGTGCCCAGGAGCACGGCATGCGCAAGGTCGACGTGTTCGTCAAGGGCCCGGGCTCCGGTCGTGAGACCGCGATCCGCTCCCTGCAGGCCACGGGCCTCGAGGTCGGCTCCATCCAGGACGTCACCCCGACCCCGCACAACGGCTGCCGCCCGCCGAAGCGCCGCCGCGTCTGAGGCATCTGCCATGAGGTTCCGGGCGGTACCTCCCTTCGGGGGCGTACCGCCCGTACCCTTGCCATACCCGCACTCCGCAGGGTGCGGTCCCGTCGGGCGTCATATAGCGGGCGTCCACGACTGAAGGATCTGATCCACACATGCTGATCGCTCAGCGTCCCTCGTTGACCGAAGAGGTCGTCGACGAGTTCCGCTCCCGGTTCGTGATCGAGCCGCTGGAGCCGGGCTTCGGCTACACCCTCGGCAACTCTCTTCGCCGTACCCTCCTGTCGTCGATTCCGGGTGCTGCTGTCACCAGCATCCGTGTCGACGGCGTTCTGCACGAGTTCACCACCGTGCCGGGCGTGAAGGAGGATGTCACCGACCTGATCCTCAACATCAAGCAGCTGGTCGTCTCCTCGGAGCACGACGAGCCGGTGGTGATGTATCTGCGTAAGCAGGGTCCGGGTCTGGTCACCGCCGCGGACATCGCGCCTCCGGCCGGTGTCGAGGTGCACAATCCCGATCTTGTCCTGGCCACGCTGAACGGCAAGGGCAAGCTGGAGATGGAGCTGACCGTGGAGCGCGGTCGTGGTTATGTCTCCGCGGTGCAGAACAAGCAGGTGGGTCAGGAGATCGGCCGGGTGCCGGTCGACTCGATCTACTCGCCGGTGCTCAAGGTCACCTACAAGGTGGAGGCGACCCGTGTCGAGCAGCGTACGGACTTCGACAAGCTGATCGTCGATGTCGAGACCAAGCAGGCCATGCGTCCGCGGGATGCCATGGCGTCCGCGGGCAAGACGCTGGTGGAGCTGTTCGGTCTGGCGCGCGAGCTGAACATCGATGCCGAGGGCATCGACATGGGTCCGTCCCCGACGGACGCCGCCCTGGCCGCCGACCTGGCGCTGCCGATCGAGGAGCTGGAGCTCACGGTCCGCTCCTACAACTGCCTCAAGCGCGAGGGCATCCACTCCGTGGGTGAGCTCGTCGCCCGCTCCGAGGCCGACCTGCTGGACATCCGTAACTTCGGTGCGAAGTCCATCGACGAGGTCAAGGCGAAGCTGGCCGGCATGGGCCTGGCCCTCAAGGACAGCCCGCCCGGATTCGACCCGACGGCCGCCGCGGACGCGTTCGGCGCGGACGACGACGCGGACGCCGGGTTCGTCGAGACCGAGCAGTACTGAGCTCGGGATCGACGGTCCGATTTTGACTGCCGGTCCGTTGTGGCCGGTCGCGCAGTTCCCCGTGCCCCTTTGGGGCGCGGGGCCTCCGGGAGTCGTCAGGACGACCGGATCTCCGACGGGCAACCGCTCGCTCGGATACTGACCCCGGTACCTGGTACGGCCGGGGCAGACACCTAGGAGAAGAACCATGCCGAAGCCCACCAAGGGTGCCCGTCTGGGCGGCAGCGCCGCGCACGAGAAGCTGCTCCTCGCGAACCTCGCGAAGGCGCTGTTCGAGCACGGCCGTATCACCACCACCGAGGCGAAGGCCCGCCGCCTGCGCCCGTACGCCGAGCGTCTGGTCACCAAGGCGAAGAAGGGTGACCTTCACAACCGCCGCCAGGTGCTCCAGGTGATCACGGACAAGAGCATCGTCCACACGCTCTTCACCGAGATCGGCCCGCGCTACGAGAACCGTCCGGGTGGTTACACCCGGATCACCAAGATCGGTAACCGCCGTGGCGACAACGCGCCCATGGCCGTGATCGAGCTGGTCGAGGCGCTGACGGTGCAGCAGACGGCCGTCGGTGAGGCCGAGGCGGCGACCAAGCGTGCCGTCAAGGAGACCGAGACCAAGGTCGAGGAGACCAAGGCCGAAGAGGTCGTCGAGGACGCCAAGCCGGCCGAGGCTGCCGAGGAGTCCAAGGACGCCTGAGTCCGATCTCACGCAGAGCGGGTCCGTCCCCCCGGGACGGGCCCGCTCTCGCGTTCCCGGCGCTCGGCGGAACCACGGCCCGCGGCCTGTGTGAGGATCTGTGTGTGAGTGACGACGTACAGCCCGGACACATCCGCATCCGCCTCGATCTCTCCTACGACGGGACCGAGTTCCACGGCTGGGCCAAGCAGGCCGGCGGCCGGCGGACCGTGCAGGGGGAGATCGAGGACGCCCTGCGGACGGTGACACGGTCGCCGGACATCCATGAGCTGACCGTGGCCGGCCGGACCGACGCCGGGGTGCACGCCCGGGGGCAGGTCGCCCATGTCGATCTGCCGCGGGAGGTCTGGGGCGAACACCGGGGCAAGCTGCTGAAGCGGCTGGCCGGACGCCTGCCGAAGGATGTGCGGGTGTGGGCCCTCAGAGAGGCGCCCAGCGGCTTCGACGCCCGCTTCTCGGCGATATGGCGGCGCTATGCCTACCGGGTCACGGACAACCCGGGCGGTGTCGATCCGCTGCTGCGCAACCATGTGCTGTGGCACGACTGGCCGCTCGATGTCGACGCCATGAACGAGGCGGCCCGGCGGCTCCTCGGGGAGCACGACTTCGCCGCCTACTGCAAGCGGCGTGAAGGGGCCACCACCATCCGCACCCTCCAGGAGCTGAGCCTGGTGCGCGGCGGGGACGGGATCATCACGGCCACCGTGCGCGCGGACGCCTTCTGCCACAACATGGTGCGGTCGCTGATCGGCGCGCTGCTGTTCGTCGGGGACGGGCACCGGACGCCCGACTGGCCCGGAAAGGTGCTGGCCGTCGGCGTACGGGACTCGGCGGTGCATGTCGTCCGGCCGCACGGGCTCACCCTGGAGGAGGTCGGCTACCCGGCCGACGAGCTGCTGGCCGAACGGAACAGGCAGGCGCGCAACCGGCGGACCCTGCCGGGGGCGGGCTGCCCCTGAACCCCCGGCCTCGCCCTGAGTCCGTGGCCGCCACGGACCGTCACTGGTTGGCGGCCGCGGACGCCTGCACCTCGCCGCGGCGGTGGATCTGCCGGAAGGCGAACTCGGCCAGATCGTCACCGGCGGTGAAGACCTGCTTGTCCTTCTCCGTCACGTTCTTGTTGTCGGTGAAGCCACCGATCGTGAAGTACGCGTAGCGGGCGTACGAGTTGGTGGTGGACCGGCAGATCGTCGTACGGCAGAACGCGGGGACGCCGTCGCCGGACAGTGAGGTGATGATGCTCTGCTTGTCCGCCTCCTGTTTGGCCTTCGTCGCCTGGGCCGTGGTGTCGAAGAGGGCCACACCGACCGTCACCGCGATGCCGTCCTTGCTGTAGGTGGCGCGGATGACGCGGGTGCAGCCGTTCTTCTCGAGCAACGTCGACAGGGTGCCCTGAGCGGCCGAGGCGCAGTCGGCGGTGGAGGCCGTGGGGCCCTTCTTGTACACATTGCTGCCCATGGTCAGCTGTGCACCGGGGAACAGGGTGTCCGCGCTGATCGGAGCCTTGTCCTTCGCCGCGCTGGAGATGAAGTCCAGCGGGTCCAGCGGGGGAGGCGCCGAGGTCGGGGCGAACGACGGTGCGGTGGCGGTGCTCGCACCGGGGATGTCCGCGGTGGGCAGGGTGCCTGCCTGCTTGTCGGAGTTCCCGTTGCCGCTGTTCGCGGACACCACGGCCACGGCGACGGCGGCCCCCACGGCGATCGTGCCGAGGGCGCCGCCGAGGATCAGCAGCAGCCGGCGGCGCTTGTTGCGGGCCTCGGAGGCCTCGGCGAGCGCGGCCCAGTCGGGGGTGTCGTCGCCAGCTTTCCATTCGGGTTGCTGGGAACTCGGTTTCCAGGGATCCCACTGCGAATCCCCGTGCCCATAACTCATGCGGCGCATCTTAGACGGGCGGCCGGCCCTCCTCCGCCCCGCAGTTGGCCGCCGTGGCGGCCGGGCGGCGAGCGTCACGGCACCAAAACGGCCCAGCCCGGACAACCGGTCCGCCGAAGGTTCCGCCGGCCGGCCGGACAAGGTGGCACGACAGGGCGATGCGGGCTCGTTTTGACCCGAGTGGGCGCCCCCGGTATCCTGGTCGTTCGTTGTGTGTATTGGCTTGCTCATTCTCACGTGAGGGGCCCTTACACCGGTCCACCGGGCCGATGACCAGCGACCGGCGTGCGGTTTGCGTCCCCGCCTGCGGTCTGGGCTGTCGTGATCGTCTTCGGTGACCTTGTCTGGAACCTCACTGAAGAAGCGAAGGCTACGAACCGTGCGTACGTACAGCCCCAAGCCCGGCGATGTGACGCGCCAGTGGCATGTCATCGACGCTCAGGACGTCGTCCTGGGTCGTCTGGCCACCACTGCCGCCACCCTTCTGCGCGGCAAGCACAAGCCGATCTATGCGCCCCACGTGGACGCCGGCGACTTCGTCATCATCATCAACGCGGACAAGGTGCACCTGTCCGGCAACAAGCGGACCCAGAAGATGGCGTACCGCCACTCGGGCTACCCGGGCGGTCTGCGCTCGGTCCGCTATGACGAGCTGCTGGCGAAGAGCCCGGAGAAGGCGGTGGAGAAGGCCGTCAAGGGCATGCTCCCCAAGAACTCCCTGGGCCGTCAGATGCTCTCGAAGCTGAAGGTCTACTCGGGCGACCAGCACCCGCACGCTGCCCAGCAGCCGGTGCCGTACGAGATCCGCCAGGTCGCGCAGTAAGTCCGGCCACCCCCTAAGACTGAACAGAATCTGAGGAGAATCGTGGCCGAGACCACTGCCGAGCAGCCGCTCGAAGAGCTTGACATCGACAGCTACACCACCGAGACCGAGGTTCCGCTGGAGGGTGAGTACACCTCCGAGTCCCTCGCCTCGCATTTCGGTGAGCCCCAGCCGGCCGCCGGCCTGGGCCGCCGCAAGAACGCCATCGCCCGCGTCCGGATCGTTCCGGGCTCCGGGAAGTGGAAGATCAACGGCCGCACCCTCGAGGACTACTTCCCGAACAAGGTGCACCAGCAGGAAGTGAACGAGCCCTTCAAGGTGCTCGAGCTCGAGGGCCGCTACGACGTCATCGCCCGCATCGCGGGTGGCGGTGTCTCCGGTCAGGCCGGTGCGCTCCGTCTCGGTGTCGCCCGTGCGCTGAACGAGGCGGACGTCGACAACAACCGCGGCGCCCTGAAGAAGGCCGGCTTCCTGCGCCGCGACGACCGTGCGGTCGAGCGGAAGAAGGCCGGTCTGAAGAAGGCCCGCAAGGCTCCGCAGTACAGCAAGCGCTAATCGCGTCGGCTGGCCGCCGCAGGCGTACCGTCTGTGGCGCGCACCCGCATCGCCCCGGCAGCACGATCCGTGCCGCCGGGGCGGTTCGTTTACGGGGGAAGGTTGCTTATCGCAGGCTTATGGAGCAATCCCGGCTGTCTCGGGAGCGCCCCGAGGGGATAAGCCTGTAGACACGGTGTCCGAGGGATGTACGTACTCCGTCCCTGGCCGGACACTCGGCATGGGCCGTACAACGCAGCAAGGTTCGGAGGACACCACAGTGGGACGACTCTTCGGCACGGACGGCGTGCGCGGTGTCGCCAACGCGGATTTGACGGCCGAGATGGCGCTCGGTCTCTCCGTGGCGGCGGCTCACGTACTCGCCGAGGCGGGCACGTTCGAGGGCCACCGGCCCACGGCGGTGGTCGGACGGGACCCGCGAGCGTCCGGAGAGTTCCTGGAGGCGGCCATGGTCGCCGGACTGGCCAGCGCCGGCGTGAACGTGCTGCGCGTCGGTGTGGTGCCCACCCCGGCCGTCGCACATCTGACGGGCGCGCTCGGCGCGGACCTCGGTGTGATGCTCTCCGCCAGCCACAACGCCATGCCGGACAACGGCATCAAGTTCTTCGCCCGGGGCGGTCACAAGCTGGCCGACGAGCTCGAGGACAAGATCGAGGCCGTCTACGCGGAGCACCGCACCGGCGCCCCCTGGGACCGGCCCACCGGAGCCGGGGTCGGCCGGGTGACCTCGTACGACGAGGGCTTCGAGCGGTATGTCGACCACCTTCTGGAGGTCCTGCCGAACCGGCTCGACGGGCTCAAGGTCGTCCTCGACGAGGCGCACGGTGCCGCCTCCCGGGTCTCCCCCGAGGCGTTCACCCGGGCGGGCGCGGAGATCATCACGATCGGCGCGGAGCCGGACGGGCTCAACATCAACGACGGCTGCGGGTCCACCCATCTGGACCAGCTGAAGGCCGCCGTGGTCGAACACGGCGCCGACCTGGGCATCGCGCACGACGGTGACGCCGACCGCTGCCTCGCCGTGGACCACATGGGCGAGGAGGTGGACGGCGACCAGATCCTGGCCGTGCTCGCGCTGGCGATGCGGGAGCGTTCCGTGCTGCGCTCCGACACCGTTGTCGCCACCGTGATGTCCAATCTGGGCTTCAAGCTGGCGATGGAGCGCGAGGGCATCGCTCTGGTGCAGACCGGGGTCGGTGACCGCTATGTGCTGGAGGAGATGAAGGACAAGGGCTATGCGCTCGGCGGCGAGCAGTCCGGCCATGTGATCATCCTCGACCACGCCACCACCGGTGACGGCACGCTGACCGGCTTGCTGCTGGCGGCCCGGGTGGCGCAGACCGGCCGTACGCTGAGGGACCTCGCCTCCGTGATGGAGCGGCTTCCGCAGGTCCTGGTGAACGTCCCGGACGTCGACAAGTCCAAGGTCGCCACCTCCGCCGAACTGGCTGCCGCGGTCACCGAGGCCGAGGACGAACTGGGGTCGGCCGGACGGGTGCTGCTGCGTCCCTCGGGCACGGAGCCGCTGGTGCGGGTCATGGTCGAGGCCGCGGACATCGACCAGGCGCAGGCCGTCGCGGGCCGGCTCGCGGACGCGGTGAAGTCGGCGCTCGGCTGATCGCCGCGCCCCGGTGCCGCCGCCCCTGATGCGGCGCGGCGGCATCGGGGGCCGTCACAGCTTGCGCAGGCCCAGCCGTTGCACCTTGTGGTCCGGTCCCTTGCGCAGCACCAGGGTGGCGCGGCCGCGGGTCGGCGCCACATTCTCCAGCAGGTTCGGGCGGTTGATGGTCCGCCATGTCGTGCGGGCGTAGTCGAGCGCCTCCTCCTCCGAGACCTGGGTGTACTTGCGGAAGTACGACGAGGGGTCCTGGAACGCGGTCTGACGGAGTTTCTTGAACCGTTCGAGGTACCAGCGTTCGATGTCCTCGGGCCGCGCGTCGACATACACGCTGAAGTCGAAGTAGTCCGCGAGACCCATCCTGGTGCGGCCGTCCTTGCCGGGAAGGGCGGGCTGGAGCACGTTCAGACCCTCGACGATCAGGATGTCGGGGCGCCGCACGGTGAGTCTGCGCCCGGGCACGATGTCGTAGATCAGATGCGAGTAGACGGGGGCCGTCACCTCGTCCTTGCCGGCCTTGATGTCGGCGACGAAACGGGTCAGGGCGCGGCGGTCGTACGACTCGGGGAAGCCTTTCCGCGACATCAGCCCGCGGGCCTCCAGCTCCTTGGTGGGGAGCAGGAAGCCGTCCGTGGTCACCAGTTCCACGCGCGGGTGTTCGGGCCAGCGCGAGAGCAGGGCCTTGAGCAGTCGGGACACGGTCGACTTGCCGACCGCCACGGAACCGGCCACCCCTATGACGAACGGGGTGCCGGACTGGGAGCCCTGCTCGCCGAGGAAGGTGTTCAGGGCGCTTCGGAGGCCGTCGGTGGCCCCCACATAGAGATTCAGCAGCCGGGACAGCGGCAGATAGATGTCCCGCACCTCGTCGAGGTCGATGACATCGCCCAGACCGCGTAGCTTCTCGACCTCCTCGGCTGTCAGGGGCAGCGGCGTCTTGTCGCGCAGCGCGCTCCACTCGGCACGGGTGAGATCGACATAGGGAGTCGCCTCCGGTCGGGACCGGTGGGCGCTCCGGGGCATCGAGGAGACCGGAGAGATCACAGTCCATTGTGAACGGAGCCTGAACGCGGTGCGGGGTGGGGTGGGTCACGTGGACGGCTGAGCCTGCGCGAACGGGTGGGCCGGTGAGGAAGATCACATCGATGTCACGGTCGGGTACCGGCCGGTAAATTCATGATCATCTGTGGGTCGGCTGTGCGTAAAGTGTGCGTAAAGCAGGCGCTGCCGCCGTGCAGACCTCCGCGCGGGTTCGAAGAGGCGCGGGTCCGAAAGAAAAGAGTGTTCTTCCGTGAGTTCCCTCGTGGTCCGTCGTACCGCCCTCGCCGCGTCCACCGCCGCTCTGGTCCTGCTCGCCACCGCCTGTGGTGGTTCGTCCGACAGCGCGGACGAGAAGGCCGGCGACACCGGGGCCACGCAGGCCGACAAGACCCCCTCCGCCGCCCCTGCCAAGGCGCTGACCGCCGCCGAGCTGGAGAAGGCCGCGCTCGTCCAGGCGGACGTCAAGCACGGAAAGGTCGCCACCAAGGTTCCGGCGGTGGACGACATCGCGCAGGACAAGGTGAAGGCCGACGACGAGGCCTGCGCACCGCTCGCGCACCTCCAGGCCGGCAGCTATGTGGGCAAGCCCGCGGCCACGGCGAAGCGGTCCTGGCTGGACGATGTGAAGCGGCCCGCGAAGAACGCCAGCACCGAGGAGGCCCTGCTGATCGGCATCGACCGGGCCAAGGTCATCGAGACGCTCGCCTCCTACGACGACGGCGGCGCCGAGCAGGTGATGAAGGACCTCAAGACGGCCGCCGAGAAGTGCGCGGGCGGCTTCGCCTACACCGCGGCGGGCACCAAGACCAAGATGGCCAAGGTGGAGACGACTCAGGCGCCCGAGGGTGCCGACGAGGCGTTCGCGGTGACGCAGACCCTGAACGCCGACGACGTCAAGGCGCCGACCAAGGGCGTCGTCGTCCGCAAGGGCGCCACCCTGGTCTACTTCACCTCCGCCAACCTCGCGTCGGCCGCCACGGGCAAGGACTACGACTTCCCGGCCGAGCTGGTCGAGGCGCAGCTCGCCAAGCTCGGCTGAGCCGTCCGGCTGATCCGGTGTGTCCCACCGGGGCTTCCTGCCCCGGTGGGAATTTCCGATTTCGGGCACGTTCCGGGAGGTCGGGACGGCTGGTGGACCGTAGGCTGCCGCTCATGTGCGGAATCGTGGGATATGTGGGGCCGCAGCCGGCTCTCGATGTGGTCGTGGCGGGACTGAAGCGGCTGGAGTACCGGGGTTACGACTCGGCGGGTGTCGCCGTGCTCGCGGACGGGGGACTGGCCGCCGCCAAGAAGGCCGGGAAGCTGGTCAATCTGGAGAAGGAGCTGGTCGACCGGCCGCTGCCGACCGGCGCCACGGGCATCGGGCACACCCGGTGGGCCACCCACGGTGCTCCCAACGACGCCAACGCCCACCCGCACCTGGACAACTCGGGGTGTGTCGCCGTGGTCCACAACGGGATCATCGAGAACTTCGCCCTGCTGCGGGCCGAGCTGGAGGAACGCGGTCATGCGCTCTCCTCCGAGACGGACACCGAGGTCGTGGCGCATCTGCTCGCCGAGGAGTACTCCGCGACGGCGGACCTCGGGGAGGCGATGCGGCTGGTGTGCCGGCGGCTGGAGGGCGCGTTCACCCTGGTCGCGGTGCACGCCGACGAGCCGGAGGTGGTGGTGGGCGCGCGCCGCAACTCCCCGCTGGTGGTGGGTGTCGGGGAGGGTGAGGCCTTTCTGGCCTCCGATGTGTCGGCGTTCATCGCCCATACGCGCTCGGCGATCGAGCTGGGCCAGGACCAGGTGGTGGAGCTGCGCCGGGACGGGGTGACGGTCACCGGCTTCGACGGCCGGCCCGCCGAGGTGCGGTCGTTCCACATCGACTGGGACGCCTCGGCCGCCGAGAAGGGCGGCTACGACTACTTCATGCTCAAGGAGATCGCCGAACAGCCCAGGGCGGTCGCCGACACGCTGCTCGGCCGGATCGACGCGTCCGGTTCGCTGCGCCTGGACGAGCTGCGGATCTCGGCCGCCGAGCTGCGCGAGGTCGACAAGGTCGTGATCGTGGCGTGCGGGACGGCCTTCCATGCCGGGATGATCGCCAAGTACGCCATCGAGCACTGGACGCGGATCCCCTGCGAGGTGGAGCTGGCCAGCGAGTTCCGCTACCGGGACCCGATCCTCGACCCGCGCACGCTGGTCATCGCCATCTCCCAGTCCGGCGAGACCATGGACACGCTGATGGCGGTCCGGCACGCCCGTGAGCAGGGCTCCAAGGTGCTGGCGATCTGCAACACCAACGGCTCGACGATCCCGCGCGAGTCGGACGCCGTGCTGTACACGCATGCGGGCCCGGAGGTCGCGGTGGCCTCCACCAAGGCGTTTCTGACCCAGCTCGTCGCCTGCTATCTGGTGGCCCTGTATCTGGGCCAGGCGCGCGGCACCAAGTGGGGTGACGAGATCCGGGCCGTCATCCGCGATCTGTCGCAGATCTCCCGCGAGGTGGGACGGGTCCTCAGGACCATGGAGCCGGTACGGGAGCTCGCCCGCTCCCTCGCGGACAAGGACACGGTGCTGTTCCTGGGACGGCACGTCGGCTATCCGGTGGCCCTCGAAGGCGCCCTCAAGCTCAAGGAACTGGCGTATATGCACGCCGAGGGCTTCGCGGCGGGCGAGCTGAAGCACGGGCCGATCGCGCTGATCGAGGAGGACCTGCCGGTCGTGGTGGTGGTGCCCTCGCCGCGTGGACGCTCGGTCCTGTACGACAAGATCGTCTCCAATATCCAGGAGATCCGGGCCCGGGGCGCGCGCACCATTGTGATCGCGGAGGAGGGCGACACCGCGGTGGAGCCGTACGCCGACCATCTGATCCGCATCCCGGCCACCCCCACCCTGCTCCAGCCACTCGTCGCGACCGTCCCGCTCCAGGTCTTCGCCTGCGAACTGGCGACCGCCCGGGGCAACGAGGTGGACCAGCCCCGCAACCTGGCCAAGTCCGTCACCGTGGAGTGACCTCCGGCCCCGCAGCCCCGGCCGGGAAGGGAGCGCCCCTGGCCGGGGGCGGGAGGGGACGGCGGTGGTGCAGCCTTCCAGGGGCGCCAGCTGATCGCAGCAGACCAAACGTTTTTCCGCCGCTCGAAAGGGTGAACGCATCCGGATCACCCGGACGGCCGTCCCGTGTGGACGCGGTGCTGAAGGTGGAACCGTCCGAGGGGAACGGCTTCCTGCTCGCCATCGAGGCCCACCCTTCGAATGCCGCGTCGGCCCCTGGAAGACACAGGTCACTCGCCCCTTCGTCCTCGGACCGGACACCATCGCACGGATCACATACTGGAACTGCTGGCCCGCGGAATGCGGTCGTTCGACAAGCACACGGCCAAGTACTGGTCGGAATTGGTGGAGATCGGCCTGGAGGACATTCCGGCCCGCGAGACGTGGAGAGAGCTGGAGAAGATGGTCATCACTTATTTCCCGGGCAGGGGCACCGTCTTCGAGGAGGCGTATCTGGACGGCAAGGCCGAAGGGGAGGCCGCGGGAAAGGCCAAGGGAAAGGCCCAGGGGGTTCTGCGGGTACTGGAAGTGCGGGGGCTGCTTCTCTCCGATGACATGCGCGAGCGCATCACCTCCTGCACCGATCTGGACCGCCTCGACGACTGGCTCGACCGGGCCGGCACGGTGGGGTTGGTGGAGGAGCTGTTCGGTGAAGCGCCGGGGAGTTCCGGGGGCGGGGTGGAGTGAGCGGCTTCGGGTGACGTCGAGGGGTGGGGGTCGGATCGTAGGGTGCCTCGTATGAGCATCATCGGGGTTGGTATCGACGTGGCTGAGATCGAGCGGTTCGCCGCCTCGTTGAGCCGTACGCCTGCGCTGGCCGAACGTCTCTTTCTGCACCAGGAGTTGTTGCTGCCGAACGGGGAGCGGCGGGGTATCGCCTCGTTGGCCGCGCGGTTCGCCGCCAAGGAGGCGGTGGCCAAGGCGCTGGGCGCGCCGGGCGGGCTGCACTGGACCGATGCCGAGGTCTATGTCGAGGACAGCGGACAGCCACGGCTGCGGGTGACGGGCACGGTCGCGGCCCGCGCCGCCGAACTGGGCGTGCGGTCCTGGCATGTGTCGCTCAGCCATGACGCGGGCGTGGCCTCGGCGGTCGTCGTGGCGGAGGGGTAGGCCAGGGCCGGTCCGGCCGGTGTGCCGTGGCCCGAAGGCGGTCCGCGCCCGCGTGCGGGAGACTCGGCGGTATGCGTACTGCGTACAGCGTGAAGACGGTGAGGGCGGCCGAGCGCGCGCTCATGGCGCGGCTTCCGGAGGGGGCGCTGATGCAGCGCGCCGCCGCCGGACTGGCGGCGGCCTGCGCGGACTTGCTGGGCCGGGTGTACGGCAGCCGGATCGTGCTGCTGGTCGGCAGCGGCGACAACGGCGGCGACACCCTGTACGCGGGGGCACGGCTGGCCCGGCGCGGAGCCGGGGTCACGGCGGTGCTGCTCGCGCCCGAACACACCCATCAAGGCGGTCTCGCGGCCCTGCGGAGGGCCGGCGGTACGGTGGCGCCGAGCCGTCAGAAGGACGGCATCCCCGCGTTCCTCGCCGCCGCGGAGGAGGGGATCCGGCGGGCCGACCTGGTGGTCGACGGGATCGTCGGGATCGGCGGCAAGGGCGGGCTCCGGCCGGACGCCGCACCGCTGGCCGCGCTCGCCGAGGAGTCGCGGGCGGTCGTCGTCGCCGTCGATCTGCCGAGCGGGGTCGAGGCCGACAGCGGCGAGGTGCGGGGCGCGGCCGTACGGGCCGATCTGACCGTGACCTTCGGTACCCACAAGCCGGCGCTGCTCGTGGATCCGGCGCGGGAGTACGCCGGTTCGGTGCGCCTGGTCGAGATCGGTCTTGACCTGCCCGAGGAGGCCGAACTGGAGGCGCTGCAGCACGCGGACGTGGCGGCGCTGCTGCCCGCGCCGACCGCCGAGAGCGACAAGTACCGGCGGGGCGTGGTCGGGGTCGCGGCCGGGTCCGCGCGCTACCCCGGGGCGGCCGTGCTCGCGGTGTCGGGCGCGCTGCGGGGCGGGGCCGGGGCCGTGCGGTATGTGGGGCCCGCGGGGCAGGCGGTGATCGCCCGCTACCCGGAGACCCTGGTCTCCGACCGGGGCCCCGCGAAGGCCGGGCAGGTGCAGGCCTGGGTGGTGGGACCGGGCGCCGGGGACGACGCGGCGACCGTGGCGGAGGTCCTGGAGGCGGACGTCCCCGTGCTCGTCGACGCGGACGGGCTGCGGCTGGCCGACCGGGACGTTGTACGCGCCCGCACGGCACCCACCCTGATGACCCCGCACGCCGGGGAGGCCGCCGCACTGCTCGGGGTGGCGCGCGAGGAGGTCGAGGGCTCCCGGCTCGCGGCGGTACGGGAACTGGCGGCGCGTTACGGGGCGACCGTGCTGCTCAAGGGGTCCACCACACTGGTGGCGGACCCGGAGGGCGGCCCCGTGCGGGTGAACGCCACCGGCACCCCCTGGCTCGCCACCGCCGGAAGCGGGGATGTGCTCTCCGGGCTGACCGGCTCGTTGCTCGCGGCGGGTCTCTCGCCCCGGGACGCCGGGAGCGTGGGCGCCTATCTGCACGGCCTGGCCGGTCGGTACGCGGCGGACGGGGCCCCGGCGGGCGCCCATGACGTGGCGGACGCGATCCCGGAGGCATGGCGGGACGTGCGGGACCTACGGGACTGAACGGGCGGGGAAGAGCGGGCGCGCGTCGCCTCCCGAGCGGTTTCGGCCACCGGATGCGGCGTCCCACCGGCCGTCGGCCGCGGTCGTGTTCAGGAGGGAAGGGGTAAAACCGTTCCCGCCGCAGCCGGTGCGCGGGGGAGTGTCCGCGAGCCCGCTCGCGGCACCGGCGCCGGGGAGGGCGGATGCCCTCTGAGAGACTGGGGCGCGATGACAAGTTCTCAGACGGCACCCCTGCGTGCTCGCGCCGAAATCGATCTGGCGGCCCTGCGGGCGAACGTCCGTACCCTGCGCGCCCTGACGCCCGGCGCCGCCGTGATGGCCGTGGTCAAGGCCGACGCCTACGGCCACGGCGCGGTACCGTGCGCCCGCGCCGCCCTCGAAGCCGGCGCCCGTTGGCTCGGCACCGCCACCCCCGAGGAGGCCTTCGCCCTGCGTGAGGCCGGGCTCCCGGGGCGCGTCCTGTGCTGGCTCTGGACCCCCGGCGGCCCCTGGCGCCGGGCGATCGAGTCGGACGTCGATGTGTCCGTCGGCGGCATGTGGGCTCTCGAGGAGGTGCGCGAGGCGGCCGGCGCCGCGGGCGCGCCCGCCCGGGTCCACCTCAAGGCCGACACCGGACTCGGCCGCAGCGGCTGCCAGCCCGCCGACTGGCCGGAACTCGTCGCCGAGGCGCTGCGCGCCCAGGCGGACGGCCTGATCACCGTCGTCGGCCTGTGGTCGCACTTCGCCTGCGCCGACGAACCGGGCCACCCCTCCGTCCAGGCCCAGCTGAGCCGCTTCCGCGAGATGGTGGCGTACGCCGAGGAGCAGGGCGTACGGCCCGAGGTGCGCCATATCGCCAACTCGCCCGCCACGCTCACCCTGCCCGAGGCCCACTTCGACCTCGTCCGCACCGGTATCGCGATGTACGGGCTCTCGCCCAGCCCCGAACTCGGCACCCCCGCCGACCTCGGACTGCGCCCGGTGATGACGCTGAAGGCCTCGCTCGCCCTGGTGAAGCAGGTCCCCGGCGGCCATGGCGTCAGCTACGGGCACCTGTACACCACCCCCGGCGGCACCACCCTCGGCCTGGTCCCCGTCGGCTACGCGGACGGCATCCCGCGCCATGCCTCCGGTGCCGGACCGGTCCTGGTCGACGGAAAGCTGCGCACCGTCGCGGGCCGGGTCGCCATGGACCAGTTCGTGGTGGACCTGGGCGGCGACGAGCCCGCCCCCGGCACGGAGGCGGTCCTCTTCGGCCCCGGTGACCTCGGCGAGCCCACCGCCGAGGACTGGGCCCAGGCGGCCGGAACCATCGCTTACGAAATCGTGACCCGGATCGGATCCCGAGTGCCCCGCGTCTACGTGAAGGTGAATCCGGAACAGGACGTGTAGCCCGCCCGGGTGAATCTGGGCAGGGTACGTCAGGACGAGCGGAGCCCCCGGCGAGGAGGAAGCGGGACGTGAGCGAGAGCAGCGCCGAGGCCGTGGAGGCCGTGACCGGCGCCACCGTCTCCGCGACCGGGAACTGGCGCATGGCCGGCCTCGTCGCCGGTGCCGCCATCGGCGTGGTCGCGGCGGGCGCCGCCGCCGGGGTCGCCATAGAGCGGATGACGGTCGGCCGCAGTGTGCGCCGCAAGGCCCGGCTCGCCCTCGACTCGTCGGGGCCGTACGGCTCCCTGCACGGCACTCCGGGCAAGACCCGAGCCGACGACGGCACCGAGCTGTACTACGAGGTCGACGACATCGAGCCGGAGAGCGGCGCCGCCTCGCGCCGCCGCCGGCTGTTCGGACGCAGGACGCCGGCCCCGGTCACCGTCGTCTTCAGCCATGGCTACTGCCTCAACCAGGACTCCTGGCACTTCCAGCGGGCCGCGCTGCGCGGTGTCGTCCGCACCGTGCACTGGGACCAGCGCAGCCATGGCCGCTCCGGGCGCGGGCTCGCCCAGGCGGACGGCGTCCCGCTCTCCATCGACCAGCTCGGCCGGGACCTCAAGGCCGTGATCGACGCTGCCGCGCCCGAGGGGCCCCTGGTGCTCGTCGGCCACTCGATGGGCGGTATGACGATCATGGCCCTCGCCGACCAGTTCCCGGAGCTGATCCTCGACCGGGTCGTCGGCGTGGCCCTCGTCGGCACCTCGTCCGGGCGGCTCGGCGAGGTCAACTTCGGGCTGCCCCTTGCGGGCGTCAACGCCGTGCGGCGCATCCTGCCCGGTGTGCTCAAGGCGCTGGGGCAGCAGGCCGAGCTGGTGGAGAAGGGGCGCAGGGCGACCGCCGATCTGTTCGCGGGGATCATCAAGCGGTACTCGTTCGCCGGCCGGGACATCGATCCGGCCGTCGTCCGGTTCGCCGAACGAATGATCGAGGGCACCCCGATCGACGTGGTCGCCGAGTTCTATCCGGCGTTCGCCGACCACGACAAGACCGGGGCCCTGGAGCGCTTCGCCGGCCTGCCGGTGCTGGTGCTGGCGGGGGTGCAGGACCTGGTCACGCCGAGCGAGCACAGCGAGGCCATCGCCGGTCTGCTGCCGGAGGCCGAACTGGTGCTCGTACCGGACGCCGGGCACCTGGTGATGCTGGAGCACCCCGAGGTCGTCACGGACCGCCTCGCCGATCTGCTCGCCCGCACCGGGACGGTGCCGAGCACGACTACCGTGGGTGGCTGTGACACCGCCCTCTCCTGAGGGAGTCGGCCGCCGGCCCGCGGCTGCGGTCGGCCCGACCGGCCCCCGCGCGGGGCGTGACCGATGCCCTACCGCAAGTGAGTGACGATGGAAGAACTCGCAACACCGCAGACCCCGGCGCCGGAAGGCGTCACCGCCCGGCTGACCGTCACCTCCCCCGAACAGATGCAGGAGCTCGGGCGCCGACTCGCCGCGCTGCTGCGCGCCGGCGACCTCGTGATGCTCAACGGCGAGCTGGGCGCGGGCAAGACCACGTTGACCCGGGGCCTCGGCGAAGGGCTCGGGGTGCGGGGCGCGGTCACCTCGCCGACCTTTGTGATCGCCCGGGTGCACCCGTCCCTCGGGGACGGCCCCCCGCTGGTCCATGTGGACGCCTATCGCCTGGGCGGCGGCCTCGACGAGATGGAGGACCTCGACCTCGACGTCTCGCTGCCGGAGTCCGTGGTGGTCGTGGAGTGGGGCGAGGGCAAGGTCGAGGACCTGACGGACGACCGGCTCCAGGTGGTCATCCACCGCGCCGTCGGGGACACCACGGACGAGGTCCGGCACGTCACCGTCACGGGCCTCGGCCGGCGCTGGGCGGCACTGGACCCGGGCCTGCTCTCGGTCTGATCCCGGGCCCTCTTCGCGCCGTCGCGCGGGAGGGGCCGGAGCACGCCGCGTCAACCACCGGACAGGGCGTTGGTACCTTCGGCCGATCGTTCCGACAAGTCGTCGGCAAAGTGTTGCGTCGCTGGTGCCGGGCGTGGTCACATGGATGTCGGTCAGTGGTTAGGTCTACCTAACCACGCCGCCCCCGCGACACCAGGAGGCGTCCATGCCGGCTTCAGAACGAGACGAGTCGCCGCCGCGCCCGCCGGCCGGGACGGCCGGAGTGTCGATGCGGGAACTGCTGGCGTCGTGCGCCGCGGCCAAGGCGGTCTCGACCCCGCCCGGGGATCCCGCGCCCCGGATGCCGCGAGCGGTCCGGCCGGCCGAGCAACACGGCAGGGCGGCGTAGCGGCCCGAGGAACGCCACAGGCACCGGGAAAGACTGCGAAGAACGGTCCCGGGAACGCGAAGAACGGCCTCGGGACCGTGAAGAGCGGCAGGAACCGCAGAGCGGTGCTACCGGCCTCGTACGGCCGTGTTCCCCGCTGCGGCTACCCGACGACGACGATCTTCTGGTCGGACGTCGCGAACTCCCACAGCGCGGTGCCGTCCTCGCGGCTCTCCCGGATCCCGCCCAGCTTCATGGAGGGGTCGGGCGTGGGCATCGAGCCGTCGGTCGCCGCGCTGAAACCGATCACCGCCGGGGTGGTCGTGAACAGCACGACGTGCTCGACCGGCGTACCGTCCGAACCGGTCCCGAGGGGGTTGCGGGAGGTCACGTCGTACGTCCCCGGCTGCGGGTCCACCGTCCCCGGTACGACCTCGAAGGTGCGCTGGACCTTGTCGTCCGCACCCACCAGCCACACCCGGTCCTTGGCGAGCGAGTACACCACCCGTTCCCCCGTGCCGGAGCCGAGGGGCAGCGCGTTCGGGTCCTTCTTGGGCCGCGGCGGCTTGTCGGCCGTGGCGGACGGCGACGGCTTCACCTGCGGCTTCCCCAGGTCGTCCGGCGCGTTCGCCGACGCCTGGTAGGCGAGGAATCCGACCGCGGCGATCGCTGCCACGGTGAGCCCGGCCACGAATCCCGAGCTGCTCCTAGCCACCCTGTGCCCACCTCTCGCCCCCGCACGCGGAAGCACTCGTCACCCGGATCCGACTCGTACGACACGGCCTGTCGTCCACTTGTCCGCCGATGGTGTCGTACGTCTTCGCTGTGACGGTAGCAGCAGGCGTGGGCCGGGCCGGGGCGGCCGTGTGCCGAGCGCGGGCGCCGTACGCTGTTTGCGTGCTCTTGCTCGCTCTGGATACCGCAACCCCCGCCGTCACCGTCGCCCTGCACGACGGCGATTCCGTCGTCGCCTCGTCGAGCCAGGTGGACGCGCGCCGGCACGGGGAACTTCTGCTGCCCGCCGTCGACCGGGTCCTCGCCGAGTCGGACACCCGGCTCGACGCCGTCACCGGCATCGTCGTGGGTGTGGGCCCCGGCCCCTACACCGGGCTGCGCGTGGGACTGATGACCGCCGACACGTTCGGGCTCGCGCTCGGTGTGCCGGTGCACGGTGTGTGCACCCTCGACGGCCTCGCCTACGCCTCCGACCTCACCGTCCCGTTCGTGGTGGCCACGGACGCGCGCCGCAAGGAGGTCTACTGGGCGCGGTACGACGACTCCCGCACCCGGGCCACCGAGCCCGCCGTGGACCGGCCCGCCGACATCGCGGAGGCGGTCGAGGGCCTGCCCGCCGTGGGAGCCGGGGCGCTGCTCTACCCGGACACCTTCCCCCGGGCGCGCGAGCCCGAGCATGTCTCGGCGGCCGCGCTCGCCTCGCTGGCGGCGGAGAAGCTGAGGGCGGGCGAGGAACTGGCCGCCCCGCGTCCGCTGTATCTGCGCCGGCCCGATGCGCAGGTGCCCAAGAACTACAAGGTGGTCACCCCGAAGTGACGGCGCCACTGACGCCCGCGCTGCGCGAGATGCGCTGGTGGGACATCGATTCCGTACTGGACCTCGAGAAGGACCTCTTCCCCGAGGACGCCTGGTCCCGGGGCATGTTCTGGTCCGAGCTGGCGCACTCCCGCGGCCCGGGGGCGACCCGTCGGTATGTCGTCGCCGTGGAGCGCGAGCGGGTCGTCGGATACGCCGGGCTGGCCGCTCAGGGGGACCTGGGTGACGTCCAGACCATCGCCGTCGCCCGCGAGCAGTGGGGCACCGGACTCGGTGGACGGCTGCTCACCGAGCTGCTGCGGGCGGCGACCGCGTTCGAATGCGCCGAGGTGATGCTCGAATGCCGGGTCGACAATGTGCGCGCCCGGAAGCTGTACGAGCGCTTCGGCTTCGAGCCCATCGGGTTCAGACGCGGCTACTACCAGCCGGGAAACGTGGACGCCCTGGTGATGCGGCTGACCACGGCAGCGCCCGACAGCGGTTCCGCTGCGGGCTCCACCTCAGTGCAAGGAACCGAGAACAATGGCTGACGAACCACTGGTGCTGGGGATCGAGACCTCCTGCGACGAGACCGGCGTCGGCATCGTGCGCGGCACCACCCTCCTCGCGGACGCCGTCGCCTCCAGCGTCGAGGAGCACGCGCGCTTCGGCGGGGTGGTCCCGGAGGTCGCCTCCCGGGCGCACCTCGAGGCGATGGTGCCGACGATCGAACGGGCGCTGAAGGAAGCAGGGGTGAGCGCGCGGGACCTGGACGGCATCGCGGTCACCGCCGGGCCGGGCCTCGCGGGCGCGCTGCTGGTCGGCGTCTCGGCGGCGAAGGCGTACGCCTATGCGCTCGGCAAGCCGATGTACGGCGTCAACCACCTTGCCTCCCACATCTGCGTGGACCAGCTGGAGCACGGCGCGCTGCCGGAGCCGACGATGGCGCTGCTGGTGAGCGGCGGCCACTCCTCCCTCCTGCTGTCCACGGACATCACCGCGGACGTACGGCCGATGGGCGCGACCATCGACGACGCGGCGGGCGAGGCCTTCGACAAGATCGCGCGGGTGCTGAACCTCGGCTTCCCGGGCGGCCCGGTCATCGACCGCTATGCGCGCGAGGGCGACCCGGGGGCGATCGCCTTCCCGCGCGGTCTGACGGGTCCGCGGGACCCCGCGTACGACTTCTCCTTCTCCGGTCTGAAGACGGCCGTGGCCCGCTGGATCGAGGCCAGGCGCGCGGCGGGGGAGGAGGTGCCGGTGCGCGATGTGGCGGCCTCCTTCCAGGAGGCGGTGGTGGACGTGCTGACCCGCAAGGCGGTACGGGCCTGCAAGGACGAGGGCGTCGACCATCTGATGATCGGCGGCGGTGTGGCCGCGAACTCCCGGCTGCGCGCACTGGCGCAGGAGCGCTGCGAGGCGGCCGGGATCCGGCTGCGGGTGCCCCGCCCCAAGCTGTGCACGGACAACGGCGCGATGGTCGCGGCGCTGGGCGCGGAGATGGTCGCCCGGGGGCGCGCCGCATCGGACTGGGACCTGTCGGCGGACTCCTCGCTGCCGGTGACGGACCCGCATGTGCCGGGCCGGCCGCACGCCCATGACGAGGACCGGGGGCACGGCGGCGCCCACGCCCCGGCGCACGCCCACGGCCACTCCCACTCCCATGACCACGTGCATGAGATCAGCAAGGAGAACCTGTACTCGTGACGGTCGCGCTGATGTGGGAGGCCCGGGCGGCCGCTGGGCGGGGCGAGGAACTGCTGTCCTGGGCGCGGGCCCACGAGCTGACGCCCGCGCCCCTGCGCCGTGAGACCTTCCGGGCGCCCGAGGACCGCGTTCTGGTCATCACCTGGTGGGACGCGGACCACCGTGCTGAACTTCCCGAACTCCCGGACCCCGTGGCTGAATTGGTCTGCCGGCCGGTCCACCGCTGGCGCTTCGAACAGGTGGCCGAGGACTGAACTCCCGGTCAGGTCCCGTGAGTTCCACGGCATGAGGTCCGTGTGGCCGCCGGTGCGGGGCTCGCGGGCATCGCCCTCACTGTCGTCGAATGTTTCGGGTGGTGCGGCGAATGTTCCCGGCATACCATCCCGCTCATGACTCCCCCCAAGACCGCCGGAACGAACGCGAACCCCCAGCCCGCGACACGGTCCTCGGGGACCGCCACGCTCGCCGAGATCGCCCGCGAGGCGGGGGTGTCGGCGCCGACCGTGTCCAAGGTCCTCAACGGCCGTGCCGATGTCGCCCCGGCGACCCGCACCCGTGTCGAGGAACTGCTGCGCGCCTACGGCTACCGGCGGCGGCGGGCCGAGGCGACCCGTTCGCCCCTGATCGACCTGGTCTTCCACGAACTGGAGAGCTCCTGGGCGATGGAGGTCATCCGCGGCGTGGAGAACGTGGCGTGCGACGAGGGGCTGAGCGTGGTGCTCTCCCAGAGCGCGGGCAGGCTCACCCCCGGCCGGACCTGGGCCGACCAGGTCGCCGCCCGCCGCCCGCACGGGGTGATTCTCGTGCTGTCCGGCCTCGACGAGTCCCAGCGGGCCCTGCTGACCAGCCGCTCCATCCCGTTCGTGGTCCTGGACCCGGCGGGCGACCCGGGTGACGACGTGCCGTCGATCGGCGCCACGAACTGGCACGGCGGACTGGCCGCGACCCGGCATCTGATCGAACTGGGGCACACCCGGATCGGTGCGATCAGCGGTCCCACCCGGATGATGTGCAGCCGGGCGCGGCTCGACGGCTACCGGGCGGCGCTGGAGACGGCGGGCCTGCCGGCCGACCCGCAGCTCATCGGCAGCGGGGACTTCCACCATGAGGCCGGCTACCGGATCGGCCTCGATCTGCTGCGCCGGCCCGACCGGCCGACGGCGGTCTTCGCGGGCAACGACCTCCAGGCGCTGGGTGTCTACGAGGCCGCGCGCGAGCTGGGGCTGCGGATTCCGGAGGACCTGAGCGTGGTCGGCTTCGACGATCTGCCGGTGGCCCACTGGGTCGGACCGCCGCTGACGACCGTACGGCAGCCGCTGATGGAGATGGCGGAGGCGGCGGCCCGGCTGGTGCTCGACCTGGGGCGTTCGTCGAGCGCCACGGTGGCGACCCGGGTGGAGCTGGCGACCAGTCTGGTGGTGCGGAGCAGCACCGGGGCGCCTCCCGCGTGACATACGGGGCGATCTTGGCCGGAAGTTGAGGTATTGACGGGTGGGCCGACTCCCTCCACACTCCTCCGAAGTCAATCGGTTACATAATCGAAACTTTCGGAGGCCCCCCGTCATGAGAACCTCCAGAACCCCCTTGCGGACCCGGCTCATCGCCCTGTTCGCCGGTACCGCGGCGGTCGGTGCTCTGCTGGCCGCCGGTACGACCACCGCCCATGCCGCCGACGCGCCCCTGCGCGACCTCGCCGCCGCCAAGGGCAAGGTCGTCGGCACCGCGGTCTCCGGCGGCAAGCTCAACGGCACCTACGCCGACATCGCGTCCGGCCAGTTCAGCTCCGTCACCCCGGACAACGCCATGAAGTGGGGCTCGGTCGAGCCCTCCCGCGGCTCGTACAACTGGGCGGAGGCCGACCAGATCGTCGCCTTCGCGCAAGCGCACAACCAGCAGGTCCGCGGCCACACCCTGGTCTGGCACAGCCAGAACCCGAACTGGCTGACCAACGGCTCCTGGACCGCGGCCCAGCTGCGCACCGTGCTCCAGGACCACATCACCACCGAGGTCACCCGCTACAAGGGCAAGCTGGCGGCCTGGGACGTGGTGAACGAGGCGTTCAACGAGGACGGCACCTACCGCTCGACGATCTGGTACGACAACCTCGGCTCCGACTACATCGCCCAGGCCCTCACCACGGCCCGCGCCGCCGACCCGAGCGCCAAGCTGTACATCAACGACTACAACGTCGAGGGCGTGAACGCGAAGAGCACCGCCCTGTACAACCTGGTCAAGTCGCTCAAGGACCGGGGGGTCCCGATCGACGGGGTCGGGCTCCAGGCGCACCTGATCCTCGGGCAGGTGCCGACCGACATCCAGAAGAACATCCAGCGCTTCGCCGACCTGGGCGTGGATGTGGCGATCACCGAGCTGGACATCCGTATGCAGCTCCCCTACACGGACGCCAAGGGGGCGCAGCAGAAGGCCGACTACAAGAACGTGGCGTCCGCGTGCGCGGCGGTCACACGCTGCGTCAGCCTCACCGTCTGGGGCTTCACCGACTCGGACTCCTGGGTGCCGGACGTCTTCAGCGGGTACGGGGCGGCGACGCCGTACAACGAGAGTTTCGCGCCGAAGCCCGCGTACTACGGCATCGCGGAGGCGTTCGGTGGATCCGGGGGGACGACGCCGCCGCCGTCCGACGGCTGCAAGGCGGTGTACAGCGTCACCAGCGAGTGGAACGACGGCTTCACGGGCCAGGTGACGATCAACTGTTCGGGCGCTTCGCTCAGCTCCTGGAAGGCGAAGTGGACCTTCGGGGCCGGCCAGCGGATCACCCAGGCCTGGAACGCCGACTGCACCCAGTCCGGCGCGGCCGTGACCTGCTCGAACGCCTCCTGGAACGGGACGGTTCCGAACGGCGGCTCGGTGACCTTCGGGTTCAACGCCTCCTGGAGCGGAAGCAACCCCCTGCCCTCGGTGACCCTGGGCTGAGTGCTTGGCAAGGGGAACGTGGGACCGCCGGAGCGACGGCTCTCGGACTCACGTTCCCCTCAGGGCCCTCCCTCAAGGCTTTTCGCAGGAGCGTGTCAGCCCTGTGACCTGCGGGAACGGATCCAGAGAAAAAATCTCGAAGAAAATCCCCGAGGTGTGTCGATCCGCGCGGTCCCCGTTCGACGCTGGGGTGAGAGGCCGGGAAGAGCCCGGCCGCCCAGCAAGGAGCCACCATGCCGCGTTATCTGTCGCTCGTGCGCATCGACGAGACCACCGCCCCCGCCGAGGGCCCCAGCCCCGAGCTGATGCAGCGGATGGGGGAGCTGATCGAGGAGATCACCAAGGCGGGGGTCATGCTCGACACCGCCGGCCTCACCCCGTCCGCGCAGGGCACCCGGGTGAGCCGTCAGGGCGGGAAGATCTCCGTCACCGACGGGCCGTTCACCGAGTCCAAGGAAGTCATCGGCGGCTATGCCCTCATGCAGTGCAAGGACATGGCCGAGGCGGTCGAGTGGGCCAAGCGGTTCGTGAACGTGCACGAGGACTACTGGGGGATCACCTGCGAGGTGCGGCAGATCGCCGAGGGGTGAGATCGGCTTGGCGTCCGTTCGCCGGAGGTGTTGAGTGGTGGGCTGTGGAACAGCAGCCCACCGCCGCCCCGGCCCCCGACGGCGCCACGGGCGCCATCGAGGCCGTCTTCCGGATCGAGTCCGCCCGCATCATCGCCGGTGTCGCCCGGATCGTGCGGGACGTCGGCATCGCCGAGGAGCTCGCTCAGGACGCGCTGGTCGCCGCGCTGGAGCAGTGGCCCCGCGACGGCGTGCCCGACAACCCCGGCGCCTGGCTCATGACCGCCGCCAGGCACCGCGCGATCGACCTGGTACGCCGCCGGGAGCGGTATGCGCGCAAGCTGGCGGAGGTCGGGCGGGACCTGGAGGCGGCGCCGCCCCACCTCGACGATCCGGCCGACCCCGACGACATCGACGACGACCTGCTGCGGCTCGTCTTCACCGCCTGCCATCCCGTTCTGTCCGCCGAGTCCCGGATCGCGCTCACCCTCCGACTGCTCGGCGGGCTGACCACGGCCGAGATCGCCCGCGCGTTCCTGGTGCCCGAGGCCACCGTGGCCCAGCGCATCGTGCGGGCGAAACGGACGCTCGCGACGAAGGGTGTCGCCTTCGAGGTGCCGTACGGACCCGAGCGGGAGGCCCGGCTCGGGTCCGTGCTGGACGTCATCTATCTGGTGTTCAACGAGGGGTACGCGGCCACCGCCGGGGACGACCTGCTGCGCCCCGCGCTGTGCGAGGACGCGCTCCGGCTCGCCCGTGTGCTGGCCGAGCTGATGCCCGAGGAGCCCGAGGTGCACGGACTGGCCTCGCTGCTCGAGTTCCAGGCGTCGCGGACGGCCGCCCGCACCGGCCCCTCGGGCGAGCCCGTCCTGCTCGGCGAACAGAACCGGGCCCGCTGGAACCGAATGCTCATCGCCCGCGGCGTCACCGCCCTGGGGCGCGCCGATGCGGCCGCCACCGTTCTGGGCCCGTACGCCCTCCAGGCCGCGATCGCGGCTTGTCACGCGCATGCGCACACCTACGAGGAGACGGACTGGGCGCGCATCGCCACCCTGTACGGTCTGCTGGCCGCCCGGTCACCGTCCCCGGTCGTCGAGCTGAACCGGGCGGTCGCCGTCTCGATGGCGGAGGGCCCCGGCCCGGCCCTGGAGATCGTGGACCGGCTGGCCGCCGAACCCGCTCTGCGCGACTACCACCTGCTGCCCAGCGTCCGCGGTGACCTGCTGTCCCGACTGGGGCGCACGGCCGAGGCCCGCGCCGAGTTCGAGCGCGCCGCCCGGCTCGCCCGCAATGCTCGCGAACGGGAGCTGCTGCGGGCACGGGCGGAGGAACACCGGGCGACCGGACCTTCCGGAGGAGGTCGTTAGGCCCTGTCCGACGGATGCCCCAGCAGCATCGTCGGCGCTCCCGCCACCCGGGTCAGGAAGACGGTCACCGCGTTCGGACCGTACGGCTTGGGCAGCACCTTGCGGCGCAGTTCATCCGGTTCGACCGCCGAGCCCCGCTTCTTCACGGTCAGGACCCCGACCTCCCGCTCGCGCAGCAGCGCCTTCAGCCTCTTCACATGGAAGGGGAGCCGGTCGGTGATCTCGTACGCGGTGGCGT
The DNA here is from genome assembly GCF_008704995.1 of Streptomyces nodosus. Lineage (NCBI taxonomy): Bacteria > Bacillati > Actinomycetota > Actinomycetes > Kitasatosporales > Streptomycetaceae > Streptomyces > Streptomyces nodosus. Next base: position 4,486,161 of record NZ_CP023747.1, read on the forward strand.
GGGGGCAGTCGCGGCGTTCGTCCGCCGTCACATAGGCGATCGTCTCGTCGATGAGCCCGCCGTCCAGCTCCTCGGCCACCTCCGCCACCAGATGCGCGCGGATGACGGCGCCGTCGGGTTCATAGAGATAGCGGCCGACCGGGCGCACCGGCGGATCGGGCAGGCCCCGGCCGCGCAGCACCCGGGGGCCGGGCAGCAGGGTGGCCCGTACGAGACCCGGTTCCGTGCCGAACCACAGCACCGCCTCCTTGACGTCCCCGCCGTCCGAGATCCACTCGGCCTCGGCCTCGTCGGGCACCGCCTCGTGCGGAATGCCCGGAGCGACCTTCAGCGCGGCGTGCGGGGCCCGGCGCGCCGTGGCCACGGCCCAGGACAGCGGGGGCGAGTAGGCCTCCGGGTCGAAGATCCGCCCGCTCCCTCCTCGCGCGCCACCCCCCGGCCGGCCGCCCCGGCGTGCCGGATCGACGAAGACGGCGTCGTACGCCGAGACGTCCACCTCCGTGACGTCCGCCTCGCGCACCTCGATCAGTGCCGACAGGCCCAGCTCCTCGGCGTTGGCGCGCGCCGCCGCAACCGTCAGCGGATCGCGGTCCACGGCCAGGACCCGGATGCCGGCCCGGGCCAGCGCCAGGGCGTCCCCGCCGATGCCGCAGCACAGATCGGCGACGGAGGTCACGCCCAGGGCCTGCATCCGTTCGGCACGGTGGGTCGCGACGGCGGTCCTGGTGGACTGTTCGACGCCGTTCGGGGTGAAGAACATCCGCCGGGCGTCCTCGGCGCCGAACTTCGCCGCCGCCCGCTCGCGCAGCCGCGCCTGGGTGAGGGCCGCCGAGACCAGCTCGGCGGGGTGCTCGCGGCGCAGCCGGGTCGCGACGGCCAGCTCCTGTGCCGGAGCGGTGCCACGCACCTCGTCGAGGAGGGCGCGGCCCTCGGGGGTGAGCAGAGAGGCGAAGGAGAGGTCGTTCACCCGGTCATTGTCGGCCAGTCGGTGGACGGCGTGCGCCCGGCCGCAGTGTCGGCCCGCCCGGCCCCTCGACGGCTGAAAGGATCCGGCGCCATGCGGCTGGTACGACAAGATGACGAAAAGTATCCGTCGTGGGTGCGGCGCGCACGGTGCGGCACAGGGCGGGCCGCACGTCCGGGCGCAGGGCGTTCACGCGTGCGGGCTTCACGACTGGGGCGTCCGGGGCAGCCACGGGTGCGGTCCGCACACCCGGGACGCAGGAACGTGCAGGGTGCAAACGTGCAGGGTGCAGGTGTGCGGGTGGTGCGTGTACGGGTTGCCGGTGTCGGGAGTGCGTGTCTGCGGGGTGTGCCCGCACGGGGCGCCCGCCCGGGTGGTGTGCGCCGTTTCCGGCCGGCGGTCGCGGCGGGCGCGGCCCTGACCCTGCTCGTCGTCACCGCCCTCGCGACCGGCTGCACCGCCGGGGAGCACGACAGGCACGGCCCGGGGTTGCTGAACGCCCCGGAGGCGCGCGCCCTCGACGCCTATGCCACCCGGCTGGGCGCCCGGTACGCCGAGCGCGCGGTGGCCGCAAAACGCTGGGCCCTGGGCCGGGTGCCGCCGGTGCCGCCCTCGGCCCCGGCGCGCAAGCCGCCGATCACCTTCCGCAAGGGGTTCGAGGTGGAGGGCGGCAAGGATCTGCCGCCGGTCTTCACCACCGTCCCCACCAGGAACAAGATCGTCTTTCTCACCGTCGACGAGGGCACCGAGAAGGATCCGGAGTTCCTCCGGATGATGAGCGAACTGAAGGTCCCCTACTCGGCGTTCCTCAGCGACGACCTGATCAACGACGACTACGACTACTTCCGGAGGATGCGCGATCTCGGCGTCACGCTGAACAACGACACCCTGCACACCCCCTATCTGCCCGGAATGCCGTACGAGGAGCAGCGGCAGGAGATCTGCGGCATGCAGGACGTGATGGCCCGGGAGTTCGGCAGGCGCCCGACGCTCTTCCGGCCGCCGAACGGCGTCTACGACGCGGACACCCTGCGCGCCGCGAAATCCTGCGGCATCAGATACGCGCCGATCTGGAACGAGGAGGTCTTCGCCGACCACTGGGAGTACCGCGAGTGGGACCACCGGCTGCATCCCGGTGACATCGTCCTGGCCCACCTCCGGGGCGGGCCGGACGGGCAGGGCACCACGACCGACGCGATCCGCCGGTTCCTGGACCGGGCCACGGACGAGGGCTACGCGGTGGCCCGCCTGGAGGACTACCTGTGAGGACATCACGCCTTCTGACGGTGCTCGCCGGTCTGCTCACCGTCGCACTCCTGTCCGGCTGCGCCCAGTCCGTCGACCCCATCGAACGGCTGGGCAAGAAGGCGGCACAGAAGGTGCACCGGCCGAGGGGGCGGCTGGACCGGACCTTTCGCCGCTGGGGCCTCGCCGCACCGCTCGCGCCCGCACCCCGCCCCGCCCGGCCCCTCGGCGGTGCGGCCGGAACGGCGTCCGCGGGGCCGCCCCTGGTCCTCGACCGGGTCCCCACCTCCGACAAGGTCGTCTTCCTGACCTACGACGAGGGCGTGGAGAACGACCCCCGGTTCATCGACATGGTCCGTGAACTGCGGCTGCCGGTGAGCGTGTTCCTCATGGAGCGTGCCGTTCTGCCGGGGTCCCCGGGGGTGGCGCGCCTGCGGGCGGCCGGCGCGGCCATCGAGAACCGCACTCTGGACGGCGCCGTGCTGCGCGGCCGTCCGTACCCGGCTCAGCGCGCCGAGATCTGCGGCCGGCGGGACCGGCGGGAGCGTCCGACATCCCGTCTGCTCCGGCCGCCGTACGGCATGTACGACCGCACGACGCTGCGCGCGGCGGGTGACTGCGGTGTCAGGGCCCTGATCCTGTGGCGCCCGGCGGCGGGACGGTTCTGGAGGGGGTCCCTCCGCCCCGGCGACATCATCCGCCCCCATGAGGCGGGCCGTTCGTCGGCGTCGCAGGCCGAGGAGACCGCCCATGTCCTGCGCCGCATCCAGGCGCGAGGGTTCACGGTGGCACGCCTGGAGGACTACCTGTAGCGAGGGCGGTGATCCCGGTGTGGCACGGGGCCCGGGAACCGGCGGCGCCCGGTCGAACAGCCCGCCGAGCGGTCGCCGAACCCGGGCGCGGATCGCCCCCGGACAGCCGCGGTTTCGGCGCCGCGCCGCCGACGATTGGCACTCCGCTTGACCGAGTGCTAATCCCGGTCATAGTCTCGGCTCTGGCACTCACCACCGGAGAGTGCCAATACAGCGACGGGCAGGTCCGGCACCCGCGACGACGGATCGACCTGGTCGCCACCTCAGACAGTTAACCCCGAGATCTCCGAAGGGGGAGGTCGGATCGTGACGACCGCCAGCTCCAAGGTTGCCATCAAGCCGCTTGAGGACCGCATTGTGGTCCAGCCGCTGGACGCCGAGCAGACCACGGCCTCTGGCCTGGTCATCCCGGACACCGCGAAGGAGAAGCCCCAGGAGGGCGTCGTCCTCGCGGTGGGCCCGGGCCGCGTCGAGGACGGCAAGCGCGTCGAGCTCGACGTCAAGGTCGGTGACGTCGTGCTCTACAGCAAGTACGGCGGCACCGAGGTGAAGTACAACAACGAGGAGTACCTCGTTCTCTCGGCTCGCGACGTGCTCGCGATCATCGAGAAGTAATTCACCGAAGCAGACCGCTTCTGGCTGCGCCCCTGGCACCCCGACAGATGATCAGCCGGGCGCCGGGGGCGCGGTTCGTTTTTCACCGCGATGTGCGGCCGTTCCGGGAGGGCGGCCGAGATCGCAACGAGAGGACTGAAACGCTCCATGGCGAAGATCCTGAAGTTCGACGAGGACGCCCGTCGCGCCCTTGAACGCGGCGTCAACAAGCTTGCCGACACGGTGAAGGTGACGATCGGCCCCAAGGGCCGCAATGTCGTCATCGACAAGAAGTTCGGCGCTCCCACCATCACCAACGACGGTGTCACCATCGCCCGTGAGGTCGAGGTCGACGACCCGTACGAGAACCTCGGCGCCCAGCTGGTGAAGGAGGTGGCGACCAAGACCAACGACATCGCGGGTGACGGTACGACCACCGCCACCGTGCTCGCCCAGGCGCTCGTCCGCGAGGGCCTGAGGAACGTCGCCGCGGGTGCCTCCCCGGCCGCCCTGAAGAAGGGCATCGACGCCGCGGTCAAGGCCGTCTCCGACGACCTGCTGGCCACCGCGCGCCCGATCGAGGAGAAGTCCGACATCGCGGCCGTCGCCGCGCTGTCCGCCCAGGACCAGCAGGTCGGCGAGCTGATCGCCGAGGCGATGGACAAGGTCGGCAAGGACGGTGTCATCACCGTCGAGGAGTCCAACACCTTCGGTCTGGAGCTGGACTTCACCGAGGGCATGGCCTTCGACAAGGGCTACCTGTCGCCGTACTTCGTGACGGACCAGGAGCGCATGGAGGCCGTCCTCGACGACCCGTACATCCTCATCCACCAGGGCAAGATCGCCGGCATCGCGGACCTGCTGCCGCTGCTGGAGAAGGTCATCCAGGCCGGCTCCTCCAAGCCGCTGCTGATCATCGCCGAGGACGTCGAGGGCGAGGCCCTGTCCACCCTCGTGGTGAACAAGATCCGCGGCACCTTCAACGCCGTCGCGGTGAAGGCCCCCGGCTTCGGCGACCGCCGCAAGGCGATGCTGCAGGACATGGCGGTCCTCACCGGTGGCACGGTCATCTCCGAGGAGGTCGGCCTCAAGCTCGACCAGGTCGGTCTGGACGTGCTGGGCGGCGCCCGCCGCGTGACGGTCACCAAGGACGACACGACCATCGTCGACGGCGGCGGCAAGTCCGAGGACGTCGTCGGCCGCGTGGCGCAGATCAAGGCCGAGATCGAGAACACCGACTCCGACTGGGACCGCGAGAAGCTCCAGGAGCGCCTCGCCAAGCTGGCCGGCGGCGTGTGCGTGATCAAGGTCGGCGCCGCCACCGAGGTGGAGCTGAAGGAGAAGAAGCACCGTCTGGAGGACGCCATCTCCGCGACCCGCGCCGCGGTCGAGGAGGGCATCGTCTCCGGTGGTGGCTCCGCGCTGGTCCACGCCTCCAAGGTGCTGGCCGACGGCCTCGGCAAGCAGGGCGACGAGGCCACCGGTGTCTCCATCGTCCGCCGCGCGGTCGTCGAGCCGCTGCGCTGGATCGCCGAGAACGCCGGCCTGGAGGGCTATGTCATCGCCTCCAAGGTCGCCGAGCTGGAGAAGGGCCAGGGCTACAACGCCGCCACCGGCGAGTACGGCGACCTGCTCAAGGCCGGCGTCATCGACCCGGTCAAGGTCACCCGCTCCGCCCTGGAGAACGCCGCCTCCATCGCCTCCCTCCTGCTGACGACCGAGACCCTGGTCGTCGAGAAGAAGGAAGAGGAAGAGCCGGCCGCGGCGGGCCACAGCCACGGTCACGCCCACTGACCACCGGTCTGAACTGAGCCGAGCAACGGTGCCCGGTGCCCCAAGGGGGCACCGGGCACCACGCGTTCCGGACGCCCCCGGGCGTCTGCCGGGACGCGCCGTCACCCCTGAGCCCTGAGCCCTCAGTCCTCCAGCGCCTCCAGCGCCCCGAGCTGGGACATCAGCCCGAGCCTGTCGTACTGCCACCAGCCTTCGGCGATCTTTCCGGTCCTGTCACAACGGAAGACGGTCGTCCCGGTCATGACGACCTCGTCGCCCGTGGCCGGGATGCCGAGAAAATCGCCCGTGTGCCGTGCCCGCCAGCTCCACCGGGTGCACACCCGGTCCTCCTGGGCGATCTGGTCCTCGACGGTGAACACGAAGTCGAAGCCGTCCCGCCACATCTCGATCTCGCGGCGCATCGCGTCCATCCCGATGGCGTCCTGCGCAGTGGCGGGATCGTGGTCGTGGTAGTTCTCGCAAAGGAGACCGTCCAGCGGGGGAAGCCCGCCCAGGGTGCCGAGGACCTCGAAGAACCGCCGGACGTTCGCCGCGTACACCTGTTCGTCCCGCACCACGTCCAGATCCGTGAACACGGGCGTCTCCTCGCAGAGGGCGATCATCTCGCGGAAGATCCGGTTGGTCTCGGGAAGGGTCGAGCTCCGCATCGCCTCCTCGTACGACGGGAACTCCACGATCTCGATGAAGTGCGAATCGTCGGACCGGTCCTTGCCGATCACACTGTGGGTCGCGGTCCGGGTGCTCCTGGTCTGCTCGGCCCAGGTGTTCATGAGCTGGTCCATCTCGTCGAACCGCTTGGTCCTGCAGTCGATGAGCTGCATAAATGTCATGACGCCGCCTCCGGCCCCCCTGGGTCCGTCGATATGCCCATGTTCCCACCCCAGGGGCGGCGTCACCCGTCTGCCGAGGCCCGGGCACGGCATCGAGGGCCATGACCGTGACGGCGGACGGGTCCGGTCCGCTCCGGACCGGGGCGTCTTCTACTGCGGTCCGTACTTGCGTCCCGTCCGCGAGGTGACCCCGCCCAGCAGGGCGCGGGGCATCATCTTCACCACGCCCATCAGCGCCTTGTACCGGGGGTCCGGAATGGACAGCGTCCGGCCCCTGGCCAGGTCCTGGAGGGCGGCGGCGACCAGCTTGTCCGCGTCCAGCCACATCCAGCCCGGGATGTTGTCCGTGCCCATCCCGGCCCGCTCGTGGAACTCCGTCCGGACGAAGCCGGGGCACAGCGCCATCAGCCGTACGCCCGACCCGGCCAGATCCCGCGCCGCGCCCTGGGTGAACTGCACGACCCAGGCCTTGGAGGCGCCGTAGGTGCCGCGCGGGACGAACGCCGCGACCGAGGCCACATTGACGATCCCGCCGCGCCCCCGGGTGCGCATCGCCTCCGCCGCCGCGCTCGTCAGCCGCAGCACGGCCTCGCAGTGCACCTTGATCATCCGCAGTTCGTCGGCCATCGTCACATCGAGAAAACGGCCCTTGTTGCCGAAGCCGGCGTTGTTGACGAGCAGATCGACCGGGTTCTTCAGCTCGGACAGACGTGCGGCCACCGCCTCGATGCCCTTCTCGGTGGCCAGATCGGCGCTCAGCACCTCCGCCTCGATGCCGTGCCGGTCGTGCAGCTCGGTCGCCTGCTCCCGCAGCCGCTCGATGTCCCGGGCCACCAGCACGAGGTCATGGCCGTCGGCGGCCAGGCGCCGTGCGAACGCGGCGCCGATGCCCGCGGTCGATCCCGTAATCAGAGCCGTTGTCATGGCCCAACGATAGTGACCCGGACTGACGGAGTCCGCCTGCCCGACCGGGCATTTCACCAGCTCCGCCGCCAACGGCCCCAGGTTCCGCGCACCTTCTACGCCAGGTGCTTCCGCGTGTACTCCCGCGCCTTCGCCGCGCCTTCCGGGTGCAGGGCGTCGCCCGCCGCCAACAGCAGTGGCAGCAGGTGCCGTTCGGTGGTGGTCGCGCGGAACTGGAGGGCGACGGTGACCTCGTGGTCGGGCCGGTGCACGATCGTGATGGGGTCGCCCGCCTGCACCTCACCCGGCTCGATCACGCGCAGATAGGCGCCGGGTGCCCCCTTCCGGGTGAACCGCTTCACCCAGCCGCGCTCGCCCAGGTGCCCTTGGAAGGTACGGCACGGAATCCGGCCGGAGGTCACCTCCAGCACCACCTCGGGGCCGATGCGCCAACGCTCGCCGATCCGCGCGCCGGAGACGTCGAGCCCCTCGGTCGTGAGGTTCTCGCCGAACGAGCCGTTCGGCAGGGAGCGCCCCAGCTCCCGTTCCCAGCCGTCCAGATCCTCACGGGCGACGGCGTACACCGCCTGGTCGTCACCGCCGTGGTGCCGCAGGTCGCACACGGCGTCCCCGGCCACCCCGCTCGCGCCGGTCCCCTTGGGGCCGGGAGCGGCCACCCGCACCCGACCGTCCACAGGACGCTTGTCGATACCGGTCAGCCCCTCCGGCTGGTCGGTGTACTCGACGGGCTCCGGCCGGCCCAGATTGAGAGACAGAAGCTTCATGACCGCACGATAGGGGACAGCTGGTCAAAGCGTCGATGCAGTATTCGTCGCAGCATCCAAGAATCGCTTATGCTCAAAGCGTGATCGAGGCCCGACATCTCCGTGTGCTGCGCGCCGTGGCCGCGACCGGTTCCTTCTCGGCGGCGGGGCGCGAGCTGGGCTGCAGCCAGCCCGCGGTCAGCCAGCAGATGAAGGCGCTGGAGGCGTCCGTCGGCACCCCGCTGCTGATCCGGGGCGCCCGTGAGATGCGGTTGACCCAGGCGGGCGAGGCACTGGTACGGCACGCGGCCGGCATCCTCGCGGGGCTCACCGCCGCCGAGGAGGAGGTCGCCGCCATCGCCGGTCTCAGGGCCGGCCGCGTCCGCCTCGTCTCCTTCCCTAGTGGCAGCTCCACACTGGTGCCCACCGCGCTCGCCGCCCTGCGCGCGGCGCATCCGGGCACCCGGGTCTCCCTGGAGGAGGCGGAGCCGCCCGAGTCGGTCGAGAAGCTGCGCGCGGGGGACTGCGACATCGCCCTCGCCTTCCGTTACGAGGGCGCCGCGGGCGCCGAGGAGTGGGACGACCTCGTCGTACGCCCCCTGCTCGTCGACCGGCTCGTCGGACTGGTCCCCGAGGGGCACCGGCTGGCCGGCGCGCACTCGGTCGACCTCGGCGAACTCGCCCAGGAACCCTGGATCGCGGGCTGCCCGCGCTGCCGGGGCCAGTTGGTGGAGGCGTGCGAGAGCGCGGGCTTCACGCCCCGTATCGATTTCGCGACCGACGACTACCCGGCGGTGGTCGGCCTGGTCGGCGCGGGACTCGGGGTGGCCGTCCTGCCGCAGCTCGCGATCGAGCCCGTACGTCCGAGGGGGGTGCGGCCGGTCACGCTGGAACCGGCGGTGCGGCGGGAGATCGTCGCGCTCACCCTGCCGGATCTGGCGCAGGTGCCCGCCGTGGCGGAGACGCTGGGAGAACTGGCCCGGGCGGCCGTGCGACAGGAAAGTGCCGCGACGGGGGAAGCGGGTGCCTCCGGGGCGTTGCGCGGCTGACGCTCGATGCGGCCCCGACCCCATGAGCCTCTGTCGGCCCCCTGGACCTGACCCCCGGCGGGCGATCCGTCGCCCTTGCCGCCCCCTGCGGCGGTAACCCCCTGCCCCCTGGGTGTTCGTCGCCCCGAACACCGCCCCCTGGAAGGGTGCCCGCACCCCAAAAATGGGCACACCTCTGCGTGCCCGTGGTGAAGAAACGTTCCTTCAGTTGTTCGAGCCGGCGGTGCCTCCGTTGGTCGTCGATGCCGACACCAGCCGGTTCCGTGCTCGTCCCATGAGCTCTTCCCGTTCGTCCTCGGTCAGCCCGCCCCATACGCCGTACGGCTCCCGCACCGCGAGTGCGTGAGCCGCGCACTCCGCGCGCACGGGGCACCGCATGCAGACCTCCTTGGCCGAGTTCTCGCGAGCACTCCGGGCTGCACCGCGCTCACCCTCCGGATGGAAGAAGAGCGAGCTGTCGACCCCACGGCAGGCCGCATGGAGCTGCCAGTCCCATAGATCCGCGTTCGGACCGGGAAGGCGAGAGAAATCTGCCATTGCGTGTCCCCTTGTCGCCGTTTTGGGCGGATATGTGCACCCGACCGTACATCGATGATCTTAGGAGATGAAAATATGACTCATTGCGAATCTAGCTCCAGACACCACCTAACGGGAAGAAAAGCGGCTAAATGGGGCATAGGTTGTGATGAAAGTTCGAGGGTCCGCCGCGCGTGTCGGCAGCGTGTCCGTGCCCTCACGTACAGTGCCGAAGACGGCTTGCTGCACCGTAACTCTTTCGAGTGACCATCGTTGAGAGTGCGGAGGCGGTTGAAACAACAAGCGCTCGGGCAGGCGTCCGAGGGTGTCGACCGCACAGGTGACGATTCGTACCAGCCTGGAGGCTCAAGGTGACGCGCATCAGCTGCGGAGGGCGGTCATGACATCCGTCCTCGTCTGCGACGACTCCCCGCTTGCTCGAGAGGCGCTCCGCCGCGCGGTGGCGACCGTGCCCGGTGTCGAGCGCGTGACGACGGCGGCCAACGGCGAGGAAGTCCTCCGCCGCTGGGGGGCCGACCGTTCGGATCTGATTCTGATGGACGTACGCATGCCCGGCCTGGGCGGCGTCGAGACGGTGCGGCGGCTGCTGTCCGCCGATCCCGGTGCACGCATCATCATGCTCACCGTCGCCGAGGACCTCGACGGGGTGGCCCTCGCGGTGGCCGCCGGCGCACGCGGCTATCTGCACAAGGACGCCTCGCGCGCGGAGTTGCGGGCGACCGTCACCCAGGCGCTCGCCGACCCGACCTGGCGGCTGGCCCCGCGGCGGCTGCGCTCGGCCGAGATGGGCGCCGCGCCCACGCTCACCGCGCGGGAGATCCAGGTGCTCGAAGGAATGAGCCACGGCCGCTCCAACGCGGAGATCGGGCGCGAGCTGTTCCTCTCCGAGGACACCGTGAAGACCCACGCCCGGCGGCTGTTCAAGAAACTCGGCGCCTCGGACCGCGCGCACGCGGTGGCGCTCGGCTTCCGCTGGGGCCTGGTCCGCTAAGTGGATCTCCGCGGGGGTGCGCGGATCCCCGCCTACCGCACGGTGGGCGGGGTTGGCAACGGGGCTCGCCGGGTGCCCGGTGCTCGTTTCGGCGTGGATGCCGCATCCTTGGAGGTGTGGAGTTCCTCGGGGACGAGTCGATCGAGCGGAAGGGGAGGGCGCAGGAGATGAGTTCCGGCGCACCTGCTCATAACGCTTCGGTGCACAACGACGGACGCGGTGTCACGGATCGAAGCACGCCAAGGCACCATGGACCGATGCGCGACGACGAGACAACGGTGATCGCTGCGCTCGTCCATCGCGCTGTCGAAGGCGACGAGCAGGCGACCCATGACCTGCTCGCCCGGGTGCACCCCCTCGCCCTGCGCTACTGCCGCACCAGGCTGTCGCGACTGCCCGGCGACGCCCGGCACTTCGTGGAGGACCTGGCGCAGGAGGTCTGTGTCGCGGTCCTGCTCGCGCTGCCGCGTTACAAGGACACCGGGCGGCCCTTCGAGGCGTTCGTCTTCGCGATCGCCGCGCACAAGGTCGCGGATCTGCAGCGCGCGGCGATGCGCCACCCCGGCTCCACGGCCATTCCCTCGGACGAGATGCCGGAGCGTCCCGACGACTCCCTGGGCCCGGAGGAGCGGGCGCTGCTCAACAGCGATGCCGCATGGGCCAAGAAACTCCTGGCCAACCTCCCGGAGAACCAGCGTGAGCTGCTGCTGCTGCGGATCGCGGTGGGCTTGACCGCGGAGGAGACGGGTCAGATGTTGGGAATGTCACCGGGGGCGGTGAGAGTCGCCCAGCATCGAGCACTGAGCAGACTGCGGGCGCTCGCCGAGCAGTAGGCGCGGTGCAGCAGCCTTCCCGGCCGAGGGCGAGGGGCGAGAGTGATTTCCGTATGAACGTACGAAGCCCTGGGTCACTCCGCATCGTGGAATGAGGGACTCACACTTCCCGTTAGCATGGACATCCGCACCGATCAAGGCCATTTGGGGAAGGTGTCATGACTGCCAACGTCGACGGAGTGCCCGAGAAATTCGCGACACTCGGGCTGACCTACGACGACGTGCTGCTGCTGCCGGGCGCGTCGGACATGGCGCCCGACGAGATCGACACCGCCTCGTACGTCTCCAAGAACGTCCGGGTCAGTGTCCCGCTGCTGTCCGCCGCCATGGACAAGGTCACCGAGTCGCGCATGGCGATCGCGATGGCCCGCCAGGGCGGCGTCGGCGTACTGCACCGCAATCTGTCCATCGAGGACCAGGCCAACCAGGTCGACCTGGTCAAGCGCTCCGAGTCCGGGATGGTGGCCGACCCCATCACCATCCATCCGGACGCCACACTCGCCGAGGCCGACGCCCTGTGCGCCAAGTTCCGCATCAGCGGCGTCCCGGTGACCGACGGCGCGGGCAAGCTGCTCGGCATCGTCACCAACCGCGACATGGCCTTCGAGAACGACCGCTCCCGTCGGGTGCACGAGGTCATGACCCCGATGCCCCTGGTCACCGGCAAGGTCGGCATCTCCGGCTCGGAGGCCATCGAGCTGCTGCGCCGCCACAAGATCGAGAAGCTTCCGCTGGTCGACGACGGGGGCATCCTCAGGGGCCTGATCACGGTCAAGGACTTCGTGAAGGCGGAGCAGTACCCGAACGCCGCCAAGGACTCCCAGGGCCGCCTTCTGGTCGGCGCCGCGGTGGGCGTGGCGGGTGACGCCTTCGAGCGGGCCCAGGCCCTGGTCGAGGCGGGTGTCGACTTCATCGTCGTGGACACCGCGCACGGCCACTCCCGGCTGGTCGGTGACATGGTCGCCAAGATCAAGTCGAACGCCTCGGGCATCGACGTCATCGGCGGCAACGTCGCGACCCGGGACGGCGCCAAGTCGCTCATCGACGCCGGCGTGGACGGCATCAAGGTCGGCGTCGGCCCCGGCTCCATCTGCACCACCCGCGTGGTCGCCGGCATCGGCGTCCCCCAGGTCACCGCCATCTACGAGGCCTCGCTCGCCGCCAAGGAGGCCGGTGTCCCGGTCATCGGCGACGGCGGTCTGCAGTACTCGGGCGACATCGCCAAGGCCCTGGTCGCGGGCGCCGACACGGTGATGCTGGGCTCGCTGCTCGCGGGCTGCGAGGAGTCGCCGGGCGAGCTGCTGTTCATCAACGGCAAGCAGTTCAAGTCGTACCGGGGCATGGGCTCGCTGGGCGCCATGCAGTCCCGGGGCGACCGCAAGTCCTTCTCCAAGGACCGCTACTTCCAGGAGCGCATCGCCTCCGACGACGAGCTGATCCCCGAGGGCATCGAGGGCCAGGTGCCCTACCGCGGCCCGCTCTCCTCGGTCGTCCGCCAGCTGGTCGGCGGGCTGCGCCAGTCGATGTTCTACGTCGGCGGCAGGACGGTCCCCGAGCTCCAGGACCGGGGACGTTTCGTCCGGATCACCTCCGCGGGCCTCAAGGAGAGCCACCCGCACGACATCCAGATGACGGTCGAGGCGCCGAACTACAGCAAGAAGTGATCCACACGCGCCTGAAACACGGGTAGGTACGTCCGAGGGCGGCTCCGGATACCTCCGGAGCCGCCCTCGGACGTGCTCCGGGGCGGCCTTCGCCCCGACCGTCGGCGATACTGGAAGACGCTGAAACGCAGAGGGAAAGGCCACAGACGTGACTGAGATCGAGATCGGGCGCGGCAAGCGCGGCCGCCGGGCGTACGCCTTCGACGACATCGCCGTCGTCCCCAGCCGGCGTACCCGGGACCCGAAGGAGGTCTCGATCGCCTGGCAGATCGACGCCTACCGCTTCGAGCTGCCCTTCCTGGCCGCCCCCATGGACTCGGTCGTCTCCCCGGCCACCGCCATCCGCATCGGCGAGCTGGGCGGCCTCGGCGTGCTGAACCTCGAAGGCCTGTGGACGCGGTACGAGGACCCGCAGCCCCTGCTCGACGAGATCGCAGGGCTGCCGACCGACACCGTGACCCGCCGCATCCAGGAGATCTACGCGGCTCCCATCAAGGAGGAGCTGATCGGGCAGCGCATCAAGGAGGTGCGCGACTCCGGCGTGGTCACCGCGGCGGCGCTCTCCCCGCAGCGCACGGCCCAGTTCTCCAAGGCCGTCGTGGACGCGGGCGTGGACATCTTCGTCATCCGGGGCACCACGGTGTCGGCGGAGCACGTCTCCCACTCGCACGAGCCGCTGAACCTGAAGCAGTTCATCTATGAGCTGGACGTCCCGGTCATCGTCGGCGGCTGTGCCACCTACACCGCGGCCCTGCATCTGATGCGCACCGGCGCGGCCGGTGTGCTGGTCGGCTTCGGCGGTGGCGCCGCGCACACCACGCGCAATGTGCTCGGCATCCAGGTCCCGATGGCCACCGCGGTCGCCGACGTGGCCGCGGCCCGCCGCGACTACATGGACGAGTCGGGCGGCCGGTATGTGCATGTGATCGCGGACGGCGGTGTCGGCTGGTCCGGCGACCTCCCCAAGGCGATCGCCTGCGGCGCCGACGCCGTCATGATGGGCTCGCCGCTGGCCCGGGCCACGGACGCGCCGGGCCGGGGCCACCACTGGGGCATGGAGGCCGTCAACGAGGAGCTGCCGCGCGGCAAGAAGGTCGACCTCGGCACGGTCGGCACGATCGAGGAGGTCCTCACCGGCCCGTCGCACACCCCGGACGGCTCGATGAACTTCTTCGGCGCCCTGCGCCGCGCCATGGCCACCACCGGCTACAGCGAGCTGAAGGAGTTCCAGCGCGTCGAGGTGACCGTGGGGGACTCGCAGCACAGGCGGTGACACCGCCGCGCCCGGCCTGGGCGAAGGGGCCCCGGTCCCCCCGATGGGGGGACCGGGGCCCCTTTCGTATGCCCGAGCCCCGCGGGCGGGGGCGCGTTCTGCGGCAGGGGGCGCATGGTTGCTTTCGGGCTGAATATGCCTCATGCGGCCATATTGGGCCGATAGTGTCCCTGCGTGGCGACCCCGGTTCTCCGGGGCGCCCCCTTCCAAGGACATGGTTCCGGACCCCGGCCCGCGGGGCCCGGCCCGCATGCCGACGAACCGCCTACCGGGTCAATGGGCGGCATCGTGGAAGGGGGCGCGCCCATGGGCCGTCATCGCAAGCCCACCCGCTGGGACCGTACTCGGCTTCGGCTGGTGAAGTTCCGGAGGAGGTGGATCTTGCGGATGTACGGTCGCTGAGCGGCCACCCCTATAGAGACTAGGGGTGGACACTCTGCTGAGCGACTGGGAGCCCGCTGCAGTGACCGCTGCGGTGGGCTCCGCTTTTTGTACGGTACTGGATCCGCCGTCGGGTGTCCCCGGGACATGGGCTCAGCCGCCCCCACGCGCCCCCTTCACAACCGGTGCGCCGCCCCCGTGGGCGCGGCGCCCCGTGTGTCGAGCATCAGCTGGGCCTTCACCGACAGGCCCTGGAGGTCGTAGGTGCGGTGCTGCTGGAGCAGGATCGTCAGGTCGGTGTCGGCGACCGCCTCGTAGAGGGAGTCGGCGCGCGGGATCGGGCGGTCGAGGACGCTCCAGGCGGGGACGTACGGGTCGTGGTAGCTGACGGAGGCACCCAACTGCATCAGCCGCAGTGCGATCTCGTGCGCGGGGGAGCCCTGCTGGTCGGCGAGGTCCGGCTTGTAGGTGACGCCGAGCAGCAGCACCCGCGCACCGCGGCCCGACTTGCCGTGCTCATTGAGGAGGGCGGCGGCGCGCTGGACGACGTACCGGGGCATGGTGTCGTTGACCTGCTGCGCCAGTTCGACCATCCGGAGGGTGCGCCCGGTCAGGCCCGCCAGGTCCTGGGGGACGGCATGGCCGCCGACGCCGGGTCCCGGGCGGAAGGCCTGGAAGCCGAACGGCTTGGTCTCGGCGCAGCGGACGACGTCCCACAGATCGACCCCCAGATCGTGGCAGAGCACCGCCATCTCGTTGACCAGGGCGATGTTGACCTGCCGGTAGTTCGTCTCCAGGACCTGGACGGTCTCCGCCTCGCGCGGTCCGCGCGCCCGGACCACCTTGTCGGTCAGGCGCCCGTAGAAGGTGGCGGCGGACTCGGTGCAGGCGGGGGTGAGGCCGCCGATGACCTTGGGGGTGTTGGCGGCGCCGAAGTCGCGGTTGCCGGGGTCGACCCGGCTCGGGGAAGAGGCGAGGTGGAAGTCGCGTCCCGCGCGCAGACCCGACCCCTCTTCGAGGAGCGGACGCAGAAACCTCTCCGTGGTGCCGGGCGGCACCGGCGATTCCAGGACCACGGTGGTGTGCGGGCGCAGCCGTCCGGCGAGGGTGCGGGCGGCCGCCTCCACCTGGCTGAGGTCGGGCGCCCCGTCGGCCCCGCGCTGGACGGGCGCGCAGATGACGGCGGTGCGGACGCGGCCGAGCTCGGCGGGGTCGGCGGTCGGGCGGAAGCCACGGGCGAGCATGCGGCGCAGTTCGGCGGCGGTGAGGGAACCGGCCTCGGGGCCCGTCCGGTATCCGAGCGTGGAGACGCCGGCGGCGACGGCGGCCTGAGCCAGGGACAGGCCGAGATGACCGAGTCCGATGACGGCGAGGTCTGCGGGCATGGAGTGGGCGATCCTTCCCAGTAGCCGAAGCGGGAGAGGTGCGCAAGCCCTGTGGACAGAATGAGGGAGCGCAATGTCAGACTAGGAGTAAATATGACCGATTTGCGGGATTGACTCGGCGTGTTTTCTTGCGTGTTGTCCACAGGCCGCGGATGCGTGGTGGCCGAAGTCGGGCATCCCGGTCAGACTTTGGGCAGGGGGATGCGAGCCGGGCTTCGCCCGACGGGTGTGGCCGGTGCGACCGAGCGGGAGGCGGCGGTGAGGACAGGGACACTGGGGCCGGTGCAGCGGGCCGAGTCACTCGCGGCGATGGCCGAGCACGAGCTGGATGTGCTGGTGGTGGGCGCGGGCGTCGTGGGTGCGGGCACCGCTCTGGACGCGGTGACGCGCGGTCTGTCCACGGGGCTGGTCGAAGCGCGTGACTGGGCGTCGGGCACCTCCAGCAGGTCCAGCAAGCTCATACACGGAGGCCTGCGCTATCTGGAGATGCTCGACTTCGCCCTTGTGCGGGAGGCGCTGAAGGAGCGTGGGCTGCTGCTGGAGCGGCTGGCGCCCCATCTCGTGAAGCCGGTCCCCTTTCTGTATCCGCTCCGGCACAAGGGCTGGGAGCGGCTGTACGCGGGCTCGGGCGTCGCGCTCTACGACGGCATGTCGATGGCCCGCGACCACGGCCGTGGACTGCCGCTGCACCGCCACCTGAGTCACCGTCAGGCTCTGCGTACCGCACCCTGTCTGAAGAGGGACGCGTTGGTCGGCGCCTTGCAGTACTACGACGCCCAGGTGGACGACGCCCGCTATGTCGCCACCCTGGTGCGCACGGCCCAGTGGTACGGGGCGAGGGTCGCCAACCGCGCCCGGGTGACGGGCTTTCTGCGGGAGGGCGAGCGGGTCGTCGGCGCCACCGTGCAGGACATGGAGGAGGGCGGGGAGATCCGGATCCGCGCCCGGCAGATCGTCAATGCGACGGGGGTGTGGACCGACGACACCCAGGCGCTGGTCGGCGAGCGGGGCCAGTTCCATGTGCGGGCGTCCAAGGGCATCCACCTGGTGGTGCCCAAGGACCGGGTCAACTCGTCGACGGGGCTGATCCTGCGGACCGAGAAGTCCGTGCTCTTCGTGATCCCCTGGGGCCGGCACTGGATCATCGGGACGACCGACACCGACTGGAGCCTCGACAAGGCCCACCCCGCGGCCTCCCGGGCGGACATCGACTATCTGCTGGACCATGTGAACGAGGTCCTGGCGGTCCCGCTCACCCGCGACGACGTGGAGGGCGTGTACGCGGGGCTCCGGCCTCTGCTCGCGGGGGAGTCGGACGCCACCAGCAAGCTGTCCCGCGAGCACACCGTGGCGCATCCGGTCCCCGGGCTCGTGGTGGTGGCCGGCGGCAAGTACACCACCTACCGGGTGATGGCCAAGGACGCCGTCGACGAGGCGGCGCGCGCCCTCGACCGGCGGGTCGCCGCATGCGTCACCGAGGACACCCCGCTGCTGGGTGCCGAGGGATACCGGGCGCTGTGGAACGCCCGGGCGGGCATGGCGGAGCGCGCCGGGCTGCATGTGGCGCGGGTGGAACACCTGCTGAATCGCTACGGGGCGCTGGCCGAGGAGGTGCTCGACCTGATCGCGGCCGATCCCTCGCTGGGCGAGCCGCTCCGGGCTGCCGACGACTATCTGCGGGCCGAGGTGGTCTATGCCGCCTCGCACGAGGGAGCGCGCCACCTGGACGATGTGCTGACCCGGCGGACCCGCATCTCCATCGAGACGTTCGACCGCGGGACGCGCAGCGCCCGGGAGGCCGCCGAACTGATGGCACCGGTGCTGGAGTGGGACCACGACCGGATCGAGCGCGAGGTCGAGCACTATGAGAAGCGGGTGGAGGCGGAGCGGGAGTCACAGCGCCAGCCCGACGATCTGACGGCGGACGCGGCGAGGCTGGGTGCGCCGGACATAGTCCCGCTGTAGACGCCGGGGCGGGACGGCGGGCCGGACCGCGACCGGGATGGCGGCGGGCTCAGGGTGCCGACCGTCCCCGCGGTACCAGGGATCACCCGAACGAGCGACCTCGCTCGGGATCTCCGCCCGGAGCCCGCCCGTTCTACCGGATGCGGGGGCAGAACTCGGCGGTGAGCAGGTCCCGCTCCAGTCCCGAGTTTCTGAACCCGTCCGTGTTCACCCGGAAGGTGAGGACACGACGACCGTCGACGGTGGCCGCGGTGCGCACATGGCTGCCGGGGATCCGGCCGTCGTGACCCCACACCGTGGTGCCGCACGGGAGTCTCTCGGGAAACAGGCCCATGCCGTACATGCCGTGTGCGGTACGGGTGTCGAGCATCTCGCGCAGCTGGCGCGGGGGCAGCAGCTCACCGCTCAGGAGCGCCGCATAGAAGCGGTCCAGATCGGCGAGCGTGGTCACCAGCTCACCCGACGCGCCGGCCACGCGCGGGTCGAGCTCGGTGACATCGGAGCCGTCGGCGGCGTACGCGTGGCCGTGCGGACGGGGAAGCGTGGTCCGGGCACCCGGGAAGGACGTGTCCGTCAGACGGAGAGGGGTGATGATGCGGCGCTCGGCCTCCACGGCGTACGAGCGACCGGTGACCTGCTGGATGACCATGCCGAGCACGATGTAGTCGGTGTTGGAGTACGAGAAGCGGCCCCGGGCGGCCGGAGGGTGGGTGAGCGCGATACGTACGGCCTGAAGCGGAGTCAGCGGCACGACGCCGCCGGTGTCCGCGACATAGTCGGCCAGACCGCTGGTGTGGGTGAGCAGCGCGCGCAGGGTCAGCGCCCGTCCGTCGTTGCCCGCGCCGCGCACCAGTCCCGGCAGATGGTCCTCCACCGAGTCGGACAGGGACAGCCGGTGCTCGGCCTCCAGCTGCAGCACCACCGTGGCGACAAAGGTCTTGGTGATGCTGCCGGCGCGGAAATGGTCGGCGGAGGTGATGTCATGGCCCGCGAGCGCGAAGTGCGCTTCCGTCCCCTCACGGGCCAGCAGCGCGGCGGCCGGAGCCCCGCCCTCGGAGACGAGCAGGGGGAGCAGGGCGTCCGGTGACGGGGCCGGGTGGGCGGGGGAACTGGCCGGGGCGAGCCCGAGCAGGACCAGGCACACCACCGGTACGCCCAATAGGGTCCGGGTCCGGGGTGTCCGGCGCAGTGGCATCGGAATCCTTCCTTGTCGCGGACCATCATGGGAGAGGACCCTGTGAGGGGCCGGGCAGGACCGCTCACCGGCGGCTTCGGCGGCGGGGCGGGAAGCGGCGGCGCACATCGGGCACAGTGCCGCACCCGCGGACCCCGGCGTCGGGTCGTCCGCTGTGCCGAGGTGTCCCAGAACACGGTGCGAACGGCAGGATCAGGGGCACCCCTGGGCGTCGGACGGTCCGTGCGTGAGTGACAATGGAGGCTCTGTCAGGGCGGGTTGCAGAGGGGACGCATGTCGGAGGCGGAGCGGGCGGGGACATCCCGTCAGGACAAGAGCGAACGTCTCCTCGCCGGGCGGTACCGGCTGGGAGACGTACTCGGCCGCGGCGGCATGGGCACCGTGTGGCGCGCCAAGGACGAGACTCTGGGCCGTACGGTCGCCGTCAAGGAGCTGCGGTTCCCGTCGAGCATCGACGCGGACGAGAAGCGTCGCCTCATCACGCGTACGCTGCGGGAGGCCAAGGCGATCGCCCGGATCCGCAACAACGGTGCGGTGACGGTCTTCGACGTGGTCCAGGAGGACGACCGGCCCTGGATCGTCATGGAGTTGATCGAGGGCAAGTCGCTCGCCGAGGTCATCCGCGAGGACGGCGTCCTGGACCCGAAGCGCGCCGCCGAGGTCGGGCTCGCGATTCTCGATGTGCTGCGCGCGGCACACCGTGAGGGCATCCTGCACCGCGATGTGAAGCCGTCGAACGTGCTGATCGCCGAGGACGGCCGGGTCGTGCTCACGGACTTCGGCATCGCACAGGTCGAGGGCGACCCCTCCCTCACCTCCACCGGCATGCTCGTCGGCGCCCCCTCCTACATCTCCCCGGAGCGGGCCCGAGGACACAAGCCGGGCCCGGCGGCGGACCTGTGGTCGCTCGGCGGACTGCTCTACGCGGCGGTCGAGGGCGTACCGCCCTACGACAAGGGGTCGGCGATCGCCACGCTGACCGCGGTGATGACCGAGCCGGTCGAGGAGCCCAAGAACGCGGGGCCGCTGAAGAACGTCGTCTACGGGCTGCTCACCAAGGACCCCCAGCAGCGGCTGGACGACAAGGGTGCCCGGGCGATGCTCGACGAGGTCCTCCGCACCGCCGAGCCCGAGGAGGAGGCGCCGCTGGACGCGACCCGGGTCGTGGCGCTGCCGCCGGTCCCGGAGGAGTCCTCGGGCACCAGGGGCAAGCGGGGCGAGGAGTCCGCCGAGCGGCTGCGCGGTGCGCTGCGCTCGGTGCGCAAAGCGGCGTCGACGGATTCGGCCGAGGCCGCCGCGGGGGCCTCCGCGAGCGGCGCGGTGTCCGGAGCCGCGTCCGGGGGGGTGTCCGGCGCCGGATCGCGGGGTGCCGCCCGCCCGGGGGCCGTGCCGGCCGAGCAGACGGCCGTCGTCGGGTCGAACTCAGGTTCCCCGAAGCAGGGTTCAGGGTGGCCCGTGGTGCCCGACCCGGACCGCCCGCCGCGTTCGGCGCCCCGGGCGTCGCTCACCGATGTGGTGCCGAAGCGGACGGTGCTGGTCGTCGCCGTCGTCGCGGTGCTCGCCGTGCTGGGGACGGTGCTCGCGCTGACCGTCCGGGGCGATGACGGTGCCTCGCAGGACGACAAGAAGGGCTCGACCAAGGCCGCCTCGTCCAGCAGTGCCACGGCGGGGGCCGGTACCGGGAGCCGGAACGGGGCCGGCGGCGGTTCGCACACCGACGGCGGCGGCACCGACGACACGGCGGCCAAGGGGTCGGACGAGCACAAGGCCGACGACAACACGCCCGCCGCGGGGGCCGACGCGAACCCCGGGAAGTCGTCCGGCGCCTCGGACGACACGCCGGGCGGCGACGACGCCGTGACGACCTACAAGGGCGGCCAGGGGTACTCGATAGGGCTGCCGGCCGGATGGTCGTACCGGTCGTCGGACTCCGCGGGGGACCGGTTCACCGGTCCCGAGGGGCAGCGGCTGCTGATCGCCTGGACGTCCACGCCCAAGGGCGACCCGGTGGCGGACTGGAACAACCAGGAGCGCGGCATGACGCGCCCCCAGTACAAGCGGATCGAGATCCGCAAGGTGGACTACCACGACTGGAACACCGCCGACTGGGAGTTCACCTATGCCGACGGCGGCACCACCTACCGGGTGATCGACCGCGGATTCGTCGTCAACTCCCACCAGGGGTACGCGCTGATGTACCAGGCGAAGGCGTCCGGCTGGGACGGCGATCTGCGCAAGGACACCTGGAAGACGCTGACCGAGACCTTCCAGTC
Organism: Streptomyces nodosus; assembly: GCF_008704995.1. Taxonomy (NCBI): domain Bacteria; kingdom Bacillati; phylum Actinomycetota; class Actinomycetes; order Kitasatosporales; family Streptomycetaceae; genus Streptomyces; species Streptomyces nodosus. Next base: position 4,507,613 of record NZ_CP023747.1, read on the forward strand.
CAAGCCATGACGTATCGCACGCCCGGCCGGCCTTCTCCACGGGCGTGTCGCGGGGAGATATGACATCCCCGGGTTGCGGGTTGCCTCCGGCACGTATCGTGAGGGTTCGCGGACCGGGCGCATCCACAACGGGACGCTGGGCGAACGGAATTGATGGACCGAGCGGCCGGGGGAGGCGTCATGGACGACTACGCGGGACGGGTACTGGCCGACCGCTATCGACTGCCGCTGCCCCCCTCCGACGAGCCTGAACTCGCCGAGACCCGGGCCTTCGACACCTACAGCGGGCAGGAGGTGTCCGTGCGGCAGGTGCCGCTGCCCGAGGTCGTCGAGGCGGAGGTGCTCGACGCGGACGGGCTGCCCGAGGGGTTCGTGGCACGGGACGGCAGGGTGCGCGGCATGTCCTCCCGTACGGCGACACGCCGACCCGCCGACCCGCTCGTACGGCGGGCCGTCGAGGCGGCGCAGGCGGCCGCGCAGATACCCGACCACCCACGGCTGGACCAGGTCTTCGATGTGTTCGCGGAGGGCGGTTCGCTGTGGATCGTGAGCGAACGGCTTCCCGCCCGGCCGCTGGCCGCCCTGCTGGCGGAGGAGCCGCTGACGCCGTACCGGGCGGCCGAGGTCGCCTCCGATGTGCTGATGGCGCTGCGGGTGCTGCACGCCCATGGCTGGGTGCACCGGAACATCACCACCCACACGGTGCTGATCTGCGACGACGGCCGGGTGATGCTGACCGGCCTGGCCGCCGGGGCGGCGGAGGAGGCGCTGTGCGGGTACGACCCGGTGCCCGAGCAGGAGTTCGAGGACCGGGACGGGACATTCCGGCCGGGCAGTGACGCTCCCGGGGCCGCCGCGGGCGACCGCCCCGGTGGGGTGGGCACCGGTGTCCCCGCCGTCGGCCCGGCCGGTCCGGCCGGATCCGCGGGGGCCCTGGATCCGGAGGCAGCGCGGCGTGCCGCGATAGAGGCCCGGGCCGGTGGCCGGGCGCCGGGTGGCGGTACCCCCGCCGGAGGCGCGCCCGGAACCGGCGTACCCGGTGGGGGTGTCCCCGCGCAGGGACCCCGTGCGCTCGATTCCGCCTCGGACGTACGGGCGGCACGGGCTGGGGCCATCGCGGCGTACCGCGCCGGTGCCCGGGCCGCGGCCCGGGTGCAGGAGGAACAGCGCGGCGGCCGGACGGCGCTGCCGCCACCCCGCCCGGCCGGCACCGGCGCGGCGCCACCGCCGCAGGTGCCCGGGCAGGGAACGGAAGGCGCCCCCGGCACACCGCCGGGGCAGATCGCCGACCCGTACGGGGTGGGCGGCACGGCCTCCTGGCACGGCGCGGTGCCACGCCCCGCGGCGCCCGTCCCCGACGAGCGGGGCGCCGCCGCACCGCCCGGCGGCGCGCCCGCGCCCCAGGGCACCGGAGGCGACACGCCCGGTCCGGGGACGGCCCCCGGCGGGTACGAGGGCACGGCGCACGGCGCCCCCGCGGACCCCTGGAGCCGTGGGGGGCCCGCCACCCCCCTGGCCGCCGAGCGTGCGCGGCAGGTGCGGATGACCGTCGTCGGACCCGTCACCGAGAGGTGGGCGCCCGAGCAGGCCGGTCCGGTGCACGAGAACTGGCAGCTGGCCGCGCCGATCGGGCCCGCGACGGATCTGTGGGCGCTGGGCGCGCTGCTGTTCCGGGTCGTGCAGGGGCACGCCCCGTACCCCGAGGAGAACACCGCCGAGCTGGTCCAGGTCGTCTGCGCCGAACCGCCCGCCTTCGCCGAGGAGTGCGGGCCGCTGCGCCCGGTCGTGGAGTCGCTGCTGCGCCAGGACCCCACCGAGCGGCCCGATGTGGAGGAGCTGCGCGGCTGGCTGCGCTCCCTCGTCCGGTCCGCACCCGAGCCCGAGGCGGGCGCGCATGTGGTCATGGCCCCGCCCGTCGACCCTCGACGGCTGCCGATCGTACGGCGCCGGGGCGAGCTGGTCCGCAGGCGCCGTACCCGGCAGTCCGCGGCCGGTCCGGCTCGCCACAAGCGGGCCAGGGACGACCGCCGGACCCGTCCGCACCGGCTCGGCCGCAGTCTGCTTCTGCTGATCCTGCTCGCCCTGGCCGCCGTGGTCGTCTACGCGATGGTGTTCATGCCGAAGGCCGGATCCGGTTCCGGGAACGGCGACGGCGGTGGTGGCAGCGGCGCGGTGGCCGACCGCACCGGCGCCGCCGGAGAGGCCGGTCCCGCCCCGCGCCCCTCCGGTGAGACCAGCACCCGGCAGCCCGCCGAGGAGGGCTCCGGGAGCCGCTCCCCGTCCTCCGGTGCCGCACAGACGGGGGCCGGCGAGACCCGGGTGGCGCAGGGCTTCACCCTGCGCGAGGACCCCGCGGGCTTCCGGGTGGCCGTGGCGAACGGCTGGAACCGCACACCGCAGAACGGCCGGGGCCAGGTGATCTACTCCCAGGGCGACTTCCAGCTGATCGTGGTGCCGGGACGCGACAACACCCGGACGTTCGGCGGCGATCCGCTGAGCTACCAGCGGGAGTCGGAGCCGGAACTGCAGCCGTTCCGCGACTCGACCTGGGCCACCTCCAGCGGGATGCGGCGCATCGACGTCGGCGGACTGACCATGGCCGAGGGGCAGTTCACCTGGACCGGGAGCGACGGACGCCAGCTGTACGTGCGCAACCTCGCCGTGGTGGTCGGCGGCGCCTATCACGTGGTGCAGGTGCGTGGCCCGGAGGCCGAACGCGACGAGGTGACCCGGCTGTACGAGCAGGCGGAACAGAGCTACCGGGCGACCGGCTGACCGCTCCGCGGCGTCTCGCGCCTCGGTGTCACCCGCCGGGCCGCCGGCTCAACAGGCGTGCACCGGAGTCCGATTGCGCTGAAAGTGCGGTGGTTCCGTCCCGTGCACGAGGGGAGATCCGTCACAGTGCGATCTCCGTTAGGGCCCCGCCCGTTCCCCGGCCGGGAACCGCTCTTTAGTCTGGCCTCGTCAAGAGCATTGCGGGGGAACGTGAATCAGATGCAGGGCCTGCTCCTAGCGGGCCGCTACCGCTTGGTCGAATCCATAGGCAGCGGCGGCATGGGCCGGGTATGGCGCGCCCACGACCAGATTCTGCACCGGGATGTCGCCATCAAGGAACTGACGGCCGCCCTGTACGCCATGGAGAGCGATCGTGCCGTACTTCTGGCCCGCACGCATGCAGAGGCACGGGCCGCCGCACGCATCAACCACTCCGCCGTCGTCACCGTCCATGACGTCCTCGAGCACGACAACCGGCCCTGGATCGTCATGGAGTTGGTCGAGGGCAACTCGCTCGCCGACGCGGTCAAGGAGCGCGGTCGGCTCGACGCCGCGGAGGCGGCGGGTATCGGGCTGTGGGTGACGCGCGCTCTGCGCGCCGCGCATGCGGCGGGCGTGCTGCACCGGGACGTGAAGCCGGGAAACGTCCTGCTCGCCGCCGACGGACGGGTGCTGCTCACCGACTTCGGCATCGCACAGGTGGAGGGCGACACCACGATCACCCGTACGGGAGAGATCGTCGGGTCCGTCGACTACCTGGCGCCCGAACGGGTCCGCGGTCACGACCCGGGCCCCGCATCCGATCTGTGGGCGCTCGGGGCCACGCTGTACACGGCGGTGGAGGGCAGGTCACCGTTCCGGCGGACCTCGCCGCTGACCACCATGCAGGCCGTCGTCGACGACGAGCCCGCGGTGCCGCAGTTCGGGGGCGCCCTGGAGCCGGTGATCGCGGCGCTGCTGCACAAGGACCCGGCGCAGCGGCCCGGGGCGGAACAGCTCGAACAGATGCTGGCCGAGGCCGCGGAGGGCCGTCGGCCGAAAGCGGCGCAGGAACACGTGGCGACGCTGCGCATGGACCTCGGCGGCGAAGAGGACAGGACCCCGACCGTGGCGCACCCGGGGGAGGCGCCCGATCCGCAGGCCTCCGGGGGCACCCAGCCCCAGCCCGCTCCGTCGGCCGCGCCCTGGGGCCGACGGAACGGCCGCAAGATCGCCCTCGTCCTCGCGATGGCCGCGGTCGTCGGTGCCGGGGGCGCGGTGGCCGCGAACCGGTTCGAGAACAGGGACACCGGTACCGGCACGTCCGCGTCCACCTCGCCGCCCGACGGGTCCACCTCGCCGTCCGATGCGTCCACGCCACAGTCCGACGCGTCCACCCCGGCCCCACGGAAGACCGCGAACAGCATCCCCGACGGCTGGGTGCGCACGGAGGATCCGGCGGGCTTCACCCTCGCCCTTCCCGACGAGGGGTGGAAGCGGGAGCCGTTCGGCGCCTTCCAGACCGACTACACGCCCGACGGCGGCAAGCACTTCATCCGCATCGCGCTCGACACCGCACCGGACTTCGACGACGCGTACGCGCACCAGGTCGACCTGGAACAGCAGCTCCAGCGACTGGTCGACTACGAGCGGGTGACACTCCAGAACAACGTCTACCGTGACTGTCCCGGTTCTCTGTGGGAGTACACCTGGACCGCGCTGGCCAAGGACACGCCGTTCCCCGGGCCACGTCATGCCGTCGAGGAGATGTACACCGCCCGCGACGGAACCGAGTACGCCATCTATATGTCGGGACCCGCGGACGACTGGAGCGTCACGCGCGAGCAGTTCGACGTGCTGCTGCGGGCGTGGCGCCCGCCGGCCGCCTGACGGCCCGACCGGCGCGCCCCTCGTACGCCCCGGCATGCCGGCCGTACCCGCTCGTACGCCCCGGCATGCCGGCCGTACCCGCTCGTACGCCCCGGCATGCCGGCCGTACCCGCTCGTACGCCCCGGCATGCCGGCCGTACCCGCTCGTACGCCCCGGCATGCCGGCCGTACCCGCTCGTACGCCCCTGTACGTCGCTTGTCGGCCACCGGGGCAGCGGCGTCCCCGAGGGGCGACACGCGGTGGGGCATGATGGGGCGCATGGGGAGCCAGGGGGAGAACGTCCGTGTCATCGCGGACCGTTACCGGCTGGAGGAGCGGATCGGCCGAGGTGGCATGGGCGTGGTCTGGCGGGCGACCGACCAGCTGCTCGTCCGGCCGGTGGCGGTCAAGGAACTCCTCCTCGACGACACGCTCTCGGCACAGGAATCCCGGTCGCAGCGCGAGCGCACCCTGCGCGAGGCGCGAGCGGTCGCACAGCTGCACCACCCGCACATCGTGGTCGTCCATGACGTCGTGGAGCACGGCGAACGCCCCTACATCGTGATGGAGCTGATCGAAGGAGGCTCGCTCGCCGAACGGATCGCCGAGCACGGCCCCGTCGACGCACAGGAGGCCGCGCGGATCGGCATCGCCCTGCTGGGCGCGCTGCGCCGCGCCCATGACGCCGGTGTGCTGCACCGCGATCTGAAGCCCGCGAACGTGCTGGTGGAGGCGGACACCGACCGGGTCGTCCTCACCGACTTCGGCATCGCCCGGATCGCGGGCGCCACGACGCTCACCGAGACCGGGTCCTTCGTGGGCTCGCCCGAGTACACCGCACCCGAGCGGATGTCCGGCGACCGGACCGGCCCCGAGTCCGACCTGTGGTCGCTGGGTGCGCTGCTGTGCGCCCTGCTGAGCGGCGAGTCGCCGTTCCGTCGCGACTCGCTGGGCGGGATCCTGCATGCGGTGGTCGTCGACGAGATCCGCCCGCCCGCGCAGGCACAGCCGATCCTGCCCGTCGTCAGAGGGCTGCTGGAACGCGATCCGCGCCGACGCCTGGACGCGGCGGAGGCCGAGCGTCTGCTGCGGGAGTTCCTGGAGACGGGCCGCACCCCGAGGGTGCCCGCGGTGTACACGCCGACTCAGCGGAATGTGCTCCGGCACCCGGCGCCGTCCTCCTCGCGGGAGGCGCCCGACGGGGCACCGCCGGCCACCGCGGCACCGCGGCCCGGAGGGCTTCCGGCCCGGGGCGTGCTCGTCGCCGCCGCCCTGGTCGCGGCCCTGGCGGGCGCGGGTGTGGCGACGGCGGTGCTGCTGATGAGCGACGGCGGCGACGGCGACGATCCGCACGCGAGTCCGGGGCCGCCGAGCGCGACGGCGAGTACGGGCGTGTCGCGTCCGGGGCACACCCCGGGCCGGTCCGCGCCGGGACCCGCGCCCACGGTGACGGTGACCCGCCCGCCGGACTCGGCCCCGGCGTCGGAGTCCACGACCGGTACGGCGCGCCGGGCCCCCTCGGGCTACCGGTCGGTGCGGGATCCGGACGGCTTCTCGCTCGCCGTGCCGGAGGGGTTCACCCGCAGTCCGCAAGGTGTGCGGATCTTCTACATGTCGCCGGGGGAGACCTTCCGCATCGGCGTCAGGACGGCGGAACCCGACGAAGGGGGACCGCTCGCGGTGATGCGGAAGGCCGACGCCGACGGCCCGGCCGACAACCCCGGTTACCGCGACGGACGGGTCACCGAGACCTCGCACGAGGGACACCCGGCCGCACTCTGGGAGTTCACCTGGAACGGCTTCAGCGCCGCCGAGGGCCCACGGCACACCTACGACCTGTGCTGGGAGCAGAACGGACGGATGTACGACGTATGGGTGTCGGCACCGGTCGGGAGGGCCCGGGAGGCCAAGGAGTACTTCGACGTGGCGGTCGGCACGTTCGTACCGGCGTAGTCACCGGGCCTGTTCGCACGGCGGGTCGTGACGGCCTGACGGCACCGATGCGGTGGCCGGGTGCACATGCCGTCGGTCCGATGCGTACGGGGTCAAAGGGGAAAAACGCCGCACGGTGCGTCACGGATGTGTGACCGGTGCGGGACCGGGGTGGCTGACCGGAAGTCGTGCACGGTATGCATGAGCCATGAGCAACCACGGGGGAGGGCCGAACCGGTCCGACGAGCCGACGACCTTCGGACTGCAACCGCCGCAACCGGCCGCCCCGTATCCGGGCAACCCCTATGCCCAGCCGCAGCCGGAGCCCGCACAGGCGGACCCCCGACCCCAGGGGCTCCCCACCCAGGCCGTGCCCGAGGAGCCGAGGGACCCCGGGGCCGGGCGGCTCGTCGCCGGGCGTTACCGGCTGCTCGCCAAGCTCGGCCACGGAGGCATGGGCACAGTGTGGCGGGCCAAGGACGAGACGGTGGACCGCGAGGTCGCGGTCAAGGAGCCCCGGGTCCCCGATCACCTTCCCGAGCGTGAACAGGCCAACGCCTATGAACGGATGCGCCGTGAGGCGCGGGCCGCCGCGCGTCTGGACCACCCGGCCGTCGTCAACGTGTATGACGTGGCGGTGGTCGACGGCCGACCGTGGATCGTGATGGAGCTGGTGCAGGGCCGCTCCCTGGGCGATGTCCTCCGGGAGGGCACGCTCGGGACGCGCGAGGCGGCGCGGATCGGTCTTCAGGTGCTGGGCGCGCTGGAGGCCGCGCACGCCGCGGGCATCCTGCACCGCGATGTGAAGCCCGACAACGTCCTGCTCGGGCGGTACGACCGGGTCGTTCTCACCGACTTCGGCATCGCGCAGATCGAGGGCGAGACCAGTCTCACGGACACGGGCGGCTTCGTCGGCTCGCCCGAGTACGTGGCGCCGGAGCGGGTGCTGGGCCGGAGACCGGGCCCGGCGTCCGACCTGTGGTCCCTGGGTGTGGTGCTGTACGCGGCGACGGAGGGCGTGTCGCCGTTCCGCCGCACCAACACGCCCGCGACGCTCCAGTCCGTCCTCAACTCCGTCCCGGCCGCCCCGGCCTCGGCCCGCGGTCCGCTCGCCGACGCCATCAACCGCCTGCTGGACAAGGACCCGGCGCGCCGCCCGGCCGCCGCCGAGGTGCGCCGGCTGCTGGAGGAGGCGGCGCGTCCGCCGCAGCAGACCCAGCCGGTCCAGCTCACCGCGCCTGGTGAGCTTGCCGTCCCCGGCACCAAGGGCGTCCGTCTCGGCCGTGGGACGCTGCTCGGGATCGGCGCGGCGGTCGTCGCCGCGGCGGTCGTGGCCTATGTGGTCGTCGCGGACCCGTTCGCGGGGCCGCTGCCGGACGGCTGGACGAAGCGCCCGGAGAAGGCGCTGGGTGCGACGCTCGCGGTGCCCGCGAAGTATCACGTGAGCCGGCCCGAGAAGGACGACACCGACAAGAACTGGGTGACCTACACCGACTGGAGCGGCAGCATCTCGGTCGGCCTGCGCCTCGCACGGAAGTCCGAGGACTCGTTGCACCAGATCAAGGACTCGGCGGCGGCAGAGATGTACGCCGACAACGGCGACTTCAAGGACCGGGGCGCCTATGCGCTCGACATGCCCAAGGGGCCGAAGACGGATCCGCAGCAGAGTACGTACCAGGGCAGACCGGCAGCCGAGAACACGGTCACCTATCCGACCGACGACAGCCGGAACCCGCTTCCCCGCGAGCTGAGGATCTTCTACTACAAGGACTCCGCGGGCAATATGTACAAGCTCATGATCAGCTATCCGGGCAAGGGCGACTTCACCGAGCGGGGGCGCGAGGTGGCGAGGACGGCGATCGACAACCTGGGCATCGACAAGCTCTAGGACGGCACGGGGCCGGGACGTCTTCGAACAACGCCCTGATCAGGCCTTTGCCGCCAGTGATCGCTGGCGGCATGTGAGCACCCGGTGAATCGTCGTTACCGACGGGTACCCAAAGCCCCCGGCCCGGCATACCCTGCGCCTCATGACGGACTCGCAGGCCCCGGAGAACACCACCGACCAGGCCGGTACGGGCACGGCCGGCACCAACCCGCTCGCCCCCGCCCCCGCCGGCGTCCGCACCGCCGTCGATGTGGTCACGCCCCAGCTGATCGCCCAGCTCACCAAGGGGGTGGCCGGCTCCGGACGCACCGCCAACCGGACGCCTTTCACCGGCGAGAAGCTGGCGGACCTGCCCGAGTCCACGCCCGAGGACGTGGCGGGGGCCTTCGCGCGGGCCCGGAAGGCCCAGTCCGCCTGGGGCGCCACTCCCGTGCGGCAGCGCGCGGCCGTACTGCTCCGTTTCCACGACCTGGTGCTGGCCCGTCAGGCCGAGGTCCTCGACCTGATCCAGCTGGAGACGGGCAAGGCCCGGCTGCACGCCCATGAGGAGGTGCAGGCCGTCGCGGTGGCGGCTCGCCACTACGGCCGCAAGACGCCCTGGTATCTGAGGCCCAGGCGGCACCAGGGCGCGCTGCCGTCGCTCACCCGTGTCACCGAGCTGCGTCACCCGCGCGGGGTCATCGGCCAGATCGCCCCCTGGAACTACCCGCTAGAACTGTCGGTCGGCGACGCGCTCCCGGCGTTCGTCGCGGGCAACGCGGTGGTGATGAAGCCCGACACCCAGACCTGTCTGACCGCGCTGTGGGCCCGCGATCTGCTGATCGAGGCCGGGTTGCCCGCCGAGGTCTTCCAGGTCGTCATCGGCGAAGGACCGGTCGTCGGCCCCGCGGTGGTCGAACACGCGGACTATGTCTCCTTCACCGGCTCCACCCGCACCGGTCGCGAGGTGGCACAGGGCGCCGCCGCCCGCCTCGTCGGTGTCTCGCTCGAACTGGGCGGCAAGAACGCCATGCTGGTCCTGGAGGACGCCGACATCGAGAAGGCCGCCGCGGGCGCGGTGCGGGCATGTTTCTCGTCCGCGGGACAACTCTGCATCTCCATCGAACGGTTGTATGTCCATGAGGCGATCGCCGACTCCTTCGTGGCGCGGTTCGTGGCCCGCACCAGGGCGATGCGGCTGGGCACCTCCCTCGCCTATGGCGCCGACATGGGCTCGCTGGTCGGAGCGCGGCAGCTGGAGACCGTGACCCGGCATGTGGAGGAGGCCGTGGCCAAGGGCGCGAGGGTACTGGCCGGCGGGGTCGCCCGTCCGGACATCGGCCCGTACTTCTTCGAGCCCACCGTCCTCGACGGCGTCGAGCCGCCCATGGCGGTGTGCACGGAGGAGACCTTCGGACCGGTGGTGTCGATCCATCGCTTCAGGACGGAGGACGAGGCCGTCGAGCGCGCCAACGCCACGCCGTACGGACTGAACGCCTCGGTGTGGACCCGCGACGGACGGCGCGGTCGCGCGATCGCCGCCCGGCTGCGCACCGGCACGGTCAATGTCAACGAGGGCTATGCGGCCGCCTACGGCAGCGTCGGGTCACCGATGGGCGGCATGAAGGACTCCGGCCTCGGCCGCCGCCACGGCTCCGAGGGGATCCTCAAATACACCGAGGCCCAGACCGTCGCCCAGCAGCGGCTGCTGCCGATGGCACCGTCGTTCGGCATGGACGACGAGGCCTACGCGGCGCTGATGAGCCGCGGGCTGCGCCTGATGAAGGCGCTGGGGCTCCGCTAGTGCTGTGACATACGAGGGGGAGAAGGCACGTGGCACAGGACGGCTACGACTACGACGTCCTCGTCGTGGGTTCCGGCTTCGGCGGCTCGGTGACCGCCCTGCGCCTGACCGAGAAGGGCTATCGCGTGGGCGTCCTGGAGGCGGGCCGTCGCTTCACACGCGGGTCCCTGCCGAAGAACTCCTGGGACCTCAGAAACTATCTGTGGGCGCCCGCCCTCGGCCTGTACGGCATCCAGCGCATCCATCTGCTGGGCCGTGTGATGGTGCTCGCGGGCGCCGGGGTCGGCGGCGGCTCCCTCAACTACGCCAACACCCTCTATGTACCGCCGAAGGCGTTCTTCGACGACCCGCAGTGGAAGGAGATCACCGACTGGCAGGAGGAGCTGAAGCCGTACTACGACCAGGCGCGGCGGATGCTGGGCGTACGGCTCAACCCGACCCGCACGCCCTCGGACGTCCATCTCGAGGCGGCCGCCCGGCGGATGGGCGTGGCCGACACCTTCCACATGGCGCCGGTCGGTGTCTTCTTCGGCGACGGTGACGACGCCGGGGGCACGGCCGGGGCCCGGCCCGGCGAGGAGGTCCCGGACCCCTACTTCGGCGGGGCCGGACCGGCGCGCCGTGCCTGCACCGAGTGCGGGGAGTGCATGACGGGCTGCCGCCACGGTGCGAAGAACACCCTCAACGAGAACTACCTCCACCTCGCCGAGCAGGCGGGCGCGGTCGTCCACCCCCTGACGACGGTCGTGTCGGTCACGGACGACTCGCGGGGCGGGTATGCGGTGGCGACCCTGCCGACGGACGGGTGGCGCAAGCGGGACGGGCGGACCTTCACGGCCCGGCGGGTCGTCCTCGCGGCCGGCACCTACGGCACACAGACCCTGCTGCACCGGATGAAGGCGAACGGCCTGCTGCCGCACACCTCGGACCGGCTGGGCGAACTGACCCGCACCAACTCCGAGGCGCTGGTGGGCGCGCAGACCGACGACCGCCGCTACCGCAGGGCGCACGGCGCGGCGAAGGCCGACTTCACCCGGGGTGTGGCGATCACGTCCTCGATCCACCCGGACGAGAACACCCATGTCGAGCCGGTCCGTTACGGCAGGGGATCGAACGCGATGGGCAGTCTGTCCATCCTTCAGGTGCCCTACGCCGAGGGCTCCTCGCGGTTCCTGGCCTGGCTGGCGCACGCGGCACGACATCCCTGGCTGCTGGTCCGGTCCCTGTCCAACCACCACTGGTCGGAGCGGACCATCATCGGTCTGGTGATGCAGTCGCTGGACAATTCGCTGACCACCTATCTGAAGCCGAGGGGAGCCGGGAAGGGCCGGCTGACGGCCCGCCAGGGACACGGCACCCCGAACCCCCAGCAGATCAGGGCGGCTTCGGAGGCGGCGTCGGCGATCGCCGCGGAGATCAACGGCTTCGCGGGCAGCAATGTGGGCGAACTGATGGGCATGCCCCTGACCGCGCACTTCCTCGGCGGCTGCCCGATCGGCGCCTCCCGCGAGACGGGTGTGATCGACCCGTACCACCGGCTCTACGGTCATCCCGGCATCTCGGTGGTCGACGGTGCGGCGGTCTCGGCCAATCCGGGGGTCAATCCGTCGCTGACCATCACGGCGCAGGCGGAGCGGGCGATGTCGTACTGGCCGAACCAGGGTGAGCCGGACCCGCGTCCGGAGCAGGGGGCGGCGTACCGGCGCCTCAGGCCGGTGGAACCACGGCATCCGGCGGTGCCCGCGGGGGCGTTCGGGGAGCTGCGGCTGCCGTTCCTCGGGATGCCGCCGTTGCCGCCGAAGCGGTGATCGGGGGGTGGCCGCGCCCAAGAGGCCCGGGCGCGGCCGTACACAGAAAGAAGGACCTGTGCCCCCCTCCGAGCTCAGGTCCTTCTCCTGTGTGTGGTGCGAGGCGTGCGCGACGCCTGACGTGACCCGCGGGGCCGTCAGATCATGGGCGACCTGGCGGCCCGGTCACGGAACCTCGGGTCTCAGGCGAGCTGACCGGCCGACTTGCGGCGCCGCATCGCGAAGACCGCACCGCCGCCGACGACCACGGCGATACCGCCGACGAGGGCGATGGTCGGCAGCGCCGAGGAGGAACCGGTCTCGGCGAGGCTGCCGGTGACCTCCTTGACCCCGCCCTGCGGCTTCACGTCCTGGTTGACGACGCCCGAGGGCTTCTTGCCGTTCGGCTTGGAGTCGCCGACGCCGCCCGGCGCCTTGCTGCCGGCCGCGACGATCTCGAAGTCGTAGTAGTCACCGTTCATGTAGCAGGTCTTGCCCTTGCCCGCGTACACAGCCTGGCTGATCGCGAACGAGGAGCCCGCCGGGGCCGACGCCTTGACGCTCACCCGGAGGTCGAGCTCGGCCGTGGTGTGCGCGTCGAGGTTGCCGAACAGGGCGGTGAAGGTACCCGTGAGGGTGGTGTCCCCGAAGGCCTCGTGGTACGAGTCGTTCCACTTGCCGTCCTGCTTGACCTGGATGGTGGCCAGGTTCAGCGCCAGCGAGTCGTCGAGGTTGACGTCGTCGTTGTACTCCGTGAAGGCGTTGACCCAGACGTTCTTCAGGGCCTTGTCGGAGTTGTTCGTCACGACGAACTTGAAGTTGTGCCAACCCGAACCGGCGACGACCTTGTTCGGCAGCCCGGAGATCGAGGCCGAGAGGTTGTCGTCCAGCTTGACCGACTGGCAGTCGGTGTACGGGTCGAAGTCGTCCCCACCGGTGGTCGGGCTCGGCTTGGGCGACGCGGAGCTGCTCGGCGTCGCGGTGGGGGAGGGGCTCTCCTCGTCGTCGGCCGGCGGGGTGGCGGTCCCGGTGGGCTCCTCGCCCTTCTCCTCGTCGTCGGCCGGCGGGGTGGCGGTCCCGGTGGTGTCCGTGTCCTCCTCCGTGGCCGGAGTCGTGTCCTCGGGGGTGTCCGAGGTGCCCTTGTCGCTCTCCTCGACCACCGTGCTCGCCGGCCCGTCCGAGGCGAACGCGACCGGCGCCGACAGCAGCGCGAGCGGGGCTATGACAGCCGTGGCCGCAGTGACGACCACTGCGCGGCGAAGCTTCATGAAGACCTCGAAAGTTTTGGTGCGCCACGACGGTGGCGGCGCATCTCATTGAAGGAGGCCTCCGCGTGTGGGGCGCGGGGTTATGGCCCTGGATTCGCTACGTGTGACCTGTGAAATCCCTGAAGGGTTGTGGGGTACTCACAGGTTCCTTATGTGAGCCCGGTCACATCGATGGAGGTTCGGTGAAGGCCTCCGATGGGGGCGTCCGGCACCGACGCCGGGGCGCGCCGTGGGGCTGCGCGATCTCCCGGGGGCGCTCGGCTCGCTCGGGTGGTGCGGCGACGGGGTCCGCCGGCCGGCCCCGGGCGTCCCCGGAGCCGGCCGTTCTCAGGTGACCGGACTGCTGTCCCCTGCCGTCCGGTCACACCCCTGGAGCGGGGTCCCACGGCGCACGGCGATCCGTACGCCTCACCGCTCCAGCGGAGCCACGCGTGGTTCTTCGGGCCCGCCCCTGGCTGGCGCGGACATCGGGACCAACGAAGTCCGCACGGCCCCGGTCATCCGCCGTACGGGTGAGAGGGCATGCGAACGTGGGTGCGCCGGACACCCGTAGCGGCCGGTCCGCGCGCCGTCAGACACGGCCCCGGCACAGTTCGAGCAGGGTCATCGCCAGGCCGGTGCCGGGCTTGCCGAGGGCGTCCCGGTAGTGACCGAGAACCTCCATCTCACGGGAGAGGTTCACCCGCCGGCCCCCGGAGGTGATTCGGGCGTCCTGGATGACGGCGGAGACCGCCATGCGCTCCTGGATGAGGCCGATGATGCGGTCGTCGAGCGTGTCGATGCGTTCACGGGCACCGGTGATCACCGAGGCGGCCTCGGGGGTGCGGGCGCCGGTCTTCTCGGCGGTGGTGGCGGACTTCTCGGTGGTGGTGGTCATGGCGGGGGCTCCTCGGGTTCATGGTCGGGATGAGGTGCCCCGGAGCGACACGGTCCGCGCACACAGAACGCCCCGGACCGTATCGGCCCGGGGCGCCTGGGAAGTCGCTTGTCAGTTCAAGCAGCACGACCATGGCAGCCGGCGGGCCGGTTGCCATAGGTAAAGACGAAGATCGTGTGCATGAGCATGGGGCCAGTATGCCGCGCGGGAGGGCGGTGTCCAAGGCGGCTCGCATGCCGAGACGGGTGCCTGCGGTGCCGGCCGGTGCGCCTCGGGGCCGGTGAACCGGTCCTTGCGCCGGCCGGACCTCGTGCCGGAGCGGTGGCCCGGACGGAGACGGAGGTCACTCCCGGCCACCCCGTTAGAATCGGTCCCACAGCCCCCTGTCAAGCCGCCGGAAGGCAACCCGTGTCATCAGCGACTCACGCTGCCGCCGCCCCCGACACCGTTCTGGTCGTCGACTTCGGCGCGCAGTACGCCCAGCTCATCGCCCGTCGCGTCCGTGAGGCCCGGGTCTACAGCGAGATCGTGCCGAGCACCATGCCGGTCGAGGAGATGCTCGCCAAGAACCCGGCAGCGATCATCCTCTCCGGCGGCCCCTCGTCGGTCTACGAGGAGGGCGCCCCGACCGTCGACCGCTCCCTGTTCGAGGCCGGGGTCCCGGTCTTCGGCATGTGCTACGGCTTCCAGCTGATGGCCCGCGCCCTCGGCGGCACGGTGGACAACACCGGAGCCCGCGAGTACGGCCGAACGGCGCTGAACGTCTCCAGGCCCTCCTCCACCCTCTTCGAGGGCACTCCCGCCGAGCAGTCCGTCTGGATGTCCCACGGGGACGCCTGCTCGGCCGCCCCCGAGGGCTTCGTCGTCTCCGCGTCCACGGAGGTCGTCCCGGTCGCCGCCTTCGAGAACGACGAGCAGAAGCTGTACGGCGTCCAGTACCACCCCGAGGTCATGCACTCCACGCACGGCCAGCAGGTGCTGGAGCACTTCCTGTACCGCGGCGCGGGCCTCACCCCCACCTGGACCACCGGCAATGTGATCGAGGAGCAGGTCGAGGCGATCCGTGAGCAGGTCGGCACCCGGCGCGCCATCTGCGGCCTGTCCGGCGGTGTGGACTCCGCCGTCGCCGCCGCCCTTGTGCAGAAGGCCATCGGCTCCCAGCTGACCTGCGTGTATGTCGACCACGGCCTGATGCGCAAGGGCGAGACCGAGCAGGTCGAGAAGGACTTCGTCGCGGCCACCGGGGTGCGGCTGAAGGTCGTCGACGCGGAGCAGCGGTTCCTTACCGCGCTGCAGGGCGTCTCCGACCCCGAGGAGAAGCGGAAGATCATCGGGCGGGAGTTCATCCGCGTCTTCGAGCAGGCCCAGGCGGAGATCATCGCCGAGGCCGGCGAGAGCGGGGAGCCGGTCGAGTTCCTCGTCCAGGGCACCCTCTACCCGGATGTGGTCGAGTCCGGCGGCGGCGCCGGGACGGCCAACATCAAGTCCCACCACAATGTGGGCGGTCTGCCCGACGACCTGGAGTTCCAGCTCATCGAGCCGCTCCGCCAGCTCTTCAAGGACGAGGTTCGCATGGTCGGCCAGGAGCTCGGCCTGCCGGAGGAGATCGTCCAGCGCCAGCCCTTCCCGGGCCCCGGCCTCGGCATCCGGATCGTCGGCGAGGTCACCAAGGAGCGGCTCGACCTGCTCCGCGAGGCCGACGCCATCGCCCGCGAGGAGCTGACCGCGGCCGGTCTCGACCGTGAGATCTGGCAGTGCCCTGTGGTGCTGCTCGCCGACGTCCGCAGTGTCGGTGTCCAGGGCGACGGCCGGACCTACGGCCACCCGATCGTGCTGCGCCCGGTCTCGTCCGAGGACGCCATGACCGCCGACTGGTCCCGGCTGCCGTACGACCTGCTCGGGAAGATCTCCACGCGGATCACCAACGAGGTGCGGGACGTCAACCGTGTCGTGCTCGATGTGACCTCGAAGCCGCCGGGGACCATCGAGTGGGAGTGAGCCCCCGGCTCATCTCCGCCTGAGAGTGCGCACCGGCTCTCCGGGCTTCCAGACCTGGACGACCAGAAAGGCGTCGTCCTCGACGTAGGTCCTCACGACCTCCGTCAGTTCGGTGCGGAAGAGGTGGAACGGCTGCGGCGGTTCCACCTCTTTCACATACGCCTCCTTCGTCGGGGCGTCCGCCACCTCGGCCGCCCGCCCGCTGATCCGTACGTCGCCGCCACCCATCCCGGTGCCCGGCCCGGGATTCGCCTGGAGCGCGAAGCGCGGGTCGCGGAGCAGATCGCGGGCCTTGAGCGAGTCCGGCATCATGCCGAGCCACAACTCGCCGGCCAGGAAACGCACTTCCAGGCCGGAGGTGCGCGGCGAGCCGTCCCTGCGGAGCGTCGCCAGGACGTGGTGGGGGCCATGGGTTTCCGAGGGGGACCGCGGCGTGCCGCCGCCGAAGCGTTTCTCGACCGTCCCGGCGAGGGCGGGTTCGGCGGCGGCGAAGGCCGCCCAGTTCCACGGCGTGCGGCGCGAAGTCATGGGGCGAGTGTGGTGGCGATACCGGACATCTTCTGTCGGGTATCGGCGCACGGGTGCGGAGCTTCCCCTACTTCGGTGCGGCCACCCACTCCGGTTCGGTCTCCCGCAGCCGCTGCTTCAGCCAGTTCTTCCGGACCGCCGTCCAGCCGAGGACGGCCGCCGCGAAGCCGGCCATGAGCGCACCGACCAGCAGTGCCGGTCCCGTACCCGCGGGCAGGACCAGCAGGGCGGACACCACGGCGGGAACGCCGACGATGGCCGCCTTCGCACGCAGCTCGGGATCGTCCATCGCGTCGTACTCGATCCGTCTGCCGAGGGCCCGCACCCGCTCGGCCGCCTCCGGCAGCGGGGTGAGCCTGCGCGGGCGCATCCCCGGCACGGTGCCGCTCGCCCGCCCGGCCGACGGGAAGGCCGCCCGTGTGGCCAGGGCCCGCTCGGCCGCCTCCGGGCGTGGATCGCGCACCATATGGACCTGCATCACCTTGCCCACATGACGCGACTGCTCGTACCGGAATCCGTACTGCTCGGCGATGTGCACCAGCGAGGCCAGCCGGCCGATGCGCGGATCGTCCACGACGGCGAAGTCGCGCCGTTCGATCTGTCCCAGCAGCTCGGCGATCTGCTTCTCCGCGCCGTTCATGTCCCTCCTCACACCTTCGGTTCGCATGGACCCTGAGGGTTCCGGCAAAGGAAGCCCGGTGGTTCCGACAAGGCAGACCCATCACCGCGCACAACGGTTGTGCACTCCCCTCCTCCAACGGTTCCGCTCTGCCGCGCACCTGCGCACGGCCGGTTCGAGCGGGGCGTCGGGGGCATGCCGGGGGGTCGTCAACCGGGGGGCCGTTCTTTCACCCGCGCTGACCCGACCTGACGGACGAGGGCCGTGTCCCGTACGGCACAATTCGCTTTCGGGGCACGCTGGTTGCGGCAGCGGTGCGGCGTGGTGATCTGGCGCGGGGAAGGCGGCGGCGAACGTGGCGGTGCAGGCGAGGCAGGGCGTGGGGCGCGAGGGCGGTCCCGGTGCCCACGACGGTGGCTGCACCTGCGGCGACTGCCCGCACGGTGCGCGCGAGGGGCATCGGCGCGCGGTCGCCGCATTCCTCGCGAAACGGGAGGAGTTCGCATCCGGGCGGGGGCTGCCCGTGGCGGTCGCGCACTCCGTGTCCGCGTCCCGCCAGTGGGTGTCCGACGAACTGACCCAGTCCGCGGACGTGGTCGCCGAGCGCAGCCGGGCCGACGGCGCGGCCTGGCTGGGGCTGCTGTGGCGGCGTACGGCGGTCACGGTGTGGGTGATGGTGGGCGTGCTGCTGCTGACCCAGGCACTCACGGCGATCGGCGTGGGCTGGACCGCGGCCCGGACCGCGGGACTGGTCGCGGCCGTGTTGATGGCCGCGGCACTGACCGCCGCGGCACGGCTGCACCGGGCCCGCGGCGGGGCGCTGGCGCCCGTCGTCGGCGAGGACAACCGGCTGTCCACCTCCCGGGCGATGGCAGCGAGTTGGGTGCTGTTCCTGGTCTATGCGGTACTGGTGCTGGTCGGTGAGCTGGCGACGGCCTCGGCGCCCGGCCGACGCGACGAACTGATCGCCGGGCTCGGCCTCGCGCGCGGGGCCGGGGCGGTGACCGTGGTCGCCGTGGTGTCCATGGTCGCGGTCCTGGTGCGGCGGGTGGTCGGCACCCGGGTGCTGGGACAGCGGTTGCAGAAGACACGGGCCGACCGTCCGCGGGCGGCGGACCTGCTGACGGACGACTCCGGGCGGGGCGACTTCGCGGACACGCAGTATGTGGTGATCAGCGTGGTGGCCCTGGTCTTCGCGATGGTGCGTCTTGCCCGGCGCCCCGATCAGCTCCCCGATCTGCCGTGGGGTCTTGCGCTGCTGGTGCTGGTCTCCGCCGCCACCTATCTCGCCGGGAAGTACGCGGAGGGTGGCCGTCCGGTGGTGCTCTCGGTGGTCCGGGCCCGGGAGGCGGGCGACCTGGACGCCCCGATCCGCACGGGCGACGACATCGAGATCCGCGGCGCCGGTTTTCTGCCGCCGGGTGCCCGGACGGCGGATCGTCTGTCCCGGATGGTGGTCCGCATCGGCGCGGTCCATGTCCATGTCCCCCTGGTACCGGTCGCGGGTGGTTTCAGCAACCCGACGGACAGCCTGCTGACCGTCCCGGTACCGGCGGACGTGGAGCCCGGACGGGTGGAGGTCCAGGTGGTGACGGCCGCGGGAGTGGAGACGAACCGGGTGACGATCGATGTGACGGAGTGACGGACGTTCCAACGGACGAGTCGGGGGAGCCGTTTTCTTCGTCCCGCGGGCGCGGCCCCTCGGATCCGACAGTGGCACTCCCTGGCGTCTGAAAGCGGGAAAAGTCGGCGCACAGCGGTTGAGCGCCCGCCCCCTTTCGTACGTATGGTCTGTCGAGGGGCCAACGGCATGGCGGGCGAGAGGCGGCGACACGATGGCTCACGACATTCGTACGGACTCCCCTACTTCTCCTTTCCATCTCGACGAGGACCGCTCATGGCGGGACACCGCCGCCCGGTACGCGCTGCTCCCGCTGCGCGCCTTCCTCGGTGTCACCTTTGTCTACGCGGGCCTGGACAAGCTCACCGACAGCGCGTTCATGCATGACTCGGGTTCCGGTTCCATCGGTGATCTGATGCGTTCCGTGCGTGACTCGTCGGCGATCCCGGCCCTGGTAGACGTGGCGCTGAAGAACCCGGTCGGCTTCGGCACCGCCATCGCCTTCGGAGAGATCGCCGTCGGCCTGGGCGTGCTGCTGGGACTGTTCGGCAGGCTTGCCGCGCTGGGCGGGGCGCTCATCTCGCTGAGCCTCTGGCTGACCATGAGCTGGGCGGCCACCCCCTACTACTACGGCAATGACCTGGCCTATCTGATGGCCTGGACTCCCCTGATTCTCGTCGGCGCCCCGTTCCTCTCCCTGGACGCCGTCCTCCGCGCCCGGCGGAGGCAGCGTGGGCGAGGACCGGTAGGGCGGAACTTCCAGGGCTGACGGGCTATCGGGTCGGTACCTCGTCCCGTTCGGCCCCCGGGCGCCCGCGGGCCGAACGGTCCCTGCGTATCGCCCGGGCCAGCAGTCCGGTCACCGCCGCGAGGCAGAGACCCCCGTTGACCACGGGGATGATCACGTACCACGGGGTCTTCCAGACGCCGGCCGTATTGCCCAGCGCGATCACACCCGCGGCGATCAGGGCGGTACCGGCCATCAGCCGACCCGGCTGGAACTCATGACGCAGCATGGGTCACCTCCACCTGGCCCAGACCGACGTTGAGGCTGAGCTCGAACGTGGCCACGCTCTTCGTGCCCGGCGCGGGCCGGAGGGTGATCTGCCGGTGCCTGCCGGGCTGCACATCCACGTCCTTCTGGGCGTCGCCCGGCAACTGGATGTCGCCGATGCCCGTGTCGATCTTCAGCTCGGCCGTGGAGTCCTTCGGGAGCACCACCTTGAGCCGGCCCACGCCCACCTCCGCCCGGGTCGTCACCGTCCGGTCCTCGGAGAGCCGGATATGGCTGAGGTCCAGGGTGCCGACGCCGGCCCCCAAGTCGTACGACTCCCGCACGGCCGCCACCGAGGCCGGTGTCCAGGTCGTACGCGACCAGTGCGTCCCGATGTCCTTCGGCAGGGCGGCCGCCGTCGCGAGCAGCCCTGCCGTGAGTATCGCCAGGAAGATGGAGCCCGCCCCCGTACGCCCCAGGAACGAGCTGACCGCGATGCCCAGACCGAGGACGACGAGCGCGCTCGCCAGGCCCGTCTCGAGGCTGGTGCCGAGCGGTCGGACCTGCCAGGTCAGAGCGGTGCCGAGAGCGCCTGCGAGCAGTGCGAGCAGGGTCACCCAGCCGCCGATCCAGCGAGGCCCCCGCCGTCCGGGCGGGCGCGGGGTGGCCCTGCGTTCCGTCCGCTGTCCGAACGGCGGGTCTGGAGGATCGGCGACCGCCGTCGTGGCGTCACGGCCGTCCAGGTCACTGGGGCCCCAGAGATAGCCGGTGCCGCCCACATGGGTGCCGTCCTTGACGATGGGATCGCGCCACCAGGACGGACGGGCGGTGGGAGCGGGCGGTGCCGTGGCCTCCGGCGGGGCCTCGGCCGCCGCCTGGGCGGCCAGCGGATCCGGGTCCGGGGCGCCGCGCTGCCGTGACCAGTAGCCCGCGCCCGCCAGGAGCAGGGACAGAATCGCGGCGAAGGTCAGCAGACCGCCGTTTCTGAGCATCGACAGAAAGGCCCCGCAACCCACCAGCGCGAAGAGGACCGCGGCCAGGCCCGGGCCGTCGACCCGGCCCGTCAGCAGCTTGCGGACCTCGTTCTCCTCGTCGTCCTCGTAGGGGACGAGCAGCCAGACGAAGCCGTAGAAGATGAGTCCGATGCCTCCGGTCGCGGAGAGCACCGCGAGCACGATCCGGAAGATCACGGGGTCCATGTCGCAGTGCCGGGCGAGACCCGAGCAGACCCCGCCCAGCACCTTGTACCGGCGGTCACGACGGAAGGGCCCCTGGTCCCGGGTCAGGTCCGTGTCCTCGTCCGTGGGGGCGCCCCCGCCCCGGGGCGGGTCACCGACCGTGCCGGGCCGCCCGGCCGACCGCCGTCCGTCCGTGTGTCCGCCCGCGCCCCCGGGCGCGGCGGTGTCCTCCCCCACGGCGCCGTCGGCCCGCACGGTCGCCGCTTCGTCCTCGGTCCCGTTCTCCCGCACGGGCGCATCCTGCCCTACGGCAGTGTCCACGGGTGTGTGCGGCTCCCTCTCCCGGGCGGGGGGCACGGTGCCGCCGGAGCCGGGTTCGGCGTCCGGGACCCCGGCCTGCCGCACCCCGCCCTCGCGCGGGCCGATCCCCTGAGGACCGAGCGCGCCGGCCCGGAGCGGACCGTCGCCCGGCGCCGGGACGCTCCGGGCCGCGCCCGGACCGGGGCCCGCACCGGCGGCACGGCCGGTGTCGGGTGCGTGACCGGCGTCGAGGCCCTGTCCTTCCGCCCCGCGCTGCTGATCTGTCATGTGTCCATGGTCTCCGCCCCGGACGCCCGGCGGCAGTCGGGACGACCCTGGCCCGACCCTGAAATCTGCCCTGACAGTTGCCGGGGGAAGTGTTCGACCACCGGATTCGACCACCGGATTCGAAGATCAGGGGAGTCTAAGGGGCGGACCCTGATGTCCGGGTGCGCCAGTCATGTGACCATCGATGTCATGCCGGACGCCTCGACAGCACCCCTCGCCGACCCGTGGGCACCGCGCAAGCTCTACCGCAGCAGCGACGGACGCTGGCTGGGGGGCGTGGCGCGGGGGCTCGCCGGGCATCTCGGCCTTCCCGTGATCTGGGTGCGCCTCGTCTTCATCGGCCTGATGACGGCGGACGGCCTCGGCGCGCTGGTCTATGCCGCGTTCTGGTTCTTCGTCCCGCTCGGCGTCGGCGGCGTCGACGACCGGCGCCCCCCGCCCCTGGTCACCACCGAGACACAGGACGGCCGGCGCAGACTGGTCGCCCGCAGACCCGACCGGGGGCAGATCGTCGCGCTGCTGCTCATGGTCGTCCTGGCGCTCACCTTCGTGGGCAGTGTGAACATGGGCGGCGGGGCCAAGGCGTATCTCATACCCGCCGTCCTCGTCGCCGCGGGTGTCGCCCTGGTCTGGCGTCAGGCGGACAATGCGCGCCGGGCCCGCTGGATGGAGGTCGGCGGCCGTCGGCGCACCCTCACCCTGCTGCGCTCCGCGGCCGGGGTGCTGCTGGTCACCGCGGGCGTCTCCGCCATCTTCGTGCTGCAGGGCTCCACGGCCCATCTCGGTTCGGTCCTCCAGGCCACGCTCGCCGTCCTCGTCGGCATCACCCTGCTCGCCGGCCCCTATGTCATCAGGATGACCCAGGACCTGTCCGAGGAGCGCCTGATGCGCATCCGCGCCCAGGAGCGCGCCGAGGTCGCGGCCCATGTCCATGACTCGGTCCTGCACACCCTGACCTTGATCCAGCGCAATGCGGAGAACGCGGGCGAGGTACGCCGTCTCGCCCGTGCCCAGGAGCGTGACCTGCGCGCCTGGCTCTACAAGCCGGAGGGCACCGGCAAGGACGAGGACGAGCAACCCGCCACCCTCGCGGAGGCGGTCCGGCGCAACGCGGCGGAGGTGGAGGACAAGCACGGCGTCCCCATAGAGGTCGTCGTCGTGGGCGACTGCCCCCTGGACGAACGGCTCGGCGCACAGATGCAGGCCGCACGCGAAGCCATGGTGAACGCCGCCAAGTACGGTGGCGAGGGCGGCGCCGTCCAGGTCTACGCCGAGGTCGAGGGCAGATCGGTCTTTGTGTCCGTCCGTGACCGCGGCCCCGGCTTCGATCTCGACGCGATACCCGCCGACCGTATGGGTGTCAGAGAATCGATCATCGGCCGGATGGAGCGCAACGGCGGTACGGCACGGCTGCGGGCCGTCCCGGACGGCGGCACGGAGGTCGAACTGGAGATGGAGAGGGTGGAGGAGACGGCATGAGCGACGCGAACGAGTCGGCCGGCCCGGTGGCACAGGAGCACGCCGGGGACGGCGCGGGGGAGCGGCGCGTGCGGGTCGTGCTCGTCGACGACCACCGCATGTTCCGTACGGGCGTGCGAGCGGAGATCGGGCAGACCGAGCGGACCGGCGTCGAGGTCGTCGACGAGGCCGCGGACGTCGACCAGGCGGTGAGTGTCATCACCGCCGCCCGCCCCGAGGTCGTCCTCCTCGACGTCCATCTGCCCGGTGGCGGCGGTGTCGAGGTGCTGCGCCGCTGCGCCCCGCTGATGGCCGACGCCGAGCGGCCGGTCCGGTTTCTGGCGCTGTCCGTGTCGGACGCCGCAGAGGACGTGATCGGTGTGATCCGCGGCGGCGCGCGGGGCTATGTGACCAAGACGATCACGGGGGCGGACCTGGTCGACTCGATCTTCCGTGTCCAGGACGGCGATGCGGTGTTCTCGCCGCGCCTGGCCGGTTTCGTCCTCGACGCCTTCGCCTCCACCGACGCCCCGCCCGTCGACGAGGACCTCGACCGTCTCACCCAGCGCGAGCGCGAGGTGCTGCGCCTCATCGCCCGCGGCTATGCGTACAAGGAGATCGCCAGGCAGCTGTTCATCTCGGTGAAGACGGTCGAGTCGCATGTCTCGGCGGTGCTGCGCAAGCTCCAGCTGTCGAACCGGCACGAACTGACCCGCTGGGCGACGGCCCGCCGACTGGTGTGATCCGACCGGTGTGATGCGTCCGCCGGGCGTCGTCGGGGAGGCACTCCGGGACATACGACGGTGACGGTGCGGGACGTACGGCGGTGGCGGTGCGGGTCACGCCACCCGGGCGGCCCCCGCGAACGGCATCTGGTCGACCGGCGCCAGCCGCACCGGCGCCGACGGGTTCGGCGCGTGGATCATCTGGCCGCGTCCGACGTAGATCCCGACATGGCTGACGCCCGAGTAGAAGAACACCAGGTCGCCGGGGCGGAGCTCGGCGCGTGAGACGCGCCGGCCCGCGCCGATCTGGGCGTAGGTCGTCCGGGGCAGTGCGACGCCCGCCGAGCGGTACGCGGCCTGCACCAGCCCCGAGCAGTCGAAGGCGTGGGGGCCGGTGGCGCCCCAGACATAGGGGCTGCCGAGCTTGGCGTACGCGTACGCCACCGCGGCCGCGGCCCGCGCGCCGGGCGCCTGCGCGGTCGCCAGGGAGGGGGGCATCCAGTCCGGCAGGTCCCGGCCGGACGAGCGCGACGCCCGTCCCGTGCCCCCGTCCCCCATGAGCCGGGCCCGCTCTTCCCCTGTCAGCCGGGACAGCAGCCGGCGTGCCTCGTCCAGCTTCCGGTCGACGGTCCGCCGCTGCCGGCGTAGTTCCGTCTGCCGCGACTTCAGGGAGGCCAGCTCCACCCGCGCCGCCCCGCGCAGCAGCGCGATCTCCCGCATCTGGGTGCGCACGTGTCGCACGGCCGCGGCCTGGCGGTCGCCGGCCCGCTCGGCGAACGCGGCGTCGTCGAGATAGCGGCCGGGGTCCGAGGACAGCAGAAGCTGCGCCGCGGGGTCGATGCCCCCGTTGCGGTACTGGGCCGCCGCGGCGGAACCCAGGGCCGCGCGTGCCGAGTCGAGCCGGTCGGTGCGGCGGGCCGCCTCGTCCCGCAGGGTGTTGAGCCGTTCCTGGGCCTTGCCCGCCTGCTCCCGCGCCCCGTCGTACTTCTCGGTGGCGGTCTCCGCCTCCCGGTACAGCCTGTCGACCCTGGCCTTGACCTCGTCCGGTGACGGCGGCGGCGCGGCGTGCCCCGTCCCGTCGAAGCCGGTCGCGGTCGCCGCTCCCGCGAGGGCGATCGTGGCGGCGGTCCTGGCCGTGCTGCCGCCGAGCGAACGCTGCCTGGGCTTGCGGTGCGCTGCCACCTGGACGTCTCGTTCCTTTCGTCGACCGCCGGGCCGCGGACCGCGGCGCGGCCCTGTCACGGCGTCCGGCGGGGCCCGCACAGAGCAGCGGGCCGCCGCCGGACCTTCTCGGCGGTGGTGTCCGGCGGCCGCCCCTGGCCCGGGCGGCGACGGGGAGCCGGTCACCTGGTGGAGGACGCTAGGTCTCGGTGTCACGGTCCGGTGCCGTGATGTACGGAACTGACCCCACCAGACCGTCGGTGACCGCATGTGACCGTGATTCCGGCCCGGAAGCGCCGACTGTGCACCCTGAGATGACCGAAGAGGCGGTTTTCGGGTGCGGCATCGTCACGGAGTGCTATGGCCGCATATATGCATGCTCCGGACGCGGCGCGGGCAGTGTCCTGTTCCCGGGGGCGGTGTCGGGGTGTGTCCGCACCTTGATTAGGCTCCGGGCCATGGACGTACTCATCCATCTCTTCGTCGGCCTGCACATCGTCGGTATCGCCGCGCTTCTCGGTGGCTTCCTCACCCAGATGAAGGCGATGGGCAAGGGCACGGCCCGTTTCGTCCCCGGGATGCTGCACGGCGCGCTGACCATGCTCGTCACGGGCGTGGCGCTGGTCGGTCTGCATCAGGCCGAGGGCCACACCGTCAACAACATCAAGATCGGGATCAAGCTGGCCCTGCTGATCGTGATCCTCGGTCTGGTCTACGTCAAGCGCGACGAGGAGCGGGTCGAGAAGCCACTCTTCGGCATCGTCGGTGCGCTGACCACCGTGAACATCTTCATCGCGGTGCTCTGGACCTGATGCTCTCCGGCCCCCTCGGGGCGGACACGGCGGCCGATGCGAGGACCGCGCACCAGGCGGCCACCGCGATCCACAGCAGCACCCGGCCCAGCGCGCGCAGCCAGGGCACCCCGAGTTCCATGCCGACGGACAGGGCCGCCACCGCCGTCATCCCGAGCGGGAAGACCGTCGACCAGCGCCGTACGTCGTGGCCGAGCCGCGGCCGGATCAGCTCGGCCGCGGCCAGCACGCAGTACCAGGCGAGGGCGAGGGCGAGCAGGGCGAGGGTGACGACCCGCAGAACGCCATCGTCGTCGCCGTCCCAGAGGTAGGGCCCGCCGCGACCGGCGGCGACGAGCCTCGACCCGGCGTACGCCGAGAGCGCGAGCGCGCCGCCTGCGATCCACTGGTCTCCTGCGCCGGTCGCCACCTGCCGTCGGTCGAAGCACCGGAGGCCGATCAGATAGAACACCAGGCCGAGCCAGAAGAACACCAGCGCCGTGTGCGCGAGCCACGCCACCGACAGGGCCGTGGCGAGCACCGCCCCCAGCACCGCGATCCCCTCCGTCGCCACACAGCCGAGGAACACCGCCCCGGAGGTGCGGCGCCGCCTCCACCGCCGTAGCACGGGCGGGAGCAGGACCACCCACAGCACGACGGCCAGGGCGAGCAGCGCCTCGGCGAGCGACGGCTGCCCCGCGGACGACAGCCGTGCTCCGAGCACCGTGGTCGCCGCGACCGCGGCGAGCGAGGCCGGGGAGACCGGATCGGCCGGCTGGAGATCGTGCGGCGGGAGCAGCCGCAGCACGACATCACCGACGAGCCCCAGCCAGGCGACGACCGTCAGGGCCAGGGCGACGGCGGAGAGGACCTCGTGCCCGGCCAGGCGCAGCCCGATCGACAGGACGCCGGTGGCCATCGCGGCGGCGCCGGTGGCGGGCGGGCGCCGCGCCCACCGGCTCCGGAACACAGGGGTGCCTGACATGCGCCCGATGCTAGGGACGCCCGCACCAGTTGCGCAGGGGGCACGCGCGCGCCACCCGAAATCGCCCCCGCTCGCGCGCGGGGCGTGCGGAGAGCGGGAGGGAACGTCAGGCGGGCCGTACGACGCTGTGGATCGCCGAGGTGCCGTCGTAGTAGACCGACTCCTCGCGGACGTAGGCCCCCGGCTTCGGGGCGTGGATCATCATGCCGTCGCCGATGTAGAGCCCGACATGGCTGATGTCGTCGTAGAAGAAGATCAGGTCACCGGGCCGGGCGGAGGCGAGCGGGACCGTCGTCCCGACGTTCACCTGGTCGTAGGTGGTGCGCGGCAGTGTCACCCCGGCGGCCTTCCAGGAGGCCTGGGTCAGGCCCGAGCAGTCGTAGGAATCGGGTCCCGTCGCACCCCATACATAGGGCTTGCCCACCTGGGCGCGGGCGAACGCGAGGGCCTGGGACGCCTTCGACGTGGAGGAGGGGTCCGCGGCGGTGGATCCCGTCGAGCCGGTCGTCGTGGGGGAGGGCGACTGCGAGGGCTGCTGCTGGGCGGCTTCCTTCCGGGCTGCCTCCTCCTGCTGGGCCGCCGCCTGCTGTCGGGCCAGTTCTTCCGCCTGGCGCCGGGCCTCCTCCTGCTTCTTCTTCTCGATCTCGGCGAGCCGGGCCTTCTCCTCCGCGGTGAGCTCGGACAGCAACTGCCGAGCGTCGGAGAGCTTCTGCTGGATCTCCGCCTTGGCCGACTTGAGTTCCTTCTGCGACGTGGTGAGCGTCTGCAGGCTCGCGGTCGCCTCCCGCCGCTGCTTCATCATCGCGGCCTGGTCGGTGACGTACTCGTCGACCGCGTTCTTCTGGCGGTTGGTGAGCCGGTTCATCAGCTGGGTCTGGTCGAAGTAGTCCTGAGGCGAGTCGGCCAGCAGAAAGGTGGCCGTGTCGGGGGCCGCCGCCCCGGTGCGGTACTGCGCGGCGGCGAAGGAACCCAGCTGCTCCCGCGCCTCGTTGAGCTTCTGGGTGCGCTGGGCGACGTCGTCGAGCAGGGTGTCGACGTGCTTGCGCTGCTCGGTGGTGCTCTCCTTGGCCGCGTTGTACTTCTCGGTGGCCGACTCCGCCTGGCGGTAGAGGTCGTCGACCTTCGTCTGGACCTCCTCGATGCTCGGCCTGCGGTCGCTGGGAGCGGCCTGGGCCGTCTGGGAGAGCAGGGCCACGGAGGTCAGTGCCGCCGTCGCGAGAGCGGGGGTCCGTATGCCTGCGATCCGTGCGCCCGAGGGACGCGCCTTGCGGTGCGGCGCCATAAAAGGCGACTCCTTCCGTGCTCCGCCTGCCGGGTGGGCAGTCGGGGGTGATCCCAGGCCGTCCCGGCTCCGGGGGAGGGGGCGTGCGGCTCGCCCGGCACGCTAGCCAACGGGTGTGGCCCCTGTGAAGGTTGATGTGCGATATGCCCGATACATTTTCGTGACCTTGGCCACGACAGTGGCCCCATGGGGGGTGATATCGGCACATCCGGGGGGAGTTGCCCGGGTGGTCGCTCACCCTCGGACGTCGGGCGGGTCCGCTCCGGTTCCGGCCGTTCCGGCTCGTGGTGGACGGTGGTGAAATGCCCGATGGCTGGCACCGGGAGGCCGCCGGGAACGCGCCTGCGATCCCGGCGCGGCGAAGTGCGCCGGTGCGGAGTTCCCGGTGGGGCGGTCGGTTGTCGGTGTGGCGGCCTAGACTCGGAGAGCGATGAGCAGCCTCTTTGACGACAGCTTCCTGGCGGACCTCAAGGCCACTCCGGCCCCCGAGGAGGAGCCCCCGCCGCCCGAGGACGATCACGCTCCGGAGCCGGTTCCGGACGATCTGTTCGGCGGGAGGTTCGACATGCCGCCGGACCGGTGGGGACACCCGGGCGGAGCCGGGAGCGGGGAGGCGTACTACCGCGACGGCGCGCCCCGTCCGGTCATCGACCCCGCGACCCTGCTCCAGGGGCTGAACGAGAACCAGCGTGCGGCCGTGGTGCACGCCGGCTCGCCCCTGCTCATCGTGGCCGGAGCGGGCTCCGGCAAGACCCGGGTGCTCACCCACCGCATCGCCCATCTGCTGTCCGAGCGGGGCGTGCACCCCGGTCAGATCCTCGCGATCACCTTCACCAACAAGGCCGCGGGCGAGATGAAGGAGCGCGTCGAGCAGCTGGTGGGCCCGCGCGCCCACGCGATGTGGGTGATGACCTTCCACAGCGCATGTGTCCGCATCCTGCGCAGGGAGAGCAAGAGGCTCGGCTTCACCTCCTCCTTCTCGATCTACGACGCCGCCGACAGCAAGCGGCTGATGGCGCTCGTCTGCCGCGATCTGGACCTCGACCCCAAGCGCTTCCCGCCCAAGGCGTTCAGCGCCAAGATCTCCAACCTGAAGAACGAGCTGATCGACGAGGAGGACTTCGCCGCCCAGGCAGCTGGGGGCACCTCCCAGACGGAGTCTGGGGGAGGCTTCGAGAAGACCCTCGCCCAGGCGTACGCGCTCTACCAGTCCCGGCTGCGCGAGGCGAACGCGCTCGACTTCGACGACCTGATCATGACGACGGTCCATCTGCTGCGCGCCTTCCCGGACGTCGCCGAGCACTACCGTCGCCGTTTCCGCCATGTCCTCGTGGACGAGTACCAGGACACCAACCATGCCCAGTACGCCCTGGTGCGCGAGCTGGTCGGTCCCTCGGACGTCGGCCGGCCCGGGGAGACGGCGCCCGGCGAGCACGAACCGGGCCCGGCCGAGCTGTGCGTCGTCGGTGACGCCGACCAGTCGATCTACGCCTTCCGCGGCGCGACCATCCGCAACATCCTCCAGTTCGAGGAGGACTACCCGGAGGCCACCACGATCCTCCTGGAGCAGAACTACCGCTCCACGCAGACCATCCTGAGCGCCGCCAACGCCGTCATCGAGCGCAACGAGTCCCGCCGTCCCAAGAATCTGTGGACCAACGCGGGCGCGGGCGCGGGCATCATCGGCTATGTCGCCGACACCGAGCACGACGAGGCCCAGTTCGTCGCGGACGAGATAGACCGTCTTACCGACCGGGGCGAGGCCAAGGCCGGCGATGTCGCCGTCTTCTACCGGACCAACGCCCAGTCCCGTGTCTTCGAAGAGATCTTCATCCGCGTCGGCCTGCCCTACAAGGTCGTCGGCGGCGTCCGCTTCTACGAGCGCAAGGAGGTCCGGGACGTCCTCGCCTATCTGCGGGTGCTGGCGAACCCGGAGGACTCGGTGCCGCTGCGGCGGATCCTGAACGTGCCGAAGCGGGGCATCGGCGAGCGTGCCGAGGCGATGATCGACGCCCTGGCCCAGCGGGAGAAGGTCAGCTTCTCCCAGGCGCTGCGCCGGGTGGACGAGGCGTACGGCATGGCGGCTCGCTCGACGAACGCGGTCAAGCGGTTCAACGCCCTGATGGAGGACCTGCGGACGATCGTAGAGTCCGGCGCGGGACCGGCCACGGTCCTGGAGGCCGTCCTCGAACGCACCGGCTATCTCTCCGAGTTGCAGGCCTCGACCGACCCCCAGGACGAGACGCGCATCGAGAACCTCCAGGAACTCGCCGCCGTCGCGTTGGAGTTCGAGCAGGAGCGCGGCGAGAACGCGGCGACTCCGGAGGCCACCCCGGAGGCCGCCCCGGGTGCCACCCTGGCCGAGTTTCTGGAGCAGGTCGCGCTGGTCGCCGACTCCGACCAGATCCCCGACGAGGAGGAGGGCGGCGGCGTCATCACGCTGATGACCCTGCACACCGCGAAGGGCCTCGAATTCCCGGTGGTCTTCCTGACCGGCATGGAGGACGGCGTCTTCCCGCACATGCGCGCGCTCGGCCAGACCAAGGAACTGGAGGAGGAGCGGCGCCTGGCGTACGTCGGCATCACCCGCGCGCGGGAGCGGCTGTATCTCACCCGGTCCGCCCTGCGCAGCGCCTGGGGGCAGCCCTCGTACAACCCGCCCTCGCGTTTCCTGGAGGAGATCCCGGACCAGCACCTGGAGTGGAAGCGCACGGGCGCCTCCTCGGCTCCCGCGTCCGGTCCGTTCTCGGGTGTGGCGTCCTCGCTGTCGTCCTCCCGGTCGCGTTCCTCGGCTGCGGGCGCCTCCGGGTTCGCCACGCGACGGGGCGGTGCGACGGAGAAGCCGGCGATCTCCCTGGCGGTCGGCGACCGCGTCACCCACGACCAGTTCGGTCTGGGCACGGTGGTCGGGGTGAAGGGCACGGGGACGAACGCGGAGGCGACGATCGACTTCGGAGAGGCCAAGCCGAAGCGGCTGCTGCTGCGGTATGCGCCGGTGGAGAAGCTGTAGCGGCGCCGGAGACGCGGTGGGGGCTTGGCCCCCACCGCCGGTCACCCGCCGGACGGAGAGACCTCGGCGGTGAGAGGGATCAGGTCGGGTTCAGCCCGTGGCTGCGCAGCCAGGGCAGCGGGTCTATCGCGGAGCCGCCGTTCGGCCGCACCTCGAAGTGCAGATGCGGACCGGTCGAGTTGCCCGAGTTCCCCGAGTAGGCGATCGGCTGACCGGCCTTGACCTCCGAACCGGAGATGACGCGGTAGCTGGAGAGGTGGCAGTACCAGGTCTCCGTGCCGTCCTTGGCGGTCAGGATCAGCATATTGCCGTAGGCGCTGTTCCACTGGGTGCGGACGGTGCCGTCGGTCGCGGCCAGCACCGTCGTCCCGTACGAGACCGGGAAGTCGATACCGGTGTGCACGGACATCCAGTTGATGCCCGCCTGGCCGAAGTAGGCGCTGAGCCCCCTCTGCAGCACGGGCAGCGCGAACTTCGGACGCAGCCGCTCCCTGAGCGCCGCCTCCGCCGCCGCCTTCTTCTGCTCGGCCACCTGCTGGGCCTTGAGGTCGATGCGCTCCTGGGTGCGGCTCGCCCGGCCCATGAAGTCATTGGCGTCCGCGGAGACGCCGTCCAGCTGGGAGTCCAGCTTCCGGTTGGCGACGGACGGCTTCACCGAAGGCGCGGTGGAGGCCTTGGCCGTGGTGCTCTCCTCCCCGCCCATGCCGACGGACGCGGCGGCGATCCCGGCGACCCCCATCACACACACCGACGGCACGGCGACCGTCAGCAGGGCGGAACGCTTCGCCGGAGGACGGCGACGGGACCGGTTCGCGGCACGGGAGGGCGAGGCGATCTCCTCCGCCCGGCCTTCGAACGGCTGGGCGTCGCCGGACGTCTCGTCCTGCTCCGGCTCGGCGTCCCCCTCGTCGTCGTGGACGTCGTGGACGGTGTCGTTGTCTTCGCTGTCGAGCCCCTGCTCGTAAGGGGGCTGATCGAAGGCTTCCGCCGTGTCGAAGGCCGCCGTGCCGTGAGCGTCGAAGGGCTCGGCCTGATCGAAGGCCGCGGTGCCGTGAGGGTCGAAGTCCGCTGTGTCGAACGCCGCTGTGCCCTGCGGATCGAAGCCTGCCTGCTCGAACGCCGCGGTGGTCCGCGGGTCGAAGGAGTCGGTCCGGTCGTAGGCCTCCGGGGCCATCTGCTCGTAGGCCGCCGTCGCGGCGTGCCGGTCGTGGGTCTCGTGCTCGGCGCTGCCGCCGGAGTTCCACTGGGTGGCGTCGTACGCACCCGTGTCGAAGGTCCCGGTGCCCCATTCCCATTGCTGGGCGGGGTCCGGGGTCGCGGCGGCCTCGTGCCAGGACTGTGCGTCCCACTGGCCGGTGGCGTCGGGGGACACGGCCTGCCCGGGAACGCCGGCGAACTGCTGGTCGGCGGTCGCCCAGGCCGTCGTGTCATAGGAGCCGGTGTCGTACGCGGCATGGTGCCGGCCGTCGTAGCCGTCGTAGCCGGGCGTCTGATGGGTGCCGGTGCCGACGGTCGCCTGGCCGCCGGTGGACCACTGGGTGGTGTCGTACGAGCCGGTCATGCCGCCGTCGAAGGGGGCGCTTGCGAAGGCCGCGGTCCCGTGGGCGCCCGTGTCGAAGGCGGTCGCGGTGGGATCGGCGTATGCGGGGAACGCACCGTACTGGTCACCCTGCCCGCCGTAACCCACGTAGTGCGTCGAGGTGGCATCGGGAGCCGGGGGATTCGCGATCCCCGACGGGTGACGGTCGTTCACCAACGTCTCTTTCGCCTCGACAGCAGGGGCTGGCAGAGCAGTGCGGCGACTGTACCCGGCGGTACGTGGGCGCGACAATCTTCGGCAGGTTTCCCGCCGTCAGGAAAAGGGCATTCGGCTGTGTTTCGGGGCCCCATGGGCAAGGCTTTGGTTCTTCGTTCGGTGAACGTTCGAAGTCCTGCGGAGGTCCGGGGCCCGTCGGACGGCCGACTGCGGGGCCGCCCCGCGGTCACGCCACCGTCAGGCCGTCGGTGTGGGCGGCGGTGGCCGCCGGCTGTTCGAGGTCCAGCGCCTGCCGTATCCCGGCCGCGACCGCGGGGTGCACGGGCAGCGCGAGATGGCCGATGCCGCTGACCCGTACGTTCTGCGCCAGCAGGTCGGGGTGGTCGATACAGGCCGTCTCCAGCGGATCCATCAGGGGATCCAGATCGCTCCAGAAGCTCACGAAGTGCGTACGGCAGCCGGGAGCCGGCTCCCGCAGCTCCTCGATCAGCTCGGAACCGGGGCGCATCTGGCGGACGATCGGATGCGCGTTCGCCAGCGGCGCCACCCGGGTGCCCGAATGGGGTGTACCCAGGGTGACGAGCGTACGGACATGGAGGTCACCGCCGAGGCGCTGTACGTAGTAGCGCGCGATCAGTCCGCCCAGGCTGTGCCCGACGACATCCACCTGCTGCTGGCCGGTGCGTTCGCACAGCTCTTCGATATGGCGGCCGAGCAGCTGGGCCGCGGTCCTGATGTCGCAGGTCAACGGAGAGTAGTTGAGGGACTCGATGTGCTGGCGCCCGTGCTGGGTGAGGTTTCGGCGCAGCAGCACGAAGACCGAGCGGTTGTCGATGAAGCCGTGGAGCAGCATGACCGGCGGCTTGGCCCCGGTGGGCAGGGTGGTGGTGTCGCGGGGAGGCGGGAGCGGGCCCGAATGGCGCTCCTGGACGATTCCGGAGGGGTAGAGAAGCAGATGCCCGGCGAGGATCGCGAGCTCCAGGGCGGTCGCCTTCAGCAGGGCAAGGGAAAGTCCGGCCAGCCGGATCGGCAACAGGCGCTGGCAGAGCGGAAGCAAGGGCTGCACTGCCCTGGTGACCATCATGGCCGACCTCCCGTCGGCGCACGCGAGACGCCTCCTGTCCCCCGTGAGCCCTTGTGGAAAGCCGTGATGGCGGCGGCCTGAGGGGCGGTGCGGTGCCGCGGGTGCGGCGACCGGTGATGCGACGGGGCCCTGTTCCTCGTGATGACACGATCCCGTCCATCGCCGTCGGCTGGGTCCCGTCCTCCTACGGGGGTGGTTCTCCGCTGTCGTGCCCTTGGCGATCCTTTCGCCGAGGAGCCCCATCGGCACGGCGCCCGTCCGTCGACACGGGTGGGCGAAGTGCTGATACGGCCGCCTCGTGCGGCTCTCCTTGCACATGATCCCCTCGGTCCATGGCACGCGAGCCGCCTTGCCGACGGCGCGTGTGCCGCGAAGAGGGGGGACCCTGCGCGGCGAATGTGTCCCATTGTGTGATTTCCCCCTCGGCCTGCGCTGTGAAACTGCCGGGTGCGGGATGCCGGCTTTGACGTCCGCTCACTTTGCGGGTTCCCGCGGCGGGGAATACCTGTGCCGTGGGGTGCACGGTGGGCCTGGTTCCCGGCGGATCCGGGCGTTCGGAGCGATGCGTGGCTCGCCCGGCACGGAAGGCGACGGCCGAGTGGTCCGTGTGTCCGCCTGTCCGCCGGTGCGGTGATGTGGCGGCAGGCGCCGGGACGGTACAGGGTGAAGTAATCGCTTCATGGAGGCAGTGATGGGTGTGGCAGCCGGTCCGATCCGCGTGGTGGTGGCCAAGCCGGGGCTCGACGGTCACGATCGTGGGGCCAAGGTGATCGCTAGGGCACTGCGCGACGCGGGTATGGAGGTCATCTACACGGGCCTGCACCAGACGCCCGAGCAGATCGTCGACACGGCGATCCAGGAGGACGCCGACGCGATCGGTCTGTCGATCCTCTCCGGCGCCCACAACACCTTGTTCGCCGCGGTGATCGATCTGCTGAAGGCGCGCGACGCGGAGGACATCCTGGTCTTCGGCGGCGGGATCATCCCCGAGGCGGATATCCCTCTGCTGCGGGCGAAGGGCGTCGCGGAGATCTTCACGCCCGGGGCGTCGACCGCGTCGATCGTCGACTGGGTCCGGGCGAACGTACGGCAGCCGGCGGGAGCGTGACGCCTCCCTGACCGGCGGGCCTTCTGCCCCTGGCGTACTGGTGAAACAGGGGCCGTGGGCCGGCGGACCCTCTCACGGGGTACCGAGTTCTCTCACGGCATACCGAGTTCCTCCCGCATCGTCGCGCGCAGGCGCAGTGTGGTCGTCAGGCGCTGGAAGGCCTCCGCCCAGTAGCCGCCCGCCCCCGGTGAGGCGTCCTCCGGCTCGTCGGGTATCGCCGCCAGCATGTCGAGGTGGCTCGCCTGCGCGGGGTCGAGACAGCGCTCCGCCAGCCCCATGACCCCGCTGAAGCTCCAGGGATAGCTTCCGGCGTCCCGCGCGATGTTCAGCGCGTCCACCACCGCCCGGCCCAGGGGAGCGGCCCAGGGGACCTCGCACACGCCGAGGAGCTGGAACGCCTCCGACAGGCCGTGCGCGGAGACGAACCCGGCGACCCATCCGGCCCGCTCCGCCGGGGGCAGCGCCGACAGCAGCCTGGCCCGCTCGGCCAGGGACACCGCCCCGGGGCCTCCGGCCTCCGGCGCCGAGGGCGCGCCGAGCAGGGCCCGGGACCAGTCGGTGTCCCGCTGCCGCACGGCCGCCCGGCACCACGCACGATGCAGTTCGCACCGCCAGTCGTCGGCGACCGGCAGGGCGGTGATCTCCTGCGGGGTGCGCCCGCCGAGCCGTGCCGTCCAGGAGCCGAGCGGGGCGGCCTCCACCAGTTGGCCGAACCACCAGGAGCGCTCCCCGCGCCCGGCCGGAGGCTTCGGCACCACGCCGTCCCGCTCCATGCCCGGATCGCACTCGTGCGGTGCCTCGACCACGATCGTCGGCTCCCGGCGTGTACGGTCGACCGCCACACAGGCCGCGGCCCGCGCCGCCATCCGCCCGGCCAGCGCCGAACCGGGCAGGGTTGACAGCAGCTCCGCCGCCGTCGCCCGCACCGTGCGGCTCCGGTCGAGGAGCGCCTGCTCAAGGAACGGCTCGTCCGCGGGGTCGAGGCCCGTGCGGAGAGAGTCGAGGAACATCAGGCGGTCCTCGGCCCGCTCCGTCGCCCAGGTGGAGGCCAGCAGGTCCCGGGCGGCGTGCGGCTGCCGTGCACGGAGCGCGGTCAGCAGCGCCACCCGCTCCGCGAACAGGCCTTCCTGCCAGAGCCGTCCCCCGTGTTCAGGCTCCTTCGGCGGCGGCCCGGACCCTCCGCCGGGCGTGGCGCGGAGCACGAAGCGCCAGTTCGGGTTCAGCCGGGCCAGCCAACGGGCGCGCGGGCCGGCGAAGGCCAGCGCCGCGGGCCGCAGGTCCGTACGCCCGCGGGCCGCGTCCAGCAACGCGGGCAGCGCCTCGGGGGGTGGCGCGAAGCCCCGCTCGCAGGCCAGGGAGAGCCACTGCGGCAGCAGCTCCATGAGGTCGGGGGCCGATCCACGGCGGCCGTCGCCCGACCCGGGGCGCTCGGACAGCAGCATGGTCAGCCGGCGGGCCGCCGCGGCCGGCAGCACCGGGCGCGGGTCCGGCGCCGCGGGCTCGGGCCGTGCCCCGGCCGGTGCGGGGAGCAGTCCGGCCCGGCGCCGCACCGTCTCCACGGCGGCCAGGTCCAGCAGCGCCCGCGGCGCCGCCTCCCGGCCGGGCGGCAGCCAGGACGGTGTACGGCGGTCGGTGCCCAGCAGGGCCACGGTCACCAGCTCCTCCCAGGGCACGGCGCGGGGTGTGCCCTCCGGAGCGGGGGTCGCACTCATGTCAGCCCTTCCGGTCGGTGGGATGCCGTTCGGATGTGGTCAGCACAGCGGGACCGCCTCTCCGGCCCCCTCCGGCCAGGCCACGAGCGGGGTGAAGCCGTGATGGCCGCACTCGCCGAAGACCGTGACCGGGGCGCCGCCGGAGAGGGCGACCAGGCGCCACAGACCCGGACGGGCGACGGCCGACGGGGTGAGCGGCAGCGCCGTGTCGCCGTCCGACTCCGCCAGCTGCCAGGAGTTCTCGACCGGGGTCGGTACGACCCGGCCGAGTGTCACCGGGAACGACTCCAGCCACGGGTCCGACCGGAGCGCCTCCCCGTAGCGCGCCGTCGCCTGCGCGGTGGACATGCCGGGCGGGCGAGCCTCCTCGGGCGCGGGAGAGGTGAACCGCTCGCCCAAGGCCGCCCGTGGCTGTCCGGACCCGGGATACGCCGACACCTCCGCCTCGAAGGCCAGGCCCACCGGGAGCGTCAGGTCGGGTGCGCGCCCCGCCGCCCCGTAGGACAGGAGGAGGACGATGCGGTCGGATCTCGTCCCGTGGAGCCAGATCCGGCGTGTGGTGAGCCGGCCGTCCGAGGTGTCGTACTGCGCCAGAACCAGCCAGCGGTCACGGACGGGCGGCCCGTCGGCCGAATTCGGCAGGCCGATCCGGGAGCGGACCGTGGCCGCCGGCCCGTCCGGCAGCCGCTCACGGCGCAGCCAGCCCTGATCGAGCAGATGCAGCAGCGCGCACTCCTCCAGCAGCCGCACCGGCCGGCCGGGCTCCGACGCCGGGAGCGCCCCCAGCTCCCGCACCCGTGCGGCCAGCCCGGGAGCCTGAGCATCGACCATTCGCGCCGCCGTCTCCTCCCAGAGCCCCCGCCCCTCGGGCTCGGCGGTGGCCAGGCCGCCCCGCAGCAGGTCGGCCAGCCGCTGCTCCAGCTCCGACACCCCCGCCGTGATCCGCGCGGCCCGCCGCTCCGCCCTGCGCCGGGCCGCCTCCGGACCGGCGGACGCGGCCGCGGCCGAGCCGGCCCCCGCCCGCTCCGCCCGCGCGGACCCCCTGCGCTCCTCGATCCAGCGCTCCGCCCAGCCCGGTGCCCGCCCCCGTGGCACCGCGCCACGCCCGCCCGCCCAGAGCAGCAGCAGCCCCAGCGCGTGCCGGCACGGGACCGTGCGGCTCCCACAACTGCACCGGTACGCCGGGTCGGACGCGTCCGTCACATCGACCACCGTCCGAAACGGCCGGCTTTCCCTTCCTTCGCACAGCCCCCACACCGTCCCCTCGTCGGAACTGCCCGCCTGCGACCACGGCCCGGCCGCGCCGAGTGTGCCTCCCGCCGCGCGTGACGCGGCATCAGGTGCCAGTGCCAGCACCTGATCCGTGGTCCAGCGCACCCCCTGCTGAGTCATGTCGTCGACGGTAGGACCCACCACTGACAACCGACCGCCGTGAGGGGGTTTGCGCAGGTCATCACGCATTGTCAGTGGGGTGGTGCACGGTGGGTGACAGATCCGGACCGGCCGAGCTGGAGGGGGATGTGGCCATGCGTGTGTCCGTTGAGCCGATGTCGATGGAGCGGGGGGAGGCGGCGGCCGAGGTGCTGCGGCCGCACGCCGAGCACACCTTCGCGGCCGAACTCGCCGCGCTGGCCGCGCAGGACGACCGGCCGCGCCCGGCCCGCTGGAAGCTGTCGCCCTGGGCCGTGGCCACCTATCTGCTGGGCGGGGCGCTGCCGGACGGCACGGTGATCACCCCGAAGTATGTGGGCCCGCGCCATATCGTCGAGGTGGCGGTCACCACACTCGCCACCGACCGCGCCCTCCTGCTGCTCGGTGTTCCTGGCACGGCCAAGACCTGGGTGTCCGAGCATCTGGCGGCAGCCGTCAGCGGCGACTCCACTCTCCTGGTGCAGGGCACGGCCGGCACCCCGGAGGAGGCGATCCGCTACGGCTGGAACTACGCCCGGCTGCTGGCCCAGGGCCCCAGTCGCGACGCCCTGGTGCCCAGCCCGGTGATGAGAGCGATGGCCGCGGGGGCGGTGGCGCGCGTCGAGGAGCTGACCCGTGTCCCGGCGGACGTCCAGGACACACTGATCACCATCCTGTCCGAGAAGACCCTGCCGATACCGGAGTTGGGCCAGGAGGTGCAGGCCGTCCGCGGTTTCAACCTGATCGCCACGGCCAACGACCGCGACCGGGGGGTCAACGAGCTGTCGAGCGCGCTGCGCCGTCGTTTCAACACGGTGGTGCTGCCGCTGCCGGAGAGCGCCGAGGCCGAGGTCGACATCGTCTCGCGCCGGGTCGCGCAGATCGGCCGCTCACTCGATCTGCCGGCCCCGCCCGACGGGCTCGACGAGATCCGCCGTGTCGTCACGGTCTTCCGTGAGCTGCGGGACGGTGTCACCGCGGACGGGCGTACGAGGCTGAAGTCGCCCAGTGGTGCGCTGTCCACCGCCGAGGCGATCTCCGTGGTCACCCATGGGCTCGCGCTGGCCGCCCACTTCGGCGACGGGGTGCTGCGCCCGAGCGATGTCGCCGCGGGCGTGCTGGGCGCCGTCGTGCGCGATCCGGCGGCCGACCGCGTCATCTGGCGGGAGTACCTGGAGGCGGTGGTCCGCGAGCGCGACGGCTGGACGGACTTCTACCGCGCATGCCGGGAGGTCACCCCATGAACGTCAAGGGCTCGGGCTCCGGTTTCACGTGGAACCTTTCGCACCGGGTGAGGGAGGCGGTGTGACAGGCGTCGAGGGGGTGTCGGGCGGGCGGGCCGGCGACGGGCCGCTGCTGCTGGGGGTGCGGCATCACGGTCCCGGGTCCGCACGCGCCGTGCGGGCCGCGCTGGAGGCGGCACGGCCACCGGCCGTGCTGATCGAGGGGCCGCCGGAGGCGGACGCCCTGATCCCGCTCGCGGCGCACGAGGAGATGCGGCCGCCGGTCGCGCTGCTCGCCCATGCCGTGGACGAGCCGGGACGGTCGGCGTTCTGGCCGCTGGCCGAGTTCTCCCCGGAGTGGGTGGCGATCCGCTGGTCCCTGGAACACCACGTCCCGGTCCGGTTCATCGATCTTCCCGCGGCACACACCCTGGCCCGGGGCACGAGGGAACCGCGTCCGGCCGGGCGTGAGCCGGCCGAGCACCGGCCGGGTACTTCGGCCTCCGGCGTCGGCTCGGGGCCGGAGGCGCCGGAGGCCCGGGAGCCCGGCAGGCCGTCCGGCCCGCTGCCCGGTCGCGACGACGCCCTGCGCGTCGATCCCCTCGCCCTGCTGGCCGGGACCGCCGGGTACGACGATCCGGAGCGGTGGTGGGAGGACGTGATCGAGCACCGGGGCGCGGGAGAGGGGGACGCACTCGCCCCGTTCGCGGTGCTGGAGGAGGCCATGACCGCGCTGCGGGAAAGCTACGGCACCGGGGGACAGGAGCGGGACGGTGTGCGGGAGGCGTATATGCGGCTCCAGGTGCGCGCCGCGCAGAAGGAGTTCGGGCAGCGGCCGGCCGTTGTGTGCGGGGCCTGGCATCTGCCCGCACTGCGGCGCAGGAGGACCGTCGCCGCCGACCGTGCCCTGCTGAAGGGGCTGCCCAAGGTCAAGGCGGACATGACCTGGGTTCCCTGGACCCACCGGAGGCTGTCGCGGGCCGGCGGCTATGGGGCGGGGATCGACTCCCCGGGCTGGTACCGGCATCTGTTCGAGGCCCCGGACCGGCCCGTCGAGTGGTGGATGACCAAGGTGGCCGGGCTGCTTCGGGAGGAGGACCATCCGGTGTCGTCCGCGCATGTCATCGAGGCGGTGCGGCTCGCGGGCACCCTCGCGGCGCTGCGCGGCCGGCCGCTGGCGGGACTGTCCGAGACCACGGACGCGATACGGGCGGTGATGTGCGAGGGCTTGGATGTGCCGTTGGCGCTGGTGCACGACCGCCTCGTGGTCGGCGACGTCCTGGGGGAGGTGCCGGCCTCGGCCCCCGCGGTGCCGTTGCAAAGGGATCTCACCCGACTCCAGCGACGGCTCCGGCTCAAACCGGACCCTGCGGAGCGGGAGCTGGAGCTGGACCTGCGCAAGGAGACCGATGCCGAGCGCAGTCGGCTGCTCCACCGGCTGGGGCTCCTGGAGATCGGCTGGGCGGAGCCCGTCGCCTCGCGCGCCGGCACGGGAACGTTCCGGGAGACCTGGCGGCTGTGCTGGGACCCGGAACTCGCGGTGCGGGTCGCCGAGGCGGGGGTGTGGGGGACGACCGTGCTCGCCGCCGCGACCGCCAAGGCGGAGGCGGACGCGGTCGCGGCACCGGCGCTCGCCGATGTCACGGCGCTCGCCGAGCGATGTCTGCCGGCGGAGCTGCCCGATGCACTGCCCTCGGTGATGCGGGCGCTCGCCGACCGCGCCGCCCTGGACACCGATGTCGGCCATCTCGCCCGTGCCCTGCCCGCGCTGGTCCGTTCACTGCGGTACGGAGACGTCCGCGGCACGGACACCTGGGCACTGGCGGGCGTCGCCGCGGGCCTCGCGGAGCGGGTGTTCGTGGGGCTGCCACCGGCGTGCGCCGGGCTGAACGCGGAGGCGGCCGAGGAGATGCGGCGCCATCTGGACGCGGTGCACAGGGCGGTGGGGCTGCTCGGGGAGGAGGCCGCCGCGCACCATGGGGATCTGCGCGGGCGGTGGCGTTCCGTGCTGCGGGTGCTCGGCGGGCGGGACACCGTGCCCGGTGTGATCCGGGGGCGTGCCGTGCGACTGCTGCTGGACGAGGGGGAGTTGGCGCAGGACGAAGCGGCACGGCTGATGGGGCTCGTCCTGTCGCCGGGGACGGCGCCGGCGGACGCCGCGGCCTGGATCGAGGGGTTCCTCGGGGGCGGCTCCGGCGGCGGGATGCTGCTGGTGCACGACGAGCGGCTGCTCGGCCTGGTGGACGCCTGGCTGACCGGGGTGCCGGCGGAGGCGTTCACGGCCGTACTGCCTCTGCTGCGGCGTACGTTCTCGGGGTACGAGCCGGGCGTGCGCCGCACCCTCGGAGAGCTGGTGCGGCGTGGGCCGGGCGCGCGGGGGAGCGCGCTGACCAGCGGCATGGGCGCCTCCGGGTTCGCGCCCACGCTCGACACCGGGCGGGCGGACGCCGTGGTTCCGGTGCTGCATCTGCTGCTCGGCCTGGGCGAGTTCGCCGGCGGCGAGCCCGAGGGCCGTGAGCCTGACGGCTGTGGGTCCGAGGGCCGTGGGTGCGGCGGCCGTGAGTGTGCCGACCGTGGGTGCGGCGGCTGTGATGCCGACGATCTTGTGGGCGTGGCTCCTTGAGTACGCGGAGGACAGCCCGGTCGAACGCCATGCCGCTTGAAGCCGGCACGCCCGAAGCCGGCACGTCTGAAGCCGGCACGCCCGAGGCCGGCACGTCTGAAGCCGGCACGCCCGAGGCCGGCACGTCTGAAGCCGGCACGCCCGAGGCCGGCACGTCTGAAGCCGGTATGACCGAAGCCGGCACGCCCGAAGCCGGCACGCCCGAAGCTGGGGCGACCGAAGCTGGGGCGACCGAAGCCGAGACGACTGGAGCGCGGATGTCGGGAGCTGAAACAGCTGGAGCTGGGGCGACCGGATTCGGGACGGTCGGAGCTGGAATGGCTGGAGCCGGGATGCCCGGGCCCGGGATGCCCGAAGCCGGTACGGCCGGCCCCGGGACGGCCGGAAGCGGTGAGCGGCTGCGGCGCTGGCGGCTGGTGCTCGGCGGTGACGCGGCGGACGGCACCGGGTACCCGCTCGACGGGCGGGACGCGGCGATGGACGGCGCATTGACCGCGCTCTACGGAACACCTCAGGGAAAGGAGCACAAACCCCCGCGGGGGAGGGAGCGTTCGGCGGGGCTGGGCGCGTCCGCACCGTCCGTGGCGCGCTGGCTCGGGGACATCCGGACGTACTTTCCCTCGTCCGTCGTCCAGATCATGCAACGCGACGCCGTCGACCGGCTCGGACTGGCCGCGCTGCTGCTGGAGCCGGAGCTGCTGGAAGCGGTCGAGCCGGACGTGCATCTGGTCGGCACGCTGCTCTCGCTGAACCG
This sequence comes from Streptomyces nodosus, assembly GCF_008704995.1. Lineage (NCBI taxonomy): Bacteria > Bacillati > Actinomycetota > Actinomycetes > Kitasatosporales > Streptomycetaceae > Streptomyces > Streptomyces nodosus. The sequence goes on from NZ_CP023747.1 coordinate 4,550,380, forward strand.
GGCCATGCCGGAGACGACCAGGCGGACGGCACGAGCAGTGGTCCGCAGGGTCGTCGAAGACCTGGAGAAGCGGCTGACCGCCCGCACCCGGGCCACGCTCACCGGCGCCCTCGACCGCAGCGCCCGTATCAGCCGCCCCCGCCATCACGCCATCGACTGGAACCGCACGATCGCCGCCAATCTCCGGCACTACCTGCCGGAACACGGCACGGTCGTGCCCGAGCGGCTGATCGGCCACGGGCGGGCGTCCCGGTCCGTGCGGAAGGACGTCGTGCTCTGCGTCGACCAGTCGGGGTCGATGGCGGCGTCGGTGGTGTACACAGCGGTGTTCGCCGCGGTCCTGGCGTCGATGCGGTCCGTGTCGACCCGGCTCGTGGTCTTCGACACGGCCGTCGTGGACCTCACGGACCAGCTGGAGGACCCGGTCGACGTCCTTCTCGGCACCCGGCTCGGTGGCGGCACGGACATCAACAGGGCGCTGTCCTACTGCCAGTCGCGGATCACCCGGCCCACCGAGACGGTCGTGGTCCTCATCAGCGACCTCTACGAAGGAGGGATCCGGGACGAGATGCTCCAGCGGGTGGCGGCGATGAGGGCGTCGGGGGTGCAGGTCGTGGCCCTGCTCGCGCTCTCCGACGAAGGGGCGCCCGCCCATGACCGGGAGCACGCCGCGGCGCTCGCGGCGCTGGGCGCACCGGCCTTCGCCTGCACGCCCGATCTGTTTCCGGAGGTGATGGCGGCGGCGATCGAGAAGCGTCCTCTGCCGATACCGGAGACGCCATGAGGATCCCCGCGGACCGGAGCACGGACGGAGCACGGACGGAGCGCGCACGGAGCGCGCACGGATCAAGCACGGGGCGCGGCCGGGTGCGACCGGCGTCCGGACGCCGCGAGACCCGGGGGGAAATCGGACATGAGTACGAGGGGTCGCACCGGGTGACCCCCGCCCCGAGGGGGACCCCACCGGCCGTCCGTGCCGGTCGGAGGCCACGGCTGCGAGCCGCCCCGACCGGCTCTAGGCTGCACGTGTGACAGGTATCACCGCTCGGGTGTGACCTGTGATTTAGGGCGTTACGTCGAGCGGAGATAACCTGCCAGGCGGACATGCCGCGCGCTCGGACACCGTGTGCGCCTTCCCTGTGACCCAGAGCGGACGTCACGTTGCCCTCGCGGCACGCCCACGCATCCAACGAACCGCGAGATCACTGATAGGGACGGAAGCGCGTGGACCTGTTCGAGTACCAGGCGAGGGACCTCTTCGCCAAGCACGCTGTACCGGTGCTGGCCGGTGAAGTCATCGACACGCCTGAGGCGGCGCGCGAGATCACCGAGCGGCTGGGCGGCAAGTCGGTCGTCAAGGCCCAGGTGAAGGTCGGTGGCCGCGGCAAGGCGGGTGGTGTGAAGCTCGCCGGCACCCCGGACGAGGCGGTCGCCCGCGCCACGGACATCCTCGGCATGGACATCAAGGGCCACACGGTCCACAAGGTGATGATCGCCGAGACGGCTCCGGAGATCGTCGAGGAGTACTACGTCTCCTTCCTCCTCGACCGCGCCAACCGCACCTTCCTCTCCATCGCCTCCGTCGAGGGCGGCATGGAGATCGAGGAGGTGGCGGCCACCCGCCCCGACGCCGTCGCCAAGACCGCGATCGACGCCATCGACGGCGTGGACCTGGCCAAGGCCCAGGAGATCGTCGCCGCGGCCAAGTTCCCGGCCGAGGTCGCCGACAAGGTCGCCGACGTCCTGGTCCGCCTGTGGGACGTCTTCGTCAAGGAGGACGCCCTTCTGGTCGAGGTCAACCCGCTGGCCAAGGTCGTCTCCGGCGAGGTCATCGCCCTCGACGGCAAGGTGTCCCTGGACGACAACGCCGAGTTCCGTCACCCCGATTTCGAGGAGCTCCACGACAAGGCCGCGGCCAACCCGCTGGAGGCCGCCGCCAAGGAGAAGAACCTCAACTACGTCAAGCTCGAGGGCGAGGTCGGCATCATCGGCAACGGTGCCGGTCTGGTGATGTCCACCCTGGACGTCGTCGCCTACGCCGGTGAGGCCCACAAGGGCGTCAAGCCGGCCAACTTCCTCGACATCGGTGGCGGTGCCTCCGCCGAGGTCATGGCGAACGGCCTGGAGATCATCCTCGGCGACCCGGACGTCAAGTCCGTGTTCGTCAACGTCTTCGGCGGCATCACCGCGTGCGACGCGGTCGCCAACGGCATCGTGCAGGCCCTGGAGCTCCTCGAGTCCAAGGGCGAAGAGGTCACCAAGCCGCTGGTCGTGCGCCTCGACGGCAACAACGCCGAACTGGGTCGCCAGATCCTGGACGACCGCAACCACCCCCTCGTGCAGCGGGTGGACACCATGGACGGCGCGGCCGACAAGGCCGCCGAGCTGGCTGCTGCCGCGAAGTAAGGGACGAGGTCACACACAACCATGGCTATCTTCCTCACCAAGGAATCCAAGGTCATCGTCCAGGGCATGACCGGCTCCGAGGGCCAGAAGCACACCCGCCGGATGCTCGCCTCCGGCACCAACATCGTCGGTGGCGTGAACCCGCGCAAGGCCGGCCAGGCCGTCGACTTCGACGGCACCGAGGTACCCGTCTTCGGCTCCGTCAAGGACGCCGTCGAGAAGACCGGTGCCGATGTCACGGTGATCTTCGTCCCGGAGAAGTTCACCAAGGACGCGGTCATCGAGGCCATCGACGCCGAGATCCCGCTCGCGGTGGTCATCACCGAGGGCATCGCGGTCCACGACTCCGCCTCCTTCTGGGCGTACGCCGGCAAGAAGGGCAACAAGACCCGCATCATCGGCCCGAACTGCCCCGGCCTGATCACCCCGGGTCAGTCGAACGCCGGCATCATCCCGGCCGACATCACCAAGCCGGGCCGCATCGGCCTGGTCTCGAAGTCCGGCACGCTGACGTACCAGATGATGTACGAGCTGCGGGACCTCGGCTTCTCCAGCTGCGTCGGCATCGGCGGTGACCCGATCATCGGCACCACCCACATCGACGCGCTCAAGGCCTTCCAGGACGACCCCGACACCGACCTGATCGTCATGATCGGTGAGATCGGCGGCGACGCCGAGGAGCGGGCCGCGGCCTTCATCAAGGAGAACGTGACCAAGCCGGTCGTCGGCTATGTCGCGGGCTTCACCGCGCCCGAGGGCAAGACCATGGGTCACGCGGGCGCCATCGTCTCCGGTTCGTCGGGCACCGCCCAGGCGAAGAAGGAGGCGCTGGAGGCCGCCGGCGTCAAGGTCGGCAAGACGCCGACCGAGACGGCGAAGCTGGCGCGCGAGATCCTGGCCGGCTGAACTCCTCCCGGCTGAGAGTCCGCCGGGATCCGTCCCGGCCGAAACGCCGCGTGGGCCCGTACCCCCAAGGGGTACGGGCCCACGCGGCGTTCGGTGCCGCGGTCGCCTCAGCGGGCCTCCGGGACCAGCCGCTCGGGGCGGTGGTGGCCCCGCGCCGCCAGCAGGGACCGGTGCCTCGGCTGCACTCCGGAGGGCGGCCCCAGCAGGACCCGGGCCGGGATGCCCTGGAACGCCGTTCCCCGCGCCGGCGGCCGTTCCTGGTGATGGGGGGTCAGCTGCAGGGTCAGGGTGGTCGCCCCCACGATCGTGGTGGTGACGACGATCGCCGCGCGGACCCAGTGACGGGGGCTGCGCTCGTCCCCGGACCGTACGGACGGCAGCTGGACCGCGCGGAGGCGTTCGGAGGAGGCCAGTTCACCCAGCCGGCGGGGCAGCACCTCCGGCATCGCCTGCTCCGGTACGAGCGCGGACAGCGTCTCATGGGCCCACAGCAGCCGGCCGGCCGCCGCAGAGGCGTCGGCTCCCGTCTCGGTGGCGGCCTCCGGCAGACCGAGTCCGGCCATGTCGTGCAGCACCACCGTGCGCCGGTGGGCCCGCGGCAGCGCCAGAAGGGCGCGCATCAGCGCGCGGTCCGAGGGATCCACGGGTGACGGTGCGGGGCGGAGGTGGCGGGGCCGGAGGCGCTGCCAGGGGGAGAGCGCCCAGCCGTGGGTCGTGGACCGTACCCAGCCCTGCGGATCCGGGGCGATGGCCATCTCGGGCCAGTACCGCCATGCCAGCCGGAAGGCCCGTTCGGCCGACTCACGGGCCAGTTCGGGCCGGCCGGTGAGCAGATAGGCCTGCCGTACGAGGGCGGGGGCGCAGGACTCGTGGAGGGTGTCGAAGGCCTGACGGGGTGTCAGGTCCCCGGGGGTCTCCTGAGCCGCCCAGGCGGTCAGCAGCCTCGCGTACCTCTTTCGTCTCCGCCCGCGCGGTGTCGTCAGACCGGTCTCCCAGTCGCGCACCGTCTCCAGGGAGACACGGAGCCGGGCGGCGAGCTGAGTCTGCGTCAGCGACTGGGTTCTGCGCAGGCGTCGGAGTTCCCTGGGCCGGGGCAGTGGGGAAGCGGGGGTGTGGATCACAGGGCGGCCCTCCATGCGAAAAAGTACATAAACACATATTGAGCGACACATCGGTCTTCGCCCGGTACGCCGAAAAAGCGCGTGTCGTTGGGACCATGGCGGGCGTGACCCGATGGACCGACCGCCGCACCCCCTTGTCGTCCCCGCTCACCCGCCTGCGGGACCGCTCGCCCGGGCTGGGCGACGGGCTCTTCGGCGGCGCCGCCGCCGCGGTGCTGGGACTCGGCCTGTTCTCCCTGCTGGTGATGGTGCTGTGGATCAGCTCGCCGTATCCCGACAGCGGGCCCGGCGGGGCCGTGCGGGTGGCGGCGGCGCTGTGGCTGCTGGCGCACGGAGTCGTGCTCCTCCGCACCGAGACGCTCTCCGGAGTGCCCGCCCCCGTCGGTGTGACGCCGCTGCTGCTGGCGGCGCTGCCGCTCTGGCTGCTGCACCGGGCGGGGCGCGATGCGACCGTCGGGGAGGCGGACGAAGAGAGCGACGCGCCGCTCGTCGCCGCGCGCACGGCGTGGAGCGCGGTGGTGACGGGCTATCTGGGGGTGGGCGCGCTGGCGGTGCTGGTCGCCTCGGACGGACCGCTGCGGCCGTCGTGGACGGGGCAGGCGCTGTGGCTGCCGCTGGTGGCCGGCGTGGCGGTGGGGGCGGGGGTGTGGACGGCGCACGGGCGCCCCTGCGAGTCGCTGCCGAGGCCTGTGCTCCGGGTGCTCGGACGGCTGCCCGCGGACACCGTGGCCAGGGAGGGCGACGGGCCGGAACGGCCGGGAGGCTGCCTCCGGGCGGCCCTGGCCGGGGCGGCCGTGCTGGTGGGCGGGGGTGCGTTGCTCGTCGGGGTGTCGCTGGTGGGGCACGGTGCGGCGGCCCGGGCGTCCTTCCTTCAGATCACCCAGGGCTGGTCGGGGCGCTGGGCGGTGCTGCTCCTGGCGCTGACGCTGGTGCCGAACGCGGCCGTGTGGGGGGCCGCGTACGGGCTCGGGCCGGGGTTCGTGCTGGGTGTGGGGCACATGGTGGCGCCGTTGTCGGCGGGAAGGGCGCCGGAGTTGCTGCCGCCCTTCCCGCTGCTGGCGGCGGTGCCCGGGCCGGGAGAGGGGCCGCTGCGGTGGGCGGTGGGGGCGGTACCGGTGGCCGCGGGCGTGACCGTCGGATGGTTCCTCGGGCGGTCCGCGTCCGAGGGCCGGGAGCGAGGGCGGGACGCGGTGTGGTCGGCCGGGCGGACCGCGGGGGCGGTCCTGAGGGCGGGGGCGCTGTGCGGGGTGCTGTTCGCGGTGCTCGCCCAGGCGGCGGGCGGGCCGCTCGGGGTGGCCGCGCTGGCGCGGTTCGGCCCGGTGGGATGGCAGGTGGGCGGCGCGGCGGCCGGCTGGACGGTGGCCGTGGGCGTGCCGGTGGCCCTGACGGCACGGGCCTGGCGGCTGAGGGGATGCGAGGCTCCGGCATGGCGGGCGCGGGGCTTGCGGCGCCCCCGGCCGGTGGTTCCCCCGGCCGTGCTTCCGGCTCCGAAGCTCTGGGCGCCGGCGGAGGTGCCGGTCGGCGGGAGGCGCCGCTCCCGGTGGGACGACCCCGGCCTCGAGGCGTACGAGGCGCTGTCGTCGGAGGACCCGTTCCTGCCGGCCCCGAAGACGACGTCCTTCCCGAAGGGGACGTCCTTCCCGGAGAGTTCCCGTCCGCCCCGCCCGGAGGCGCTCTTCCCCGAGGTGCCCTTCCCGCAGGGGGCCCTCGAGACCCCCTCCCGGGAAGCCTCTCGGGAGAAGTCCCCGCCGAAGGAGGCCGAAGCGAAGCCACCCGCACCGGAGCGCCCCGCACCGAAGCGCCCCGAGCCGAAGCACCCCGAGCCGAACGATTTCGCACCCACGGAGCCAGCACCGAAGCAACCTGAGCTGAAGCAACCCGAGCCGAAGGACCCCGCACCGACGGAGCCCGCACCAAAGCACCCCGAGCCGAAGGATCCCGAGCCGCCCGCCTGAGAACCTCGACCGCGTCCCGCCCGAGGCCCCCTCCTGGGGGTGCCCCGGCTCAACGCCGTGTTCCGGCGCTGCGCCGCCTCAGCCCTCCGAACCCAGCACGCCCCGCAGGTCCTTGGGCAGCAGGTCGGCGCACGACTGCTTCGCCTGGCTGGTCAGGGCGTCGTTCACACAGGTGTAGTAGTCGCGGTAGACCAGCTGGGCCGTGAAGGTGATCGCCACCATCACGATCGCCAGGGACGCCGTGACCAGTCCGCTGACCGCCGCCGTCGTCTGCGGGCGGGCCGTGGCGGTGCGGGGCCGCTCGGCGGGGGTCCCGGCCGTAGAGGTCCCCGGGCCGGCGTCGCGGGGCTTGGCGCGCAGGGCACTCGTGCCCCAGTAGAGCGCCAGCGCGCCGAGCAGCAGGGCGAGATAGGTCCAGCTGAAGAGGGCGAAGAAGACGGCCCACATACCGGAGAGCAGCGCATAGCGCGCGCGGCGCTGGGCCGGGTCCGTGGGGTCCCAGCGCATGCCCGCGCCGGGGCCGCCGGAGCCCTCCGGACCGCCCTGTCCACCGCCGCCGGTCCCGGGACGCTCGCCGAAGCGGCCACCCGCCGCCGGGCCCGGCTGCCGGTCGCTCCACTGACCGCCCCAGGGCGCGGGGCCACGGTCGCCGGAGCCCTCCTGCCCCTGGCCGGGGGCAGGACGCCGCGGCTGCCAGGGCCGGTCCGGCGTCCCCTCGGGCGGCGGTGCGAAG